>JBAQGL010000432.1:0-21470 GCA_049287785.1 Candidatus Dormiibacterota bacterium | reverse complement strand
GGTCATGTCACAGGCATCGACCTCGCGCCTGGTGCGATCGAGGCACTCCAGCAACGAATTCGCGTCGAGTCACTCACGAATGCCGATGCCCAGGTTATGGATGCGGAAGCACTCGAGTTCCCCGCGGGACACTTCGACGCCGTCATCTGTGCCTTCGGGATCATGTTCCTGCCCGACATTCCACAAGCACTCCGCGAGTTCCGCCGTGTGCTCCGCCCAAATGGCTGCGCGGCCGTGGCGGTGTGGGCGGGGGCGACGCCGAACCTCGGCTTTCTCGGCGAGCTGTCGGCCCAGTTCGGCGGCGTGAACTTCGAGTCCGGCCCGCCATCGCAGTGGAACGACGACGCCGGCTTCAGCGCGCTGCTCGAGCAGGCCGGATTCAGCAGCGTGGGGGTCGTTTCCGACGAAGCGAGCTTCGAGTTGCGCGATGCTGACATGTGGTGGCGCTGGGAGTTGAGCCACGGTGCACGCGTCTACTGGGACATGATGCCGGCCGAAAAGCGCGATGCGTTCCGCGGCGCAGCTCTTGCGCGCTATGCGGAACTCGCCGACCAAGCGGGTCGCAGCGTGTTCGTCCAGAGGGCACGCATCGCAGTCGGCCGCAGCTGAAGGTCTTTCGGCGGGCCGGAGGCATGGCGTCCGTCGTACGCACGCTCATACGCCTGTTGCCACGACGTCGCAGGCAACAGATTGGGCTCCCGCGACAGTCTCGCCGGCGTCCGCCCGCGTGGGCTGTCGCCTCTCGTCAAGGCGCACGAGTGCGATCCCGGCCACGACGAGAGCCGCTCCCGCGAGCTGGGTCGCATCAAGTCGTTGCTCCAGGAGCACCCATGCGAAAACGACCGCGAACAGCACCTCAGCGAGGCCGACGAACGAGGCTAGTCTTGAACCGAGGAGACGCACGGCGGCGATGCCGGCGACGTATGCAACCACGGCGGCGATCAGCGCCAGTCCCACCACGGGAATAATCCACGACACCTGCCGGCCGAGCAGCGTGACGGCAGTGAACGTGGCGTGCAGGCTCAGGAGCCCGGACAGGCTTGCGAGGGCAAGCACACTGCCACCAACGACGAGGCCGCCCCACGCCATCACGAGAGGTGGAACGCTCTCATCCGTCTCGGCAGAAAGGATGAAATAGGCCGCCAGTCCCACCGCAGCGCCGAGTCCCCAGAGCGCCCCCACAGCGTCGAGACGGTGTGCGCCGGCGAGGTCGAGAACGAGTACGAGCCCTGCGATGGCGGCACCGCCACCCGCCACTGTGAGCCTTGAGGGCCGGTGGCCATGGCGCATCCAGCCCCATGCGACCACAAGCAGGATCCCGGAGTACTCGAGCAGCAACGCAACACCGACCGAGAGATGGGCCAGCGCGTTGAAGTAGCAGAGCTGTGCGCCCGCGATCGCGATCGCTCCATACAGGCCTATCGTGCGTACCGACGCCCAGTCCGCGTGCCCGGATCGCATCTGAAAGAGTGCCGGAACGGTGAGCACGAGAGCGGCGATTCCCACACGAGCTATCACCGCGGCGCCCGGTGTCCAGCCAGCAGCGATCAAGCTGTCGGCGAATGAGCCGGAGGTGCCAAACGTGGCCGCGGAGAGGAGGCCCATTGCCAAACCCACATTCAGCGACCGGCTCACGATTTCGGCCTCCCGGTTTACAACGGGCCGTAATGACCCAATAACACTACGACCATTACAGGTTACAGGGTGAAGTGTAAGATGTCAAGGTGCTCTTCGCTCATGACACGGAGGTTGCGCTGCGCGCCGCGGCAGCACTGGTGAACACCGAGGAACAGGCCGGGGACCGTCTCAGTTCTGTGGAGGACTTGGACCGGTTCGTCGCCAAGTGGGGATGGACCGGCAGCCGTCGTCGGGGTGACCGCGAGCTCGAGCAGGTGCGTGCGATGCGCCCGCGGCTCCGCCGCCTCTGGGAGCTGGATACGGATGGGGTCGTGGCCGAGGTGAACGCGATCCTTCGTCACTCGCATGCGATGCCGCAACTCGTTCGGCACGACGAGTGGGACTACCACCTGCACGCGACTCTGCCCGAGGCATCGCTCGCCGATCGGATAGTCGTCGAGGCTGCGATGGCATTCGTGGATGTCATTCGGCAGGGAGAGTTCGACCGGCTGCGCGTCTGCGATGCCGACGACTGTGACGACGTCGTCGTTGACCTCTCAAAAAACAGGTCGCGGCGCTACTGCAGCGCCACCTGCTCGAGCCGCGTCAACGTCGCCGCCTTTCGCGCGCGTCAACGCTAACCGGCCTATCGCGCTTCCCGCACGGCCCAGTAATCCGGCGCCATCTTGCTTGCGACCACCTCTTCGGCAGTACGGAACCCCGGCGCCATCGCCGCATCCGTGCCAGCCAGGTACTCGTGGTGATCAATTCCGAGCAGCCGGATCCAGCTTTGCTGGCCAAGCGTCAGTGCGATGAAGCAGCCCAGTTCGACCAGTTCCGCTTCGGAGAACTCCTGATGCAGCCGATCCCACAGGTCATCAGTCGGCTCCAATCGCCAGCTGATCGCTTCCGCGTAGGCGAGGGCGGCTTTCTGCCGATGGTCGTACTCCTCAGATGTCTCGAAATTGAGCACGGAGTCGTACTGCTGCGTGGCGAGCCCCTCCGCCGTCGCCTGGGTCGAGCGCTGGTTGCCGCAGTACTCGCATTTCACGGTTCGCGAGACGTACACCCGGCACAACTCCTTGATTGCGTGATCACAAATGCCACTGTTGAACAGAGCCTGCCATGAGTCGGCGAAGGCCCAGAACGCGTTCGGTGCGTGGGCACGTACGGCAGAGCTCTCTGGACGCGGCGTCCCCTCACGCGCGCAGCGGTGTATCTCCGCTTGCATACGTTCGTCCATCTCGTCGAGCGGGACGTAGCTGATGCGGTTGTTGCCCATGTTGTGCCTCCAGTTGGTCGAGCCGCGCAAGCGTATATCTCGGCACGCGCCAATCGCGACTTGATGGCATCCATGGTCAGGCCGCCAAGCGGCTGGTGTCAACGAGTTTCACCAACTGAGCGCGCAGCCAGCATGCACCGCACAGGACCTCGGTGTCGCGACAGCGGCATGACGCATGCCGCTGAACGTCAGTAGATGAAGCCCTCGACGTCGGTGAGCGATGAGATCAATCGCTGGTCCACGATCCCCAGGCCGTCGACGTTGGCCTCGTCGACGATGAAGCTGGTCGGATTCACCACCGACTCCACGTAGGCGACGTGCCCGAGCGGGCTGTAACCCCTGCCGGGGCCGAAGACCACGATCGCGCCCACCTTCGGGATGATCCCCTCCTGCTTTCCCCGGGCCGCCGCCGTGATGAGCCACTCCCAAGCATCACCGCCCCAGGTGACGTCGCGCAGCGATGCGACGTACCACGTGCACTGGCCCCACGGGAAGTCATCGACGCGCGGGCCGTAGGCGAAAGGTGGCAGTGCTCCATCGATCGAGCCGACCCCGCTTCCCGCCGCTCCCAATGTCGCTGCCTGTACCCCCTGGGCCGTCGCGAGCTGCGTGAGGACGTCCTCCAGTTGGTGCATCAGGCTCGCTGCCCGGCCGGTGAGCCGCGATGCCTGCTGCTGATAGCGAGCCTGATCCTCCAGCGCCTGGGCCTGGAGGGTCTGCACCGCGGTGGCCTGAGCGGCGATCTGCTGCTCCTTGTGCTGCTGCTGCGACTGCAGCTCCGTAAGTTGGTCCGCGGTGGCGCGCACATCGAGCACCAGGGTGTTCATGTTGTCGGTCACCTGCCCGTAACTCGCCATCGTGTCGAGCGCGTCCAAGAGTGTCTTGCTCTGAAGCAGCGTGGTGAGTGCGGTGCCGTTGGTGGTGAGCATGTACCTCGCGACGATCAGCGCCGCCAGGCGGCTGCGGTCCGATTGCAGCGTTGCCTGCGCCGCCTGCATGAGCCCGGTTGTTTTCGCAAGCTGCGAGTTGGCAGCGCCCAGCTCCACCTGCTCAGTGTCCAGCTGTGTTTGCGCGGCGGCGGCCTGCTGCCCAGCCTGCACGGTCTGCGCCTCGAGCGGCGCGGCCTGCATCTGCAGCGCCATGATCCGCTGCTCCAGTGCTTGCGCCTTCGACTGCAACTGCACGACTTCAGGACTTGGCGGAGACGTCGGGCTCGGACTCGGACTGCCGCCGGGAGTCGGTGTGGCATCGGCCCGGGCCGACATGCCGGATAGCGCGGTCAGGGCGCAAAGGCACAAGACGGCCGCGGTCGGCCGGACGGGAATCAATGGGCGGGCGTGGCATTCATGAGCGGAAGCGCCAAGTGCACCACGGTCGCCGCGAGCATTTGGCCTACCGCAGGGTCACAACCCGGTTACGTAGGGGCAGAGCCTGTCATTGCGACGGCTGATGGCGCGGCGAAACGCGGGGAGTGGCCAGAGGAGGGAACGCGTGGCTAGAATCACCGGCACAGAGGGCACTCGTAGCAACAGCGAAAGGGGGTGGCCAGGTGCGCCAGGAAGGACTTCCTCACGACAACGGCGGCAACGTGACCGTTCGTGCCGCTCGCTCGCGACCCATTGCGGTCTCAGCTGCGATCCTCGCCATCGCCGGCGCGGCAGCTCTCGGATCGCCGTCGACGAACGCTCGGGCAGCTCGCGCCTCCATCGTCGCTCCCACCTACGTGCGAACAATTGGCAGCAACGGCGAATCCCCGATCTACCCATCGGGCGTCGCGGTCGACACCTCGCGCAACGTCTATGTCGCGGACACCGGCAACTACCGCATCGAGAAATACAAGGCCGGAACCACGACCCTGATCTGGTCGGTGGGCGTCCGCGGTGCGCCCATTGGCGGGGGCACCGACAGCTTCACCGCACCCCGTGACGTCGCCACCGATGGCACCGACGTCTACGTCGCGGACACCGACAACGCCGACGTTCAAGTGCTGAGTGCGAGCACCGGCGCCTTCATCAAGGAAGTCAAGTCCTTTGGGAGCGGCGGCACCCAGAAGTTCCAGGACCCGATCGGCATCAGCGTCGGCCACAACGGCAGCACCGAGGAGATCCTCGTCTCTGACGGGGTCAGCGGCAACGTGTACGTCTTCACCACGTCCTTCACGCTGCTTCGGACGATCGCACCGACCGCCACGAACGAGGGTACGCGCGACGCGGCCACCGATTCGAGCGGAGACGTCTATACCGCCGACTATCGAGGCAACAAGGTCGACAAGTACAGCCCGACGGGCACACTCCTCAGCTCGTGGGGAGCGACCTCCGGCTGTCTCGACGTCGCCAAGCCGTACGGCATTGATATCGACACGGCGGACACCCCGAACCGGGTCTACGTGGCATCCTCCGATCTCGAGCAGATCAAGGTCTTCAACACAAGCGGCGCTTGCCTCAACGTCGGCACGACGGGGAGCAACGCGATCGGCACCAAGGTCACGACCAACAGCCCGACCGGGTTGTTCCAGCTTCGCCGCGTCGCGGTAGGCCCGGGGGCTAATCCGCTCATCTATGCAGCCGACCTTTGGGGGCTGCAGATCCTCACCTACAGCTCGAGCACCGGGGCGATCTCAAGCGCCCAGCCGCGTCTCGGCAATGGCACCTACCCCGCCGCCGGGGGGCTCAACGAGGACCATGGCATCGCCATAGATCCTTCGTCTAGCCCGAACTACATCTTCGCCACGAATACCGTCAATCAGCGCATGGAGCGGTTCAACCTGCCGGGCGGCACCAGCCCGTTCGACTGGGGCGTCAAGGGCGTCGTTGAGAGTACCGCGTCGTTCAACTGGGCCCAGGGGGTCGCATACGACCCCGCCGACCACAACATATGGGTGGCTAACACGCGGAACAACCGGATCGACGAGTTCACGCCCGCTGGCGTCAAGGTCGCGAGCTGCCCGAACACGACGCGCCTGACGAGCAGCTTCAACTGGCCGATGTCGGTCGCCTTCAGCCCGGCCGGGACGATGTTCGTCGCCGACACCTTCAACAACCGCGTTGAAGCGATCTCGGTGAGCCAGTGCACCTCGAGCAGCACGATCACGCCGCTCTGGAGTGTGGGCACGCGTGGCAGCGGGACCGGCCAGTTCATCAAGCCCTGGGACCTGGTCTATGACGCAACCAGCAACCGGGTTCTCGTCACCGATACGGACAACAGCCGGATCGTGTCTCTCAACGCGAGCACCGGCGCCTGGAACGGCGTGCTGCCGATCGCCAAGGGGACCGCGAGCGGTGACGTCGTCCAGCCCGAGGGAATCGCTCTCGACTCGCACGACGACATCTGGATCGCCGATACGGGCAATAACCGCATCGAGGAGTTCACCTCGAGCGGCGCCTTCGACAACCAGATGATCGGCTCCTATGGGTGCTGCTTCAGCGCCCCGAACACCGAGTTCAATGCACCCCAGGGACTCGCGTTCGATAGCTCAGGAGACCTCTACGTCGCCGACGCCAACAACAATCGCATCCAGGTGTATGCGCCAGCCGCCTAGGCACACCACACTGCCCACCGAGATCGCGCTGCGAGGAAACCTAGTGCGCAGCTAAATGGCTCCCCGGCGGGAGCCCAAGGCGTGATGCCTCGGCGGCGGCCTCGGTGCGATTGCGAACCTCCAGCTTTCGCAAGATTGCGGAGACATGATGATCGACGGTCCTCTCGGACACGAAGAGACGCTGAGCGATTTGAGCGTTGTAATAGCCGGCCGCGAGCAGTGCGAGCACTTCGAGCTCGCGTGCTGTCAGCCTGGACGGATTCGAGCGTGTTTGCGGACGCGGGCCCCGCGGCAGTCCGCGTTCGCCGCGTTCGCGCAGCCTTCGGGCGACGACCGCTTCCGTGCGTGTGGCACCCAGTGCCCGCAGCTCATCGAGAGCCTGGCTCGGCGCGTCCTGACTGCCCGCCTCACACACCGCGAGCGCCGCCTCGTATGGGCATCTGAGCTCCTTCCACCGCGTGACGGCTGCTCTCCACTCACCCGCGATCTCGAGCGCATAAGGTCCTGTCGTTTCGTCGGTAGAGACGTGATCGATGATCCCTGAGCGCCTGCGCCACGAGACGAGCTCTGAGGTAGCCAACCGCGATCGTTTGCGTCGTGTGAGTGCCAGGGCGGCGTTGGTTGCCGCCTCCACGCCGTTGCGATCGCCTTCGAGCCAGGACGCCTCGGCGCGCGCCAGTGCCACGGGTACGTTCGCCTGGAGCTCCTCGCCCCGTTCCGCCAGCGAGAGCGCCTCGTCCAGCAGCGGCCAGACCTCGGGATCACCTCGTCTGGCGCGGACTCGGGCAACGACTGTAAGCGCATCGATCCGGGGGACGCGGGAACGACGCGGCTCGCGCAGAACAAGCGCTGCCGTCTCGACGGCGTCTTGCCAGTGACCCAGGGCGAACTCGACTTGCGCCCGATAGCCGAGCAGGTAGCCGCGCCGGAGCTCCCATCCATGCTCGCTCGCCTGCTGGATCGCCGGGTGGAGATATTCGAGCGCGACCGTGAAATCTCTCTGACGTGTCGCGCACCAGGCGAGATGGGTCATCGCCCGGCTTACATCATCTCCGAGTCCGGCCTCGGTGGCCAACATGAGGCTCCGCTCGAGTTGCGCCTTGCCTTCAATCTGCCCGTGCAGGAGCCTCGCGGTGCCGATGCTGTTCAGAGCGTGAACGGCGAGCTCGGTTTCGCCTAACGATTCCGCCAGAGCGACCGCCCGATCGCCCCACGACGCAGCACCATCAACGTCCTCAGCGTCCATGCACAGCTGAGCCATGCGGCTGTACCCCATCGCCAGCTCGCGACCGGGTACTCCACGTTCCAACAGTGTGACCGCCTGTACGCCGGCATCTCGTGCCTCGACGACGAAACCCGGGCACCAGAGCACAGTCGACAGCTGCCCCAGCGCCTTTCCCTCCGCCTGCACATCGCCGAGCTCACGGCGAAGCCCGATCGCAGTTCTCACTGTGTCGATTGCCTCGTCGGTTTGGTCTGTCAACATGCACTCATAGGATCGGCGTTCGAGCAGTTCTGCCCGCTCGTCCGGTGCCAGACTCTCGGCGAAGCGAAGCGCCCGCGCGTACTGCGCGGCGCTCTCGCGGTGAGCTCCGAGATTTGCAGCATGCCTAGCTGCCTGCGGTGCGAAGCGCAGTACTTTGTCTGCGTCGCCCGCGGCCTCCGCATGATGGGCCAGGCGAGCCTTATCGGAAGAATCACCCAGCGCCCGCAGAGCCAGCGCATGCAGTGCCTTCCTCCTGTTGGGCGCGGTCGACTGTTCGATCACCAAGCGGGCAAGCTCGTGCCGGAAGGTAATGCCCACTCCGGCCGGGATCACCATTCCACAGCTGATGCATTCCTCAACGTACTGCATCCCCTCGCCCGCGATCGCTTCGAGCACGCCGAGATCAGCCGAGGGAGGAGCGATCGCAATTGCCTCCAGTAGCGCCCTTGCCTTGCTGCTCAGCCCAGCGGCCCGTGCGAGGACCGCGTCCTGTACGTTCGACGGGATCTCCAGTGTTTCCGAGGCCAGCACCTCTGATACGAAGAATGGGTTTCCGCCGGTGCTGCGATACAGCTCCGCAACGTCGATCCCGAACGGCTCGGCGAGTTCCGCAACCGCGGCCTGCGACAACCGCGGGATATCCAGACGTTCGACACCGTGGGCCCGGGCGAGCTCACCCAACACAACGCGCAGCGGGTGATCCGCGTGGAGCTCGTCGTCACGATAAGTGGCCACCACCAAGGCGCGAAACCCGTCAATCCGACGGCCAATCAACCTCAAGAGATCAAGCGTCGCCTCATCCGCCCAGTGCAAATCTTCGAGCACCAACACCGTCGGTGAGCTCCTGGAAACTTCATCGCCAAGCGCGCTCAACACCGCGTGAGGATCGTCCCCACGCTCAACGACGTTTCGGAATTGACCGCCTGTGATCTGGGCAACCTCGACGAACGGGCACAGTGCGCGTTGCGTGAACAACGCTTCGCAAGCGCCCCACAGGACCCGGCTTGGCGGTTGCAACCCCTCGCAGAACCGCCGTGCAACCGCCGTCTTGCCGGCCCCCGCTTCGCCTCGCAGCAGTACAAGCCGGCCCCGCTGAGTCTTCACAACTGCAGCCAGCGAATCGCCCAGAACCGTCAGATGCTCGGCCCGCTCCAGCAACAGCAGCGGGGTCGAAGGCACGGAACCGTCCACCCTCACATCGTCACCCCGCACCCCACACACCGCCATTCTCCAGCCGCGAGCCTCAATCCGCAATCCAGTGCGAGACCACGTCCCCGTCTCGCCCGGTCACCGGCGGCGAACGCGAACGCGTCCGGCGCGCTCACCAGCGCGCCGAGGATGAGGGTGAAGACGACCGGCTCCGCCGCACGTCGAGGGAGAAGGATCTGCCTTCTCCTTATCGAAACAGCGGGGCCCCCGGCCAATCGAGTAGATGCGCGATCTGGTTACCACAAACCCACAAACTCGATTGGCTGGGGAGAGAGGATTCGAACCTCTGATTGGCTGATCCAGAATCAGCTGCCTTACCACTTGGCCACTCCCCAGCGGAGGCCCCCGAGTGTACCGGACGCCCCCCGGGACCCCCTGTTTGCCGCCTCGACACGCGGCATATACTGGGGAGTGATGGATCTCCTCGAGCTGCTTCGCTTTCAAGCCCGGCGCTATCGCTGCTCGGCATGTGGCGAGAACATGGCCGACTGCGGGATCAACGTGCTCGCCCAGCAGGGCAACCGCGCCCTGGTCCGCGTGACCTGCGCGTCCTGCAATGACGAGAACCTCCTCCAGATCATCTTCCAGACCGAGGCCGAGGAGAACAAGGTTCCGGCCATCGATGAGGGCGTCCCCGACGTCGCCGATCCCATCACGGGTGACGAGATGCTGGAACTCCATTCGCTGCTCTCCGCGCACGAAGGCGCGCTGACCGAGCTGCTCGTCAAGCGCTGACGCCGGCCCCCACCGGGGCTCGTGCGACACTTGCCCGCCGTATGGCGAGCCTCGATCCCGGCCAGGACATGGTCTTCGACGCCCTCTACGGGCTCGAGTTCGGCGAGACGTCCCCGGAGCGCATGACCGCCTCGTGCCCGGTCACCCCCAAGGTGCTTCAACCCTTCGGGATCGTCCACGGCGGCGTCTTTTGCGCCATGGCCGAGACGATCACGTCGGTCGGCACCTATCTCGGCGTTCGCGACGCCGGCAACATCTCAGTGGGGATGTCCAACAACATGAACTTCCTCCGCCCGATCACCGCCGGCACCATCCACGCCGAGGCCAAGCCCCGCCACCGCGGGCGGACCACCTGGATCTGGGACGTCGAGATCACCAACGACGACGGCGCGCTCTGCGCCATCGGCCGGATCACGATCGCGGTCAGGCCCCGGCCTTAGCCTCCTGGCGATCGACCAGCCGCTTGGCCGCGTAGGCGCCACCGGCCGACGCGGCGGAGCTCACCCCGCGGAGCACCACCTTCTGCCAGATGGGGGTCTTGTCCCCGCCCTTCTTGATCTCCTTGCGAAGCGCCTGGAGCTCGGCCACGAGCTCGTCAAGCGTCGCCGGGGCCGTCTCCTCCTCAGACGTGTCGCCGCGGAGGCGCGAACGGACCAGCACGATCACCCCGATCAGCACCACAGCTCCGCCGGCGATGGCCGCGTAGCGAGGACCGTCGCGGCGCAGACGCGCCTTCCAGTCGAGCTCAGCGCGGACGCGCTCCTCCAACCGGCCGGCGCTGGTCTCCAGCGCCGCCTTGCTCAGCTCCCTTTGACGCTGCGCTTCGTCAGTTCCCGGAGCCACTCGGCATCCTCCTTCAACGTGCTTTCGATGTGTTTCCGCCCTCGCTTGATCGCCTTTCTCGCCTTGGACTGCCCGATGTAGATGAGTACCGCCGCGAGGACCAGGAATATCCCGCCGAGCGCCAGCCACCGCACCCATTCGGCACCGAGGATGCCGAGCCCCGACGGCAGGGCGCCCAATGCTTCGATCACCCCAATCAGCAGGAAGACCGAAGCGACGATGATCATCACCGCCGCAATCACCAATTGAATGATCGCCCGCTTCAACTCGGCGCCGACAAGGGCGAGCTCGGCGCGCACCAGCTTGATGGCGTCCTCGACCACCTGACGCGCAAGCGAGATGGGGTCGACGCTCTCAGGCGCGTTGCCGGCCACAGTTCCTCCAGACGTTGGATCGGGAGCTCAACGCGACACTGCAGTGCAGCGCATTCGCCCGCAAGCTCACCCAAACTCGCAGGGTTGCATGATACTTGCGCGTACTCGCGGGGGGCGTAACCGGATCCCTGCCCACCCCGTTGGAAAGAGCAAATGGCGGAAATCAGTCCTCTTCGACGACTCCCCCGCGGCGGACCCGATGGGACCGCCGATCTCGCGGTTCGCCGCCGCTACCTCCGCCGCAGCCGTCGCTTTGCGACCGGCCGCGTGTGGATCTCCCTCTGGGTCGGCGTGTTCGCGGTCGTGGGCTGGCTTTTCATCGCGGGGTTCGCCGGCTTCAACCACTGACACACGGGGCCGATCCCGCAGCGTGATCGCTAGCCGATCAGCTCGCGGAGGTCCTGGAGCTGGAGTGAGATCCAGCGCGTGATGTCGTTGGTTCGCACCACGTCACGAATCCTGGCCTGCCGAGCTTTCTTCTGGCCGTCGTCCATGGTCAGCCCGAGGTAGAGCGCTTCCGCTGTCTCATCGATGTCGAACGGATTGACGGTGATGGCCCAATCGCCGAGCTCCTCGTGTGAGCCGGCGTTCTCGCTGAGCACCAGGACACCGTCCCGCTGATTGACGAGCGGGCCCTCCTTGGCCACGAGGTTCATCCCGTCATAGATCGGATTGACGAGCAGGACGTCGAAGATGCGATACCCCGCAATGGCGCGCTCCATGTTGTCCTCGATCTCGACACGAATCGGCGTCCACCCACCGCGACTGTATTCGCGATTGATCCGCGCCGCGACGCGCAGCACGCTGCCCAGATAGGCGCGGTAGTCGTCGATGTCCTGCCGGCTCGGCTGCAGGAACGCCCAGAACATGACGTCGCCGGTCAACTCGGGATGGGCCTCGAGCATGCGCTCGTAGGCGAGGAAACCGCGCACGATGTTCTTGCTGAGATCCGTTCGGTCGACGCGCAGGATGAGGTGCTTCGGCCGCCACTGCTCGATGCGCTCGATCTCGGCCAGCACCGCGGGGTGTTCCGAATGCTGGATGAACGTCTTCGGATCAACGCTGATCGGGTAATTGCGCACCCACACCGCGCGGCCCTCCGCGAACACGGTGCGCTCGCGATGGTCGACCGTCAGCCCAAGGTTCTGCTCGCACGTCATGAGGAAATTGCGCACGTCGCGTGACGTCTGAAACCCGATGATGTCGGCGCCGAGCAGGCCGTGCACGATTGCATCGCGGATGTGCCGCGGCAGCACCGTCCAGTACTGCGGTGTCGGCCACGGGATGTGCACGAAATGCTGGATGCGCACGTCGGGCCGCTGTTCGCGGATGAGGCCGGGCACGCAGTACATCTGATAGTCCTGCACGAACACGACGGCCGGCTTGTCGGAGCGCTCGACCTCGGCGATCACCCGCTTCGCAACCAGCTGGTTCACGTTCATGTAGCCGTCCCGCCACGCTCGGTGGATGGTCTCGTCGACGACCGGTTCGCGCGCGAGATCCCAGAGGTAGTGCTGGATGAACCACAGCAGCGGGTTGGCGATGACGTTGTAGTAGAGGTCGTATGCCTCGCTGGTCGGCTCGACGAAGGCGACCTTGATGGTGGTGCCGTCGTCGGTGGTCAGCTCGGCGGGATCGCCACGCTCGGCGAGCAGCCGATCCGAGCTGTCGCGCGCCAGCGCAACCCAGACCGCATCGGTGGCGGACGCGAGCGACGTCATCGCCGTGACCAGTCCGCCGGCACCCTTGACGAGGCGCTCGGGCGTGCCCCGGTACGGGTCGGCCTGGTGCAGGACCAGCGGCGCCCGGTTGGCGACGATGATCGGCTGGACGCCCCCGAGGATCCTGCGTGTGTACGGCTCGATTGCCGACAAATGCTCGACTCCAACACAGGCCGAGCGGGGCCCTGCCCGCCGACCCATGCTACCGGGACAGTCCTGTCGAGGGCCTCTCCGGCGACAATCCCGGGGCGTATGACCCACACCATCGCCGAGTACCGCGTCGACACACCTCGCCTCGCTCTCTCCGTGCGCGATCACGACGGCGGCGAGCCGGCGCTGCTCGCCCTGCACGGCCTGGCGAGCAATGCCCGCTGGTGGGATCTGGTCGCCGACCGCCTCGTGCCCGCCCATCGAGTGATCGCGGTCGACCTGCCGGGACACGGCAAGAGCGACCGCCCCGACGGCGGCTATGACTTCGAGACCGTGTCGCGCGACCTCGAGGGGCTCCTCGCAGCGCTTCGCCACCCCGAGCCCGTGGTGGTGGTCGGGCACAGCTGGGGCGCAACCGTCGCGCTCTCCTTCGCGCTGGCCTACCCGGAGCTGACGCTCGGCGTCGTCTGCATCGACGGCGGAGCCGGCGATCTCAAGGCATACTTCGGGCCGAACTGGGAGATGGCCGAGCAGACCATGCGGCCGCCGGCGCTCAAGGGCATCACCCCTGCGACGATCCGGGCCTGGATGGAATCGTCCCCGCTGCGCGATGGGTCCGATCCCGACACCGCTGCCGAAATCCTCGGCGGCAACTTCGAGGATGACGGGAGCGGCGCCGGAACCCTCCGCCCGAGGTTGTCCCTCGAGCACCACATGGAGATCGCCCACCATCTGTTCGATGCCAACGGGTTCGAGCTGATGGCCCAGGTGCGCCGACCGATGCTGTTCATCCCGGCGGGGTCACCGTCGTCGGAGGATTCGCCGAAGGTGCGATCGATCGCCAAAGCGCAGGAGGCGGCCGGCGATCGGGCGCGGTTCGTGTGGATCGACGGGGTCCACGACCTGCCGGTACAGCGTCCTGCGGAGGTCGCTGCGGCGATCGCCTCGTTCGTCGACGAGCTGGAGGGTCAGCCGAGCAGCACGTCCCAGAAGTAGCGCTCGCTCCGGGGCACGCCCTGGTCGACATGGATGTGCTTGACCTCGGTGTACGCGAGCAGTCCCTCGCGACCGTGCTCGCGACCGATGCCGCTCTGCTTGTAGCCGCCAAACGGCGCGAGCGGATTCAGCAGGTGCCAGTCGTTGATCCAGACGGTCCCGGTGCGCAACTGTTTCGCAATTTCGATCGCGCCTCGCGTGTCCCGCGACCACACGCCGCCGGCAAGGCCGTAGATCGTCCGGTTGGCGCGCTGGATCACCTCGCCGAGGTCGCTCCAGCGCTGAACCGCGAGCACCGGTCCGAAAATCTCCTCGGTGCCGGCGTGCGAGTCGGGGCGGACGTCCGTGAGCACCGTCGGCTGGATGAAGAAGCCACGATCGCCGGCATTGGGCGCGCGTCCGCCACCGCACGCGACCGTCGCGCCTTCCTGCTTCGCACGGTCGATGGCGGACAGGATCAGGTCGTACTGCGCACGGTTGATCACCGGGCCGACCTGCGTGTCGAAATCCGCCGCGTCACCGACGCGCAGCGACGCCGCGCCGTCCACGAGGCGATCAACGAACGTGTCGTAGATGTCGTCGTGGACGAACAGGCGCGTGCCCGATTCGCACATTTGCCCCTGGTGGAAGAAGGTGCCGAACAGCGCGCCGTCGACGGCGATGTCGAGGTCCGCGTCTGGGCACACGATGTTGGCCGACTTGCCGCCGAGCTCGAGCGTGACCTTCTTGATGGTGGGTGCGGCCGCGGCGAGGATCTTGCGGCCGGTCGCGGTGGATCCGGTGAACGCGACCTTGTCCACATCGGGGTTCTCGACGAGCTCGATGCCGGCGTCGACCCTGTCACCGGTCACCACGTTGAGCACGCCGCGGGGGAGCAGGCCGGTCTCGTCGATGGCGCGGGCGACGGCGAGTGCGCTGAGCGGCGTCTGTGGCGCCGGTTTGAGCACGATCGAGTTGCCCATCGCCAGCGCCGGCGCGATCTTCCACATCGCGAAGATCAGCGGGTAGTTCCAGGGAATGATTCCGGCGCACACGCCGACCGGCTCGCGCTGCACGAAATTCCAGGACACGTAGGGGGAATCGATCCACGGCAACGGCTCGTACCAGGGCACGCCGAGCGCCTGCTCCGCCATGCTCCGGAACCACTCGATGGCGAGTGGCACGTCGACCACCGACGTCTTGCGCAGCGCCGCGCCCGCGTTCTGCGATTCGAGCAGGCCCCAGTCCTCGGAGACCTCCTGGAGGTGCTCGGCGATCTGGAACATGATCTGGGTGCGCTGCAGTTGCGACTTGAGGCGCCACTCGCCGGCGTCGAATGACCTGCGTGCGGCGGCCACGGCCCGCCGGGCGTCCGCCCTTGTGCTGGCGGGTGCGACGGCCATCACCTCTTCGGTGGACGGGTTGATCACCGGATACGTGCCGCCATCTTCGGCGCCGGCCCACTCGCCGTCGATGTACTGCTGATACGTCGCTACGTCTGGCTCGACGACCGCTGCCATCACCACCTCCACCAGGCCTGGACCGACATGGACACCGGTGTCGATTATGCGTCGGTGGAGCCGCCGCCGTGGGATCCGCGACGCCGATTGCGTCGCGAATCCCGCGGTTCGGTTTGGTTACGGCGTCTGGCAGACGTCGACAGCGATGTTCGGGATCAGCCCGTTGGCGACGCTGTAGATCTTGCCATTCGCGTCCGAAAGATAGTTGCCGACGTCGTTGGCCAGCAAGCACTCTCCGGGACTCCCGTTGGGTCCAGGACTGACGAACGTGTGTGCCATCGAAAACTCATCGCGAGCGGGTGGCGCGACGCTGATCGGATCGTCCTCCCAGTACACCCATCCGCCTCCGTTTGAGTAGTAGGCACTGATGTCGCCGGTGGCCCCGCTGAACGAGTCTGCTCCGGTCTGGAGCACGAGCTGGGACCCGAAACAGTCCAGGGTGATGTCATGTTCGCTGATGTAGCCGTAGAGCAACACCTCGACAGTTGCGGGCTGAGTGCCGAACGTGAAGTGTCCCGTGACCCAGCCAACCAGCGGACAGTTGTTATAGGACGTGCCCTGTCCGGGCCCGCCATTGAGTGGCGCAGCCCATCCCTCGACATTCTCGCCATCCCACGAGTCGGCGAGCTTCCAGCCCGTCACTGTTTCAGTCCGATAGCCGGCGCTGCTCCCGTTCTCTTCGATGAGACCCACAATCGCGTCGCCTGCAGCCTGATTGGTGATGTCGGTGCCCGTGATCACGTAGGTGTGCCCGGCACCCGAGTCCGATTCACTCACAACGTCGCCTTCGAGCGGCAGGATGCCGACGGTACCGTTTTTGTAGTACTTCATCACCGTCGTATGGGTGCCTGCGTTCATCGCGATTGCATTACCGTTGCCGGCCACGTAGATCCCATATGCGAGCCACATGAATCGTGAGCTGAGCTCGGAGCATTGGAACCCCTGCCACTGGTTGGGCGCCTTTGCCGCGGGAACGGCCGCACAGTTGCCCGAAAACCCCGAGCCGCAATTGACTCCCGGTGGCGGACCGCATGCCGCCACGTTGAGCCACGTCGCGCTCGAGGACAGTTGCTTTGCTGTGGTGTTCCAGTGTGCGTTTGCCGCGCACGGGCCGCCTGACGTCCCCGTGAACCACGAGGGATGAGGAAGGTTGTAGCCAGGTGCGTAGATCGCGGTCGCTGCGTTCGTCCCGGGCGGCGTGCTCAAGGCGCGGAGCATGGCACTCGGCACATTCGGATCCGGGCTTGAGAGACTCAAACCACTGAAATTGGCCAGCGGTGCACCGGCGTTCTTCTGCTCGCGAATCGCCGACACGATCCAGAGCCGCTGCCCCTCCTGGACGACCCAATACGCGGTGTCAGCGTGCACAGGGGTTATCCCGTCATAGGGTTGCAGCTCTCGAGCCTCCTCGCCTTGCACCGTATGACCGAACAGGTTGGCAGAGGCGGATGGGGTGACAGACGGGGCGCCATTGGCAGATGCGTACGCCGCCAGTGACCGCATGTACGTGGAGCTGCCACCCGCCCGCGCAACGGGTACCGCAGTCTCGTTCGGCTGGGTGCCGAACGGCACGCTGATCACCGCCACTGATCGATACGGGCTGTAAAGGTTTGCCGAGGCCTGCTGCAGCCCGCTGGATGGGTTTGCGGCGGTGAACGCGCCCGGGAGATACGGCGCCGAGACGCTCAGGTGGACGCCGTCAAGGACGAAGCTCGCGGTCGTGGCTGACGCGGTCGTCGATGCGGATGCGGGGGCCGATGCCGAGGCGGGCGTCGCGTATCCAAGCCCGAGCAACCCCCCGATGGCGACCGCGAGGGCACCCCCTCGCGAAATCAGATTCCGGAACACCATGGTCGCCCTCCTGCATGTGTAGCTTCCTGAAAGGCCGGTCGCGCGTAAACTGCGGCCACGATGAGTGGGCGGGCTTACAACGAAATAACATCCTGATTACGATGGCCGGCCACGAGAGGGAAACGCTGATCGGCCATGCCACGCTGGATCCGCTCGCTCTTGACCTCGCCATCCTCGGCCCGCTCGAGGTGCGACGCGGCGGCCAGCTCCTTGATCTCGGGGGATCCAAACAGCGGACGCTCCTGGCGGCGCTCGCACTCGAAGCGAACCGCGTTGTCTCCGACGATCAGCTTGTCAAGATTCTCTGGGGGGATTGGCCGGCCGGCGGTGTGGTCGACTCGCTTCGAGTACACGTCCATCGGTTGCGCCGTGCCATTGAATCCAATGGCGACTCGGACCCTGCCGAGAGCAGGCTGCTGGTACGCAGGCAGGCCGGGTATTCGTTGTTGCTCAGCGCCGACGAGCTCGACCTGGCCCGCTTTCGCAGACTCATCAACGAGGCCCGCAGCACGGCTGTCGCGGGCGGTCATACGCACGCGCTCGCGCTCTTCGATATGGCGCTCGCATTGTGGCGTGGGCCCATTCTCGACGACTTCGGCGACGCCCCCTTCGTTTCGCGCCAGCGCCTCCGGCTCGACAAGTTGCGCGTCGAAGCGTTCGAGGATCGGTTCGACCTGTGCCTCCGCATGGGGCTGCATCGCGGCAACGTCAGCGCCATCGAATCGCTTGCCGAGGAGTACCCGCTCCGCGAGCGCCTGCAGGGCCAGCTCCTCCTTGCGCTCTACCGGTGCGGACGGCAGGCGGAGGCATCTGACGCCTATCAACGCACGCGTCGCCGTCTTCTCGAGGACCTGGGGATGGAGCCCGGACCCGAGCTCGAGGCAACGTTCCGGGAGATCCTGAGACACGAGGTGATTCCTGTCCGCTCCGGCGATGGCGAATGGCGATCGGCGACATCGAGCAGACGCACGAACATTCCAGCGGAGCTCTCGAGCTTCATCGGACGTGCCGACCAGATCAACGAGGTGAGCGACCTCCTCGCCTCGAACCGGCACATCACCTTGGTCGGCCCGGGTGGGATCGGGAAGACCCGCCTAGCGCTCCAGGTGGCTCGACGCGTGCTCGACCGGTATGACGACGGCGTCTGGCTCGTTGACCTCGCGATGCTCGTCGCGGCTGAGACGATCCCCCATGAGGTGCTGACCCGGCTGGGGCTGCGAGAGCAACCGGACCTCACCCCGGTCACGAGCCTCGCCACACTCCTCGAGCAACGTAACCTGCTCCTCGTGCTCGACAACTGCGAGCACCTGGTTGACGCGACTGCTGAGCTGGTACAGACGCTGCTCTGCAGCTGCCCTTCCCTTTCGGTTCTCGCAACCAGCCGCGAGCGACTCAACTGTGACAGCGAACAGGCCTGGTCGGTCCCGTCGCTTGATACCCCCCATCCGGACAACGCGGCTCCCATCGAGCTGCTGCTCGAACACGACGCCGTGACGCTCTTCGTCGAGCGCGCGCGCAGGGCGCGCCGGTCGTTCACGCTCACCCCGGAGAACGCGCGAGCGGTGACGGAGCTCTGCTCTCGGCTCGACGGCATACCGCTTGCCATTGAGCTTGCCGCCGCGCGCAGTGCCGTGCTGTCACCGGAAGAGCTTCTGGAGCACATCGCGAACCGCTTTCGGCTTATCGCGGGCAGCCGGCGAGCCTCGGTCTCACGACATCGAACGATGCAGGAGACGATCGACTGGAGTCACCGGCTGCTGACTCCCGCCGAGCAGGTGATGTTCCGCAGGTTGAGCGTGTTTGCCGGGAGCTTCGACCTCGCAGCGGCCAAGGCTGTCTGCTCCGATCACGATCTCCAGGTGGAAGACATCGTCGCGTTGCTGGCAAAACTTGTCGACAAGTCGTTGGTGGTGTATGCCGACGCCGTCGCGGGAGAGGGGCGATATCGCGTGCTCGAGACGGTGCGCCAATTTGCCCAGGAGAAGCTCGCGGACGAGCCGTTGGGGGACCGGATTCGGAGCCGCCATGCACGGCACTATCTGAGCGTCGGAGCGAGCTTCGAGGACCGATACCGTGAAGCCCGATTCGGCGCGCTCGTGCGCCGGCTCGACGCCGACTACAGCAATGCCCGGGCAGCGCTCGAGTGGGCACAGGGTGCCGATACCGACCTCTTCCTCGGGCTGGCCGCCACCTGGTGGCACTACTGGTGGCTCCAGGGATTGCTCACAGAGGGTCGAGTCTGGCTCGAGCGCGCCCTCGCATCTGCCGGGGGCAGCGTCTGGACACGTGGCCGCGTGCTCTGCGGGAAGGGCCGCCTTGCTGCCATTCAAGGAGACAGTGGCGAAGCCGAGGCGGCGTTCACCGAGGGGTTGGCGCTCGCCATCCAAGCCAATGACCAGGTCAACCGCGCCGTTCTCCACAACAGCCTCGGAATCGTGGCGCTCCGCCGTGGCGCACCTGTCGCTGCAGAAGCCCATTTCCACCGTTCGATAGCGGTCTGGGAGTCGCTCGAGATACCCGCGGGACTCGTCGCCGTGTACGGGAATCTCGGAGAAATCTCGTTCCACCGCGGCGACTACGAACAGGCGAAAGCCCACTACGAGACGGCGATCGGAATCGGCGTCGAGGACTCACTTTCCATGTCGACCCTGCTCGGGTGCCTCGCCAACCTCGAGCGCCACATCGGCGACTATGGCGCGGCACGCGAGCATGCCGCAGCTGCACTTCGCGTTGCGCACCGATCCGAGTTTGTCATCGGGCTGGCAAACGGCCTTGAGGGATTTGCCTTTCTCGCAGCGGCTGAGGGTCAGCCATTCCGCGCCGCGGTGCTCGCCGCGGCAGTTGCAGAGATCACCGCCCGCTGTGGTGCCGCTCCGGATACCATCGCCGACCGCGCGGAGGCGGAGCAGTGTGTGTCCGAGGTCTGCGCCCGCCTTGACGATGCCTCACTGGCACGTGCACGTAGCCTTGGGGCGGCGATGCACATGGACGAGGCATTCGCATACGCCCTTGGTCCGGACGACCCTCACGATGCGGTCGCGGATACTTCCGAACTATCGGGCAATGTCCGCGCCGTCGAGGTGGCCTGACCCTACGATACTGTCATTCTGCGATCACACACAGTGGAGTGGCGGCATGGATCAGATCGAGTTCGCGGACGGCTTCGACCGACCGGACATGCTGGCCTTCGGGCTCGGCGCTGGACAGCTGGCAGTGGTCATGGTGGGAGCGCTGGCGGCGTACTCGCTGGTTCGATCGCCACTCCCCCCAGCCGTCGTGGACCCGGTCGCGGGAGCGATCGCGATTGCGGCTGCCGGGCTCGGATGGCTGCGGGTCTCCGGGCGTCCGGCGCTCGACTGGGCGGTGTTCGCCGGGCTCTTCTGGATGCGGCCGCGTCGGGGGACGACTCGGTGCGAGTTCGCGACCGAGTCGCGGGCGGACGGGATTTCCCCCGCCGGCGAGGGCGATCGGTCACGAGTGCTCGAGCTGTTTGGCAAGCACAGGACAGCACCGAGCACACGGCCCGGCAATCGTCGAAAGGTCGATCCGGATGCGGCGCCGCCGGGTAGAGATCCGATCGATGGTCGAAAGAGCGGTCCAGGTGGAGCAGCGTTATCCCCGTCGCGAGCCGACCCGAGCAGCGCGATCCTTCGCCCGACGACCCGCTCCAGCGGCGCCCACCGCGTCACCTTCTTCTCACTGCGCGGCGGCACCGGGCGCAGCACCCTGGCCACCGAGCTCACCTGCCTCATCGCCTCCAGCCGGAGCGAGGAGCACCCCGCCCCGCGCGTCGCCCTGGTCGACCTCGATCTGCGCAGCCCGAGCGTCGCCATCCGCCTTGGCACGCCCGAACGAACGCTGCTCGACTTCGCGCTCGCGCCGCCGGAGGACCGGAGCGTGATCGACTTCATGGTGACCCACGCCTCCGGCGCACGCGTCCTGCTCGGTCCGCAAAGCGCGGTCAACCCCGAATGGCCGGTCACCCCGGCGCTGTTGCGCGAGGTGCTGCGCGAGCTCGACATGGAAGGCTTCGACCTCGTGGTGCTCGACCTGTGCCCAGAGCTCAATCCGTTGACAACGACCGCGATCTGCGCCTGCGATGACGTCTTCATCGTTGTCGTGCCGACTGCGGGCGGTGTGCACGACGCGTATCGGAGCACCGAGGCGCT
>JBAQGL010000431.1:0-2529 GCA_049287785.1 Candidatus Dormiibacterota bacterium | reverse complement strand
GATTGAGCCAGCGCGGCTCGACATCGGGCGGTTTCATGGACTCATCTTACGTGACCGGGAAAGCGACGCCCGATGAAGTCTGACTTGACTGATCAAGTGATCCGGTGGTAGAGTTCACTTGACCCGTCAAACGATGACCACCTCAAAAGGAGCTGGAGATGCCCAGCGACACCCGACACCCCGGCGGTAACGAGCAGCAGCAGATGGAAGCCGTCGTCATCCAGGCGAGTGGGGCCCCAGCGCAGTCGTTGGCCTATCGTTCCGAGCCGGTGCCCGTGCCGGGTCCTGGGGAGGTGCTCGTTGAGGTGCACGCGGCCGCGGTGAACCCCCTCGACGTCGTCAACGCCTTGGGTCTTCTCGGCACGCCGCTGCCGATGATCCCCGGCGGCGACTTCGCCGGCATCGTCGTCTCCGACGGCGGCCACACCGGCCAGGAGGTGTGGGGTTGCGGACCATCGCTGGGAATGGCGCTGGGGATGAAGCGACCGGGCACGCATGCGCGCTTCGTCACCCTCCCCGAGACGTGGCTATCACGCAAGCCCGAGCGCCTGACCATGACCGAGACGGCTCCTGTCGGCCGATCGTATTGGGCGGCCTGGGAGACGGTGATCAACACCATGGACCTGTTGCCTGGTGAGACGATCCTGGTCACCGGCGGAGCCGGGATGGTAGGCCAGGCCGCCACCGCGATCGCTCGGTGGCGTGGCGCGGAGCCGATCATTGCCGACCGGCGCAGACCCGACGGCGTTGAACACTTTATCGACACCAACTCAACCGACATTCGCGAGGCGGTGCTCGCGCTTACCGATGGGCGCGGTGCTGATTTGGTGCTGGACACGGTCGGCGGCAAACTATTCGTACCCGCTCTTCGCAGCCTCCGGTTCGACGGTCGGATGGTCGGACTTCACGGCGGCCCTGAGCCGATCAACGTCGACCTGAATGAGATCTACAGCCGTCAACTGCACGTCACGGGACTCGCCAGCGTTTTCACGGACGGGGCCCACGTCGCGCGCATCTTCGACCAACTCCGTCCGCTCTTTGACCGCGGCATTCTTGCGCCCCCGGCCGTGAAAACATGGCCGCTCGAGAAATGCGTCGAGGCCTATCAGACCGTGCAGGAGGGGTCAAGCGGCGTCAAGCAGGTGCTGTTGCCGAGTGGCCGCGGGGCATAGGAGGAACCTGCACGGTGCGGCTCCGATGACCCGTGTGGTCGCGGCGCAACACCTGGAGCGCGCCCATAGGACTCCGCCACCTGCTGACCTCGCACGAAGCCCCGTCTCAGAACCGAGACGGGGCTTTTGTGTTCGCGCTAACGTTGTCGCCAACAAGGCTTTGACTCGGCATTGCACCTCCTGGTGTTGGCTACCGGGCCAGGCGCTGCCGTAAGCAAGTCGTCGCTGAGCTACGCCGCCGGACGTAGCCGAAGGTGTCGCTTCCGGACGGACGACAGGAGTACCGCGAGCCCCCGACGATGGTGCCGTTGATCCAACACACGACTCGGAGGAACACGACATGCCCGGATACTCGGTCGGCGGCGGCTTTGCCCTCTGGTGGATCTTTCCGTTGGTCTTCGGCACCCTGTGGCTCACCGTGATCGGCCTCTTCCTCTGGAGCAGATCGTCTCGGGTCGTCGCGGCGGTCATCGCCGGGGGTTTCGTGGCGGCCGCATCGTTGGCGGCGGCGATCGGCGCGTCGGCGGCCGCCACCTCGACCACTGCCTCGGTCACTGCACTGTCGACGACTGCACCGTCGACAACGCCTGGTCGGGCGGCCGTCAACCCCTGGAGCGTATGGGGCCCCGATGCGAGCAGCGCGTGGTCGGGCTTCGCACCTCAAGGCTGGGGTCCAGCGCCTTCCGGGTCAACCGAGCGTTTCCATGTCTCTTCGACCAACCCAGCCGGTCCCGGCGCCATCATCGTGACTGGGGTGATCAACGCAGGCGGGATCGAGCATCCGGGTAGAGCCGTCGACAACGCGGTCATCGACGGGATCACTTTCCGTATCGACCACAGCGCCGGGCAGCCGACCGTCGGTTTCGACCCAAAGACCTGTGTCGGCACCATCACCCAGACCGGACCGTTCAGGGTTTCAGGCGCTACCGGCAGCCTGTCTGAGCTCAACGGCAGCGGCACCTACCGGTTCAACGCCGAATACACCACGGCACGGAGCTCCACGGGCTGCACGCAGACCATGACCGCCTACATCGAAACGATCAACGGCATCATGTCAGTCAACGGCGGACAGGGTTGACATCAAGATCCTCGCCACCGGGGTCGGCGCGGGACACTTGGGCGGCGGTCAGGCAGTGAACTCAACTCGACAGCAGAGGGTTTCCTGAACATGGCGACGCAGCCGGGCCTCGAATTCCGCAGCACGACCTTCCTGGACGGTATGCCGCCCAGGAGTCGCGAGCAGATTCTTGTCAACAGCACCAAGATCCGATATGCCGCCGGGACGATCGCGTTTCAGCCAGGAGACCCCGACCGGGCGGACATCCTTGATGCCGGCTTCGCACGCATCTACCTCTCC
>JBAQGL010000430.1:0-5400 GCA_049287785.1 Candidatus Dormiibacterota bacterium | reverse complement strand
TGCTGCTGCTGTGGCGTGCGGGACTCGACACCGACCACGAGCCGGGCTGCGAGCGCCGGGTTGCCGAGGGTGAGCGCGCAGCGGACGAGCCCGGGCAGCGCCGCCGTGTAGTACGGGTCGGCGCGTGTGCCAACGGTCCCCTCCAGCTCCTCGAGCAGCGCCGCGGCCTGCTGACCGCGGCCTTCGAGCAGCATGGTTTGAACAGCCGGAGCGAATCCGATTGCCGCCTGCTGGGGCTCGCCGGTCTCACGAGCGATCGCGACCAGTTGCTCTGCGGCGGCGATGTCGACCGTGCCGCCGCGCCGGCCGAGAAGGCTCAATTGCACCGCGCGAGCCTCGATCATGTATGCATCGCCCGCAGCCTCGAGTTGCGCCACCACCGATTCGACGTCGGCGAGCGCGCGCTCGGCTTCCCCGCACGCGGCCAGAAACGTGGGTCGCATCCCCGCGATGGCAAGCGCCCACGCGGAGATGCCGCGCCGCTCGGAGAAGTCGATGCCTTCGGCACACAGCACGAGTGCGGCTTCCGGACCCTCATGCTGCCAGGCGGCCAGGGCGAGGTTGTTATAGAGCACGGCGGCGGCCTCGCTCAGCCCCTGCCCAGTGGCGAGCTCCAGCGCGCGTCGCATGTCGGCCAGGCCCCGCGCGTCCCCCGGATATGCGCGGCTGACGCCTCGGTACCCAAGGGCGCGCGCGGGTTCGGCGAGGCCGAGGCGTGCGGCCAGCTCGAGCGCCCGCTCGGCGGCGGCGATCGCCTCCGCGTAGGCGGCATCGATTGCGTTTCCACGCGCGAGTTGTGCATACGCGCTGACGAGCTCCGGGCCCGGCTCTTCGGCTTCGAGGAGCTGGACCGCCTCGGCGATGAGCTCGCGCGAGCGCGGGTCGCCAGTCGTGCGGAGCGCACTTGACAATGCGGTCAGCGTCCGTCCATTTGCCACTCTCGCACCCGCAGTGCGATGCAGCGCCAGCGCCTCCTCGAGCGCCACGGTCGCCTCCGCGAAGCGTCCCTGCTGCACCGCCGCGTCGGCCCAGCGCTCCAGCAGGGCAGCCCGCTCGGGGTGGTCTGCCGGGGTGAGCTGAAGCGCCCGGGCGAAGCTGGTCTCGGCGCTGGCCACGTCGATGGGCAGTGCGCGCGCCCCGGCCAGGGTGAGGAAGCGGCGCGCCCCCGCCTCCAGCTCGGGGATGTCCCGCCCCTCACCGGCGACGCGGGCGAGCTCCAGCGCCTGCACGTAGTGATGAGCGAGCATGTCGCTGAGGTCGTCGACCCGGTCCCCGGCCTGGCGCTCGATCCAACCGGCCGCAGCACGATGCCGGGCGGCCCGGCTCGACCGGGGGATCTGGGCATAGCAGACGTCGCGCACGAGGAGGTGCCAGAAGCCGTACTCGTGCTCCCCTTGCATCGAGCTGCTCCGCGACGGCCGGACCAACTCCTTGCGCACCAGCTCGTGGAGGGCCAGCTCGACGTCGCGCAGATCATGCGCTCCCATGGCGGCAAGGGCTCCCGCCCAGAACACCTTACCGATCACCGCGGCGTCCTGGAGCAGGCCCTTGCGCTCCGCCGAGAGCGTGTCCAGACGAGCGGCGATCAGGGCCTGCACCGAGTCCGGGAGCAGCACCTCCTCGAGTGACCCGGCAAGCAAGTTGCGGTCGCTGAGCAGGCGGACGAACTCCTCCGCGTAGAGCGGGTTGCCTCCGGCGCGGTCGAGCAGGGCCCGCTGGGTCGCGCTCGGCAGCACCGTCCGCTGCAGGAGCAAGGCGATCAGGGTTGCGGTCTCCTCGTCGGAGAGCGGCGCCAGATTGATGGTCTGAGCGTTGCGCAGTCCGGTCGCCCAGGTCGAATGCTTCTCGTGGAGCTCGGGCCGCGCGGTGCAGAGCAGGAGCAGAGGCACCCCGGTGGACCAGTCGGCGAGGTGCTCGAGGAAGGCGAGCATGGGCGCATCCGCCCAGTGGAGGTCGTCGACCACGAGCACGGTGGGGTTCTGTGCCGCCAGCCCCTCGAGGAATCGCCGCCAGGCGGTGAAGGATTCCTCCTGCGCTGCCGGCTCGCCACCTGCCCCCACGAGGGGGGCCAGCCTCGCCTTGAGCCACGCTCGGTCGGGCTCATCTGGGGCGAGGACCTCGTCGAGCTTGCTCAAGGCCGCCTCCGGGGAATCCGACTCGAGGATGCCGCACTCCGCCTTGACGATCTCCCCAAGCGCCCAGAAGGCGATCCCCTCGCCATACGGCAGGCAGCGGCCCTGGCGCCAACGCACCAGCCCGGGGCGCTCCTCCATGTATTGCAGGAGCTCGGTGCAGAGGCGGGTCTTGCCCACCCCCGGTTCGCCCACGATGGTCACGAGCTGGCAGGAGCGCTGGGTCGCGGCCCGCTCGAAGGTGGCGATCAACTGCGACAGTTCAAACTCGCGACCCACCAGCGGCGTGGCACTGGTACGGATCACGTCGGCACCGAAGCGCGCCCGCGCGGCAAGCGGCTGCCAGACCTGGAGCGGTTCGGTCCTACCCTTCACCTGCACCGGTTCCAGACGGGTGAAGGTGAACACGCGCTCGGTCTGGCGGAAGGTCGTCTCCGATACCGCCACCCCGTTGATCGGGGCGATGCCCTGGAGTCGTGAGGCGGTGTTGACCACGTCGCCGGTCACGAAACCCTCACCACGCTCGGGGTGTGCGCCCAGGTCGACAACTGCCTCGCCGGTGTTGATGCCCACTCGCACCTGGAGCTGCAGCTTCTCGTCGCCGCGGTTCAGTTCCTCGATGGCTTCGAGGATCCGCAAGCCCGCGCGGACGGCGCGCTCGGCGTCATCCTCGTGCGCGACCGGCGCCCCGAACACCGCCATCACCGCGTCACCGACGAATTTCTCCACGGTGCCGCCATGGCTCTCGATCACCTGCTGGAGTTGGGCATGGTACGGGCGGAGCCGGGCGCGAACGTCCTCGGGGTCGGCGTGCTCCGAGGCGGCGGTGAAGCCCACCAGGTCGCAGAAGAGCACCGAGACCACCTTGCGTTCCTCGCGGACCGGGGCCGGGGTGGTCTGGCTCAGTGGCGCCGTGCAGAACGGGCAGAACGGGAACTCGCCGGGGACCTCTTTCGCGCAGTTCGGGCAGGTGGCCATGCATCCGAGTCTCGCCGAAAGCGTGCCCTCGGGGTGCAGGTGGCGTCCGTCAGGCGCCATCACCGACGACAGCTCCCGTCTTGTACGCTGGCGCGCTGGAGGTGCGTGAATGAGTCGTGATCCGTACGCCGATCTTCCTCAGGTGCCGTGGTTCAGCCTGTCGAGCGATGACATCAAGGACGGGGAGCAGGTGCCGCCGGCGCAGCGAAGCGGCATCTTCGGTGCGGGCGGTGAGGACGTGTCGCCCGGCCTTTCGTGGAGCGGCTTCCCTGAGGGCACCAAGAGCTTTGCCGTGACTGTGTACGACCCCGACGCGCCGACGGCAAGCGGGTTCTGGCATTGGGCCGTCGTCGACCTTCCCGGCGGCGTGACCAGTCTGCCGGACGGCGCCGGTGACCAGGCCGGTCAGGGCCTGCCATCGGGAGCCTTTCATCTTCGCAACGACGGAGGCCTCGCCGGTTACATCGGCGCAGCGCCGCCGCCGGGGCACGGTCCTCACCAGTACCACTTCGTGGTGCACGCGGTCGACATCCCGTCGCTCGGCATCGGCCCCGACTCGACGCCAGCATTTCTCGGCTTCAATCTGTTCACGCATACGCTCGGCCGCGCGCGCATCGTCTCCTGGTACGAGAGTAGCTAGGGCCGCCGCTACAACCGCCCAAGCTCCCTGGGCACGTTCGTCAGCGTAGGACACCCCCATCTTCCCTCGGTTATTATTCAACCTCATGGTTGAATATCCGACAGCACTCGATGTGACATTCGCAGCGCTGAGCCACCCCGTCAGGCGCGACATGCTCGACGCTCTCCGGGACGGCCCGATGCGAGTGACCGATCTCGCTGAGCCATTCGCCGTCTCGCTTGCGGCATCGTCAAAGCACATCCGGGTCCTGGAGCACGCGGGTCTCGTGAGTCGCACGGTGTCCGGCCGCGACCACGTGCTCGCTCTTCAAGGTGCACCCCTGGGCGATGCCGGTCGATGGATCAATGTCTACCGCCACTTCTGGGAGGGGCGGCTCGATGCGCTGGACGCGCAACTCCGCGCCAGGACGCGGCGATGACCGACCCGCCGCAGGAACCGGCTGCCGCGGTCCACATTGAACGCCTCATCTCCGCGTCGATCGACGAGGTCTTCGCGGCATGGATCGAGCCTGCGCTCATGGCGACTTGGCTATCGCCGATCGGCCATGCCGAGGTCGAGGCCGATGTCAGGGTAGGGGGCCGCTTCCGCGTGACCATGATCGGCGAAAACCTTCGCCTCGAGCACACCGGTGAGTACCTGGTCATCGACCCACCTCGCCGGCTCTCGTTCACCTGGTTCTCCCCCTACACCGGGGGGCACGCCAGCCGGATCGATGTCACGTTGGCCACTCACGGACCGGCAACGCGCCTCGTCCTGTCCCATCAGCGACTGCCCGACGAGACGAGGGCGTCGCACGAGGGCGGCTGGGCGGCAATGCTCGACCGCCTGGACGCATTGCTGGTCGACACTGGGCGCGACGATGGCGCCGATGACTGAGGCTGCGCCGTGAGTGTCGACGTCATCACGTGCGTTGAGATACGAGCGCCACGCGAGCGCGTCGCCGCGTATGCGATGGATCCGGACAACGCGACGGCATGGTACGAAAACATCAAATCCGTCGCATGGGAAACCCCGAAGCCGCAGAGGATCGGGTCCCGTTTTGCGTTCGTCGCTCGGTTTCTTGGGCGCCGGATTGCCTACACGTACGAGGTCACGGAATTGGTGCCCGGCACCCGCTACGTCATGGCCACGGCGCAGGGACCCTTCCCCATGGAGACGAGCTACGAATGGTCGGACACGCCCGCGGGCGGGACAACCATGACGTTGAGAAATCGCGGCGAGCCATCCGGCTTCTCGAGATGGGCGAGTCCGATGCTGGTTCGAGCCATGCGCCGGGCCAATACGAAGGACCTTGAACGCCTGAAGGCGATTCTCGAGTGAACTCGAGTGCGACGGAGTGTCGGGAGTCATCCGAAACCGGTGTCATGCATCAATGCGACGCGGTCGCCGCATCTCGGTTCTTCGGTACGGCAGCGGTCCGCTACGTCGCCGGGATACCTTACGATCTCGGCCGTGCTAGACATGAGCCCCGAGGCACGCAAGCAAGCGGTGGCGGGCCTCTTCAGTCGCACCGCCGACACCTATGACAGCGTCCTTCCATTCTTCACGTACTTTGGCGAGAGGATGGTCACGGCAGCCGCGGTCGCTCCGGGTGATCATGTCCTCGACGTCGCCTGCGGACTCGGTGCCTCCCTGTTCCCTGCAGCGAAC
>JBAQGL010000429.1:0-8450 GCA_049287785.1 Candidatus Dormiibacterota bacterium | reverse complement strand
CGTCATACCCGTGCAGCGCTGCCTGGTAGGCGATCTGGCTGCCCATCGCGCCCGCACCGATAACCGCAAGTGTGCGTCCGGCGGTCACGTCAGCCGCCGGCGGGCCCGGAGTCGCGCCCGGGGTGGGTCATCGCCTCCGGGTCGAGCAGCCGCGTCAACTCGGCCTCGTCGAGACCGCTGCGTTCGCGGGCGACCTCGCGCACCGTCCGGCCGGTGTTGTACGCCTCCTTGGCGATCGCCGCCGCGGCGTCGTACCCGATGACCGGCGCAAGCGCGGTGCAGAGCATGAGACCCCGCTCGACCATCGCCGGGCCGTTCTCGGTGGCGACTATCCCGTCCACGCACTGGGTGGCGAGGTTCCGCGCCGATGCCGCCAGCAGCGACGCCGACTGGAGGAGGTCGTAGGCGGCGACGGGCATCATCACGTTCAGCTCGAGGAGTGACCCGGCGGCCCCGCAGAAGGCGATCGTCGCGTCATTGCCGATCACCTGCGCGGCCACCATCGTCACCGACTCGCAGATGACCGGGTTCACCTTGCCGGGCATGATCGACGAGCCCGGCTGCACCGCCGGGATCGCGATCTCCGCGATTCCCGCGCGCGGGCCGCATCCGAGCAGGCGGAGGTCGTTGGCGACCTTGAACAGGGAGACGGCGACGGCGCGGAGCGCTCCGCTCGCCGAGACGACGGCGTCGAGGGTCGACTGGCCGCTGAAGTGATTCCCGGTCTCCCGGAACGGGATGCCCAGGTCGGACGCGAGCAGCGAAATCACCCTCGGCGGGAACTCCGGGTGGGTGCCGACGCCGGTCCCGACCGCGGTCCCCCCGAGCGGCAGCTCGGCGAGCGCGGCGACCGCCTCCTCGCAGCGCAGGCGCGCCCGCTCCATCTGCCCGGCATAGCCGAGGAACTCCTGACCGAGCCGGATCGGCGTCGCATCCTGGAGATGGGTACGTCCCGTCTTGATCACCGGCCAGAACTCGTCGGACTTGCGCCGCAGCGAGGCCTCGAGGATCTCCAGGGCGGGGATGGTCTCCTCGCGGATCGAGACAGCTGCCGCCACCTGGATCGCGGTGGGAATCACGTCGTTGCTCGACTGCCCGAGGTTGACGTGGTCGTTGGGGTGCACCGGCGTCCGCGAGCCGCGCTTGCCACCGAGCAACTCGATCGCCCGGTTGGTGATCACCTCGTTGGCATTCATGTTCGTCGACGTCCCGCTCCCGGTCTGGAACACATCGACGATGAACTCGCCGTCGAGCGCGCCGTCGATGACGTCCTGGGCGGCACGGATGATCGCGCCGGCGAGGTTCTCGTCGAGCAATCCCAGCTCGCGGTTGACCAGGGCCGCCTGCTGCTTGATGAGCCCGATGGCGCGGATGAACCCGCGGGGCAGGCGCAGATCGCTGATCGGAAAGTTGACCTTCGCGCGCATGGTGTTGGCGCCGTAGTACGCCTCCGCCGGGACCTCGAACTCACCCATGGAGTCGCGTTCGGTCCTGGTCGCGGTCGTGGTCATGCACTCGTCTCCTCTCGATGCAGCGGGATCGTCATGTCGAACTCGGCGCCGCTCCCGGGGACGCTGCGAGCCGCCACGGTGCCGCCATGCCGTTCGGCCACGGTGCGAACGATATAGAGGCCGAGCCCGCTCCCCGGCACCTTCCGCTGCCGCTCGGCGACCGACCGGAAGTACTTGTCGAAGAGGTGCCCGGTGTCGGCGACCGGGAAGCCGCTTCCATGATCGCGGACCGTGAAGCGCACCGAGTCGCCCTCGCGCGCGGCGATCACCTCGATCGGGGACCCCGTCGGCCCGTGCTTGACCGCGTTGCCGAGCAGGTTGGTGAGCGCGAGGATCAGCCGCCGCCGGTCGCCCTTGATGGTCATGCCGTGGGCGCACTCGCTGCTGATGGGCGACTCCCGCAGCTTCGCCTCCATGGCGACGTGCTCGATGGCCTCGGCGACCACGTCCTCCGCATCCATGACCTCGAGCGCCAGGTGGTCGTCGGGATCCTCGAGGCGCGCCAGCTCCGCCAGCGCGTTGACCATGCGCACCATCATCTCGGTGCTCGCGGTGATGCCCTCGATGGCGACGATCGCGGTCTCGGGGAGCGCTCCGAGCATGCCGGCGCTGAGCAGCTGCCCGTAGCTGTTGAGGATCGTCAGCGGTCGGCGGAGCTCGTGCATGGTGATCGACAGCGACGTGCCTCGCGCCGACGACTCCGAGGTCGCGCTGGTCAGGCGGTGCTCCAGGGTTGCCACCGAGGACGCCGCGAGGTGCTGTCCGACGGCCTCGATGTCGTCAGCGGTCATGGTCGCCAGCGAGAGCGTCTCCTCGGGGTCGAGCCGCTCCTCACGGACCGCCTCGGCGGTGACCCGGCGGAGTGCGGTGAGGTTGGCGAGCGCTTTGCCGAGCCGGCGCTCGATGCCGGTCTCCGAGTCGAGGTGGTGATAGGCGATCAGGGGACGGAAGTCGTCGGCGGTCAGCGCGACCAGCACGGCGTTGACGAACTGGCGTGGCCCGCGGGCGCGATCGAGGGGTTCACCGGCCTCAGCCGGTGATATCTGCCTCGCCCACAAGTCGGCGATCCGCGCCGCGTGGGCTGCCAGGAAGTCGCTGAACTGCCGGGTCACGCCGCTGAAGTCTAGGCGTAGCAGGCGTCAATCCCGCGAGCGCGACATCGTCGGTGGCGCCGACCTCAATCGCGAGCTCCACCGGGGATCGGCTGCTCCGGCGGTGGCGCGACCAGAGGACCGCGCCGAGCACGGCGAACGGGATCATCTGCAGATCGATGAGCACCGAGATCGCGCCCGCATGCGCGACCGAGACGCCGCTATGCGAGAGCAGCGCGACCAGGACCCCTTCGCGGAGGCCGAGCCCGTTGATGCTGAAGGGAGCGAGCGCGACCAGCAGCGTGATGGGGATGGTGACAGCGAGGACCGTCCAGCTCAGGTCCACCCCGATCGCACGGGCGGCGACGCTCAGTGCCAGCAGGTTGAAGCCCCACCCGGCAGCGCCGACCAGCAGCGACTGGGCGACGGCGTGGGGGTGGCGACGGTAGCCGGCGAAGGCATCGCTGAAGGAACGGACGCCGCGGCTCATCGCTCCCGAGACGCGGGCGAGCAGCCGATGGGGCACGAGGCGGTCGGCGCTGAGCGCCATGAGCCAGATGATCACCACGGCCATGGCGAGCGCCGCAATGACGATCACGATCCCGGTGCCGAGCAGCGCCCGGAGCAGGATCGCGGCGGCGATTCCCCAGCAGGTCATCCCCAGCATGCCTGCGAGGCGGCTGCCGGCGAGCGAGGCGAGCACGTTCCCGTGGCCGACCTGGCGGCCCATCTCGACCGTGCGCATGCAATCGCCGCCGACACCTGCGGGAAGCATCTGGGTGAAGAACATGCCCTGGAGGTACGAGGAGCTCAGCCGGCGCCAGCTCAGCACCGCACCCGGGCCGGCACCGGCGGGCGCGTTGGCGGTCCGGAGGAGCACCCCCCATTCAACGACGCTGGCGGCGACCGCGAGCATGGTGAGCCCGAGAGCGGCCGCGATCCACAGGGGATCGGCATGCGCGAGGCTGGCCACCGCCTGCGGCAGGTTGATGGTCCGCGCCAGGATGGCCAGCCCGACGACCGTTCCGCTGACCCGGGTCCAGGGGGACCCCATCACGGCACGGGCGATACGGAGGGCTCGTCTCATCGGCTCCATTGAATCAGGGTGGTACCGGTCCTATGTGCCATCAGCCGTACCGTGACACGGCCACTGCTCCTTGCAACGCAAAGCGCAGACGGTGCGTTACTCGGCCGCCAGGTAAGGCTCTCGGAAGGCCGTCTGCTCGGCGATGAACACCAGGGGCAGGTCGTCGACGGGACCGTTTCGGTTCTTGGCCACGATCAGCTCGGTCTTGGCCCTGTCGACCTCGCGGTTGTGCATGCCCTCCCGGTAGAGGAAGAGCACGACGTCCGCGTCCTGCTCGATCGAACCGCTGTCGCGGAGGTCGCTGAGCTGCGGGCGCTTGCCGTCGCGCTGCTCGGCCGCCCGCGAGAGCTGCGAGAGCGCGAGCACCGGGATGTTCAGCTCCTTGGCGATCGATTTCAGCCCCGAGGAGATGTCCGACACCTCCTGGACTCGCGAGTCGCGCCGTCCTCCCTGCATCAACTGCAGGTAGTCGATGACGATCAGCTCGATCTTGTGCTGCGCCTTCATGCGCCGGGCGCGGGCGCGGAGCGTGTTGATGGCGAGGCCCGGTGAGTCGTCGATCCAGAGGTCGGCATGGGTGAGCGTGTCCATCGCCTTGGCGATCTTCTGGAACGCCATCGAATCCGCCTGGCCGGTGCGGAGCATGTAGGAGTCGACGTGGGCCTCGCTGCAGATGAGCCGCTGCACGAGCGACTGCCGCGACATCTCGAGCGAGAAGACCACCACGGGCCTGCGCGCGAGCACCGCGGCGTTGCGCGCGATGTTGAGGGCGAACGACGTCTTGCCGACCGCCGGCCGCGCCGCCAGGATGATGAGCTCGCCGGGCTGCAGCCCCTGGGTGAGCATGTCGAGCTTCGAGAAGTTGGTGGGCACACCGGTCACCAGCTGCTTGTGCTCGATGCGCTTCTCGAGCACGTCCCACCACTCGCGCACCACCGGCGCGATGTTGCGCATCTCCGAGCCGCGGCTCTCCTGCCCGATCTTGAACACTTCCTGTTCCGCCTGATCGATCGCCTCGGCAACCGGGGTCGTGTTATCGAACCCGAGGCGGCTCACCTTGCCGCCCGCCTCGATGAGGCGGCGCCGGAGCGCATGTGCGATGACGATGTCCGCGTAGTGCTTGACGCTCGCGGAGCTGGGCACCACCAGGGTCAGCTCGGCGATGTAATCCATGCCGCCGGCGCGGCCGATACCGGGGCCGCGCTCGAGCTGGTCGCGCAGCGTGACCGTGTCGATGGCCTCGCCACGATCGTCTAGGGCCAGCGCGGCGCGATACAGCACCGCATGCCGCTCGGCGTAGAAGTCCTCGGGCACGAGAACGTCGCGCACGATCGACAGCGCTTCGCGGTCGATGAGGATGCCGCCGAGCACCGCCTGCTCCGCCTCGTTGTCGTGCGGCGGGACACGCATCGGCGCCGCCCCCGCAGTCGCCCCGCGTCCCACCAACTCGGTCTGCGGGAGGGAGGTCATTGGGCCGCGACGACGACCTTGAGTGTCTCCGTGACCTCCGGGTGGAGCTCGATGGTTGCTTCGTGGGGACCGAGGGAGCGGATCGGTGGATCGATCTCGATCTTCCGCTTGTCGATGTCGATCCCCGCCTCACGCTTCAGTTGCTTGGCAACGTCGGCCGTGGTCACGGTGCCGAAGAGGCGACCGGCCTCGCCGGCCTTGGCGTACACGGTGACGGTCAGCTTGCGCAGCCGCTGCGCGGTTTCCCGGGCATCGATGAGCGCCTTCTCGACCCGCCGGCGGGTTGCCTCCTCGCGGCGGCGAATCTGGTCGACCGTGTTCTGGTCGGCGATCACCGCCAGGTGCTTGGGAAACAGGAAGTTCCGCGCGTAACCCGGCGTCACCTCGCGCACGTCGCCGGGCTTCGCCGTTCCTGCCACTTCTTTCAAAAACAAAACTTTCACGAGATGCTCGCCTCCTGCTCTTCGGGACGCAGGCGCCGGTAGATCATCAGCGCGATCCGCTCTCCGTTGCGAACGTCGTCATCGAATCGGCTGCGCCGTTGGGTGATCAACATCTCTTGCTCCGCGACGACGTGACGCGGGCAGGCGGCGATAAAGGCGCGGGTTGCCAGCAGGCTGAGGGCGAGAACATCGAGCTCACCGATGACCGGCAGGGACTCGGGCAGATCGACCACCGGCAACGCGATCAACGCGAGGCCGCCGCCGAACGCGAGCTTCATGTACCGGGGCACGCGCGGGTCGAACATCAGGCAGTACGCCAGCCGCAGCGTGCGCGGCAGGTCGACGAAAAGGCGTTTGGCGCTGCGAACCTTGCTCAACATCTCGAACCGCGCATTCTACTTTGTTGCCGTTGCGGCCGATCAGCGGACAGCTCTCGTGCATCGCTGCGCACGGGTGTGCGTTCACTGGTCACGCAGGATCTCGGGGTGCGCCTCGACCCATGCGCGCGCAGCCGCGCGATCGCCGGGCGGGATCGTCCCCTCGATGACCGCGTCGCGGATCGCCGCCTTGGCAAGACCGACCCACGGACCCGGCCCGCGACCAGCCATGGCCATGAGCTCATCGCCGCGGAGCGGATCCGCCATTTTCGAGACCACCTCGCCGGCGTCGAGCCGTGCCATCCGCTCGTCGAGCTCCTCGAGCTCCTCGAGGGTGGGATAGGCGGATGCGCGGGTGTCGGCTCGCGCGAGGTCGAGCATCTTCGCGCGCAGCGGCCCGGCGTCCCTGATCAACCTCCGCACCGCGGCGTCGCTGAAGCTTTCGCGGTCGTACTGGATGGGGCGCAGGTGCAGGCGAACGAGCCGGCTCACGTCGCTGATCTCCTCGTTGCTGAATCGCCAGCGGGTGAGGATGGTCCGGGCCATCTCCGCGCCGATCTGCGGATGGTCGTAGAAGGTGTGGTGGCCGTCCGGCGCGAGCGCGTGGGTCGGAGGCTTGGCGATGTCATGGAGTAACGCCGCGGTACGCGTCACGAGGTCGGGAAGCGTGGCATCGACCGTCAACAGCGTGTGCCCGTAGACGTCGTGGGTGTGGAAGCCGCCCTGCTCGACCCCGATCCCCGCGACGAGCTCGGGCAGGACGATCTCGAGCACGCCACCGTCCAGCAGCACCGAGATGCCGGCGCTGGGATACGGAGCGACCAGCATGCGGCGGATCTCGTCGCTCACCCGCTCGATGGACAGGATCGACGTGCGCGACGCCTGCGCTCGCATCGCCTCGACCGTCCCCGGGGCCAGCGTGAACCCGAGCCGGGCGACGAACCGGGCGGCCCGGAACATGCGCAGCGGGTCCTCGGCGAAGGTCTCGGCCGGCGGACCGGGTGTCCGGAGCACGCCGTCGACAAGGTCGGTCAGCCCCTTTCCGGTGAGGTCGATCACCTCCCCGTCGAGGCTCTGGCAGAGCGCGTTCACCGTGAAGTCGCGCCGCGAGATGTCCTCGAGGAGTGTCCCGGGCCGGACGTCCGGGTTGCGGGACTCCGGGTCGTAGCGCTCGGCGCGGGCGCGGACGCCTTCGACGATCCAGGCCCCGCCCCGGATCTGGGCGGTCCCGAACCGCTCGAACCGCTCCGGATGGTGCCAGGCGAAGACGGATGCGACCTCCGCGAGCAGTGGCATCGGATCCACTCCGACCGTGACCAGGTCGATGTCCTTGCCCTGCCCTCCCCCGAGCAGGCGGTCTCTCACGAACCCGCCGACCAGGTAGGTCTCGACGCCGAGGCCGCGCGCCGCCGTCGCGATGGCTTCGAGCAGGTCCTCGAGCTCCGGGGACTCGGAGGTGACCACGCGGATGACGGCAGTCACGGCCTGGCGGCGACGAGCTGTGACGGCCGCCCGCGAAGCAGGGCCGCCGCAAGGACCGCCGCGAGCGCGGCACAGAGGCCGGCGCCGAGGAACACGGTGCGCAACTCGGACACGATCGCGGCGGTCACGTCTCCTTCATACGCGGGGCAGTTGAGCGGCGACGTCGGGCAGAGCGCCGAAGGCGACGGGAACGACGACGCGGTCGTGTAGAAGATGTGCAGGCTCACCGCGGTGAGGATGGAGATGCCCACGAGCATCCCGATCATGCGCGCCACGACCACCAGCGCCGACGCCAGTCCATGCATCTGCTCGCGCACCGAGGCAAGCATCGAGGCGTTGACCGGGGCGATCGCCAGGCCGAATCCCAGCCCGCAGGCGACCAGCACGGGGTCGCTCGGATGCAGCCAGCCCGGTCCAAACGGATCGCCGAGGGTCGTGGCCGTCCAGCGGGTCATCAGAAGGAAGGCAGCGGCGGTGATGGCCATGCCGCTGGCGGCGACCAGGCGGTTGCCCAGTCGCTGGGAGAGCCAGCCCCCGGCGATCGCCCCGATGGGCACGCCGACCAGGAGCCGGAGCAATACCAGGGCTGCCCCGAGCTGCGAACTGGGATCGACGGTCGATCGGGCGAGGACCGGGATGTCGAGCAGCGCCGCCATCAACGCCGCGCCGACGGCGAGGTTGGTGAGGAGCGCGCCGTAGGCGCCGGGAGAGCGCAGCTCGGACGCCGCCACGAGCGGCTGCCGCGCCCGACGCTCTCTCAGCACGAAGCACGCCATGGCGACGACCCCGAGCGGCAAGAGCCAGAACGCTGCCGGTGAGATGGCGCCGGTCGATGGATCCTGGGCGGAGAAGCTGACGATGATCGTCGAGAGCGCGATCCCAAGGAGGACCGCTCCGGGCCAGTCCACCGCGGCCGCCACGGCCGGCAAGCGGCGCACCGCGACCAGTTCGCGGGTCGATCGATGGGCACGCGCCTCCCAGATGATGAG
>JBAQGL010000428.1:0-1602 GCA_049287785.1 Candidatus Dormiibacterota bacterium | reverse complement strand
AGCACCACGCTGAGGCCCAGCTGAGCCGCGCGGATCGCTGCGGGGTAGCCGCCCATCCCGCCCCCAAGAATGGCGATGTCAAATCGTTCGGCCACTGACTCTGAGTATATCGGCGGGGTCCTTCGAGCCATGCGGGTCACTCCCTCAGATCCGGCGAACGGACGGAGAAGACCCCGGCTCCGGCTTCAAACCGGACTATTCAGCCTCCGCCGAGGTCTCCTCCGTCCCAACCGCACGATGGCCATCGCGATCACGCCGAGAGGAACCGGCGAACCCCGAGGAAGCTCCCGAACGCACCGACGGCCACGCCACCGACCAGGAGCACGATGAGCAGGGTGACCGTGTAGCGCACATCGAAGGGCACACTGAGGAGGTTTCCCTGCGCCGCCTGCACGAAGAGACGGTACGCGCCGAACACGACCGCCCCGGAGAAGATCGCCGCCAGTAACCCGCCGAGCATGCCCTCGAGGATGAATGGCCAGCGAACGAACCAGTCGGTTGCGCCGACCAGCTTCATGATCTCGATCTCGGTTCGTCGTGAGTAAACCGCGGTTCGGATCGTGTTCATGATGATCACGATACTGATGGTCAGGAGAATGATCGCGATGATCGCCCCGACCCACTCGATCACCGTGATGACCGTGTTCAGCTTGCCGATGACATCGGAGTTGTAGTCGGTCGGCGTGGTGCTGTCGACGATCGGCATCGCCTTCGCCTCGGCGTTGAACTGGCTCAGGTAGGTGAGCTTGCGGACGTCGAGGTTCAGTGACGCAGGCAGTGGGTTGCTCCCGAGTACCGCGAGTGCGTTGGCGATCGACGGGTTCTGCGCGGCCTGCTGCTTGGCCTGGTCCTTGGTCTCGAAGCTGACCGAGATCACCCGCGGGTCGTGCTTGAGCCGGCTCTCGAAGTTGGTGATCGCCGCCAGGGACGCGTTGTCCGACAGGTAGATCTTGAGGTGGCTGGCGTTCTGCTCCTGCCCCTGGAGCACGGTGTCGACGGAATGTGTGAAGAGGAGCGATCCACCGACCAGGAAGATGATCAGCCCCATCGTGAACACGCCCGCGAGCGAGACCCCGAGGTTGCGCCGGAAGTTCTGCCCCGCGCTGTGGAGTGCGAACCACAGCGAGGCGAGGACCTGCCTCACAGGGTCGCGGTTCCTTCGCGCAGGTACTGGCCCTCGGCCTCATCCCTGACCACGCGGCCGTTGTCGATGGCGATGACCCGACGGCGGACGAGGTCGACCACCTCGCGGTTGTGCGTCGCCATGAGCACTGTCGTCCCGCGATGGTTGATCTGGAGGAGCAGCTGCACGATGCCCCACGAGGTGTCGGGGTCGAGGTTGCCGGTGGGCTCGTCCGCGAGAAAGATGCGCGGCCGGTGCACGAGCGCACGGGCGATGGCCACGCGCTGCTGCTCGCCACCGCTCAACTCGTCGGGGAACTTGTCGAGCTTGTCCTCGAGACCGACGATCCAGAGAACCTCCTCCACCTTCTCGCGCATGTGGCGCTGGCCGGGCCGGGTCACCTGGAGGGCGAACGCGACGTTCTGCGCCACCGTGCGGCGAGTGAGCAGCTTGTAGTCCTGGAACACGATGCCGAACTT
>JBAQGL010000427.1:0-6850 GCA_049287785.1 Candidatus Dormiibacterota bacterium | reverse complement strand
CCTCACGCATGCGACCGGAGCGCCGTTCGAGTCGCTGCTGACCTTCTTCCAGATGACGCCACCGGAAACGGCGATCTTCGCCACCCAGTTCCAGGGGCAGGTCGGGATCCACGTAGACGCGCTCTCGGCAAGCTTCGCCACTGCGATCATCCTCGCGACCTTGGTGATCCAGGCGTATGGCGTCACCGCCATGCGTGGCGAGAACGGCTTCCGCCGATTCTTCTGTGGGTCCTCGGCACTTGCGTTCTGCACCACGGGTTTCGTGCTCAGCCCCAACCTCTTCGACTCGCTGATCACGTGGGTGGGTGCCTCTGCCAGCCTGTACGTGCTCATCTCGCTGTCCTGGCAACGCGCGGACGTCGCTCGACATGCGATGCGCGCCATGGTCGTCCTCACCGCCGGCGACATCGCTCTCACGCTCGGAGTGGTGTTCGCTTGGATCAAGTTCGGCGTGTTCTCGTCGCTGTTGCAAGCGCCCGCCGGACAGTCGATCGCTGATCCGTTTTCGTTCAACGTGATCGCGCAGGGAGTCATCGCGACCCTGCATCACGGTGTGGCGAACACCGGCCCACGCGCGATCCTGGTGCTGGGCATCGTCTTCCTGGTCGCGGCGGCCGTTCGCAGCGTGCAATTTCCCTTCACCGTCTGGCTCACCGACGCCGCTGCGTCGGCAGTACCGGTTGTGGCACTTGCCGCCGCGACGGTCGCTCCGCTCGGCATCTATCTGGTGGCGCGAATCTACCCGGTGGTCGCGCACGCGCCGCGAGCTCTGCCCGTGCTGGCGCTGTTCGGCGGCCTGAGCGCCGCACTCTCCGCGGCGGCCGGCATCGCCCAACGCCGCCTCACGCGCATCGCCGTGTGCGCGGTCGCCTCCGAGCTTGGGCTGGGACTCGTCGCGCTGGGCATGGGAGGCTACAGCGCCGGCGTGTTCATCGCGCTCACGTCGGTATTCACGTCGACCCTGCTGTTGCTTGCGGTCGGCAACCTCATCCGCGTGTATCGCACCGACGACATCGCGGAGATGGGCGGCGCGTGGGCCAGGCTCCGGACCACCAGCGTCGCGCTCGGGGTTTGGGCAGTCCTCGCCGGCGGCATTGGGTTCAGCGCCTATTACGCGGTGACTTCCGCGCTAAGCGGCGTCGACCCTGCCGGGGGAGCCTTCAGTGGGATCGAGCGCGTCGTGGTGGTCATCGTCACCGTCATTGCGGCCGCGTTGGTGGCCCTGCTCGCCGGTCGCCTCCTGCTCACCGTGACCTCGGGTGCGGTCGCTCGCCGCCGGGGCTTTGCGCACGAACGCGTTGCCGAGGTTGAAGGCACGCTCCGCCGTCCGCTCTGGCTCGCGATCATCGCCGTGGTGGTCGTGGCTGTCGTTGGCCTGCCCGGCGTCGAGCCCTTCATGCGATTCGTCTTCTACGGTCCCCATCAGCAGGCCATCGGTTTCGACATAACCGCGGCGCTGCTCGCGCTGGTGACGCTGGCGGGCGGCTTCGGCGCGGCCTACCTCGTCTACGGCGCGCGCAGGGGCGCGGCTCTCGTCGCCGACGGGGTCCTGCCGCTCCGGGTCGCCGCAGCGGGTTTCTACGTGGAGCGACTGACAGAGTTGACCGCGCAACCGCTGCTCGCGATCGCCGGTCGTGTCGCCGCCTTTGACGACGAGGTGACCACACCGATCGAAACGTCGGTGGGAGAGAGCGTCGATTACGCGGCCGCGGGACTGGCGTTCGTTCGCAACACTCGATTCACCCGGTACCTCGCAGGAAGTCTCGTGCTCATCGCGATTCTCGCGCTGCTCTCGGTGCTGGCGGCTACGGGACACCTCTGGGTGCACCTGATATGAACGTCATCCTCTCGACGATCATCTGGTCCCCGTTGCTCTTTGCGCTGATCGCGATCTGCCTCCCCGAGCGCAACGAGGAGCAGCGCGCCCGGGTGCGCACCGTCGCGCTCGCCGGCGCCGGCGTGAGCTTCTTCGTGACAACGTTCTTCGCGGTGCTCGGTCAGATCGGGCTCGGGCAGGGCGGCGGGCTGGCGTCGGCCTACCAGGAGAATCACACCTGGTTCTGGAACTTCCTGTTCCAGGCACACTACGACCTCGTCGCCGACGGCATCACCCTCCCGCTGCTCGTGGTGGTCACCACCATCTTCGGATGCGCGATCTTCCATTCGTGGAAGGTGCACGAGCGGGTCCGGCTGTACGTGTTCCTCGTGCTCCTCGTCGAGACGGCCGTTACCGGCGTGCTCTGCTCGAACGACTTCGTCCTCTTCGCGGCCTTCTGGGGGCTGCTCCTCGTCCCGATGTACCTGCTGATCCGGATCTGGGGTGGCGACGGCGCGCGCCGCGCCGCCGCATGGTTCGCCGGATTCCAGGCAGTTTCGCTCGCGTTGATCATCGCCACCACGGTGATCGTCGTCGTCGAAGCCGGGGCGCAGACGTCCGACATGGGAGCCGACCTCGTCAAGCTGCCTGTTGCCGCTGAGACGGTCGGATTCTGGCTCAGCTTCGTCGCGTTCGCGATCGCGATGGCCGTCTTCCCGGTGCACACGTGGATGATCGAGGCGCAGAGCAAGGCAAGCGCCGGCGTTGCCACGATCCTTTCCGGGACCATGCTGCTGCTCGGCGCGTACGGGATGCTGCGCATCAGCCTGATCGTCTTCCCGGGACCTGCGCACTACTACTCGTTCGTGATCACCGGGCTTGCGGTGGTGGGCGCGTTCTGGGGCAGCATCGGCGCGCTTCGCCAGGACGAGTTGCGCCGGTTCATCGGCTACATGAACGTCGCGCAGATGTCCCTCGTCCTGCTGGCCATCGGCGCGCAGACCTCGGTGGCCCTCGTCGGCGCCGTCCTGCTCCTTGCAGGGCAGGGATTCGCGGCGGCGATGCTGACGCTGGTCAGCGGCGCCGTCGAGGAGCGGACGAGGACGACCAGCATCCGGGCGATGGGCGGGTTGGTGACCCAGGCTCCGCGCCTCGCGGGCTTCTACCTGGTGGCGGCGGCCAGCGTCATCGGCATTCCGCTCCTCGCCGGGTTCACCGGCGACTTCATGGTTTTCGCCGGTTCCTTCCCTGGTCATCGCATCGCCACGCTGCTGGTCATGGCGAGCGTGATCGTGACCACCGGCGGTCTGCTCTGGGTAGCGAATCGCGTCTTCTTCGGACCGGTGCGCGATCAGTTCGCGCGGGTGCGCGACGTGACCCTCCTCGACCTGACCGTGCTCATCCCGTTGGTCGCCGCAGTCCTGCTGTTCGGGGTTCGCGCAGGTGCGGTTGTCCCGGTGATCGCAAACGGCGTGCTCGAGATCACCACCCGGATCACCGGAGGCTGACGAGACCGGTGAACTCGACGCACGCGATGACACTCGCCTTACTTCCCGAAGCGATGCTCGTCGGTACGGCGCTGCTGTCCGTGGTGATCGCGATCGTCCGGCCCGGGCTGCGTCCGGACATCCACCGTTGGATCGCCTGCATCGGGCTCGTCGGGTCACTGGCCGCGTGCGCGCTCGTCCTGCTCGGCCTTCGCGGCCTGCCGTCCGGCATCGCCGTCAGCGTGCTGAACGGTGGATTGGTCATCGACAGCTTCGCGATGTTCGTCGCGATCCTTGCCTGCATCACCGCACTCGGTACCTGCCTGATCAGCGATTCGGCGGTGCGCAGTTTCCCCTCGCGGTCCAGCACCTTTTACGCGCTCATCCTGGTCTCGACAGCGGCAGTTGAGGCGATCTCCGGAGAACGCGAGATGACGACGCTGTTCGTTGCGCTGGCCGCCCTGCTCATCTGCCTGGTTGCGCTCGGCGCGCTGGTGAAAACCAATCCGCGCGGCGCGGTCTCGTCGTTCGAGCATCTCATCGAGGGAGGCGTCGGTCTCGCCTCGGTGCTCTACGGACTCGTGTTGTTCTACGGGATCACCCGGAGCACCAACCTGTCGGCGGTCGCCGGCTCGGCCGGCGCGGCCCCGGGCGCCGTCGCCCTCGGGGTGGCCCTCGTCGTGTTGGGCCTCTGCGGGATGCTCGGCGTGTTCCCGCTGCGCCAGTGGGTGGGGCGTGTGGCCGGCAACGTTCCGGCGGGCGCCGCGGGCTTCATCATCGCCATCAGCCTGGTCGGCGGTGGCGCGGCGCTGGCGCGCGTGACCATCTCAGGCCTTGGACCGCAGGTTGGGGTGTGGAGATGGCTCGTGCCGATCGTCGCCGCGATTGCGCTTGGCTATTCGTCGCTCAGCTCGCTCCGCGAGACGACGGTCTCGCGTCTCATCGGACAGCTGGTCAGCGCCCAGGCAGCGATGCTGCTCCTCGGTCTCCTCGCGTTCAGCAACGGATCCCGAGGCCTCCCGGCCTACGGGATGACCGCATTTCTCGGCAGTCTCGGCATCACGGCGATCGCTACGCTCGCCTCGTTCGGCGTGCTCGCGATGCTTCAGGCGGCCGGGATCGGCGACGGCATCGAGCACGTTCGGGGCCTGGCCCACCGCTCGGCCCCGGCAGCCGTGCTCCTGACCATCTCGGTTGGGACTCTCGCGGGGGTGCCGCCCCTCGCCGGCTTTCTCTCGCGCGTGCTGCTCATCTCCAGCGCCGGGGACACGCACTACGGCTGGCTCGCGGTGGTGGCCATCGCTGCGACCGTGGTGACCGTGATGTCGGCGGTGCGTCTCTTCGCAACCCTGTACGCCGACGCCGGTGACGAGGTGCCTTTCACCCTCGGCGCGACGCCACTGCTCTCACGCATTGTCGCGACCGCTGCGTGCGTCGCCGGCGTCGTCCTCGTCGTGCTGATCCAGCCGCTGCTCGCGGTTGCGACAGCGGGAGCCGGAACACTGCGCTGACTGTGTCGGAGCGCGCCCCGGTCGGCGCCACGCGGGATCTGCCCGCGGTCGGGCTCGGCATCCTCACGCGCACGGTGCGGACACTCGGGCCCCTGCGTGCTCCGGCGGCGGCGGTGGTCGGAGCCGCGTGGTACGCCCGACTCAGCCGCGAGGATCGGGTTCGCGCGGCTGCGAATCACCACCGCCTGCAGCCGCATCTCGACCATGCAGCTGCCGCCTCGCTGGCTCGCCGTTCCTACCAGGAGTACGTCCGCATGATCGTGGATTCGATGTGGGCGGACCCGCTCGACTCGATGCAGGTGCTCACGCATTTTCGAGTCGTCGGGGCCGAGCACCTCGAGGTCGGCGACCGCGGGTCGATGGTGGTGCTCCCGCACTTCGGCAACTGGGATATGGCGGCGAGCGCGTCGCTCGGCCTGGGGCTGCACCTCAGCACCGTGATGGCGCCGGTGGTGTCGCCGGGGATCACCGAGATGGTGGCGCTCTCGCGGCAGCGCAAGGGCCTCGAGATATTCACCGTCCGTCAGTCGGCGCGGGGGTTGTTCCGCGCGCTTCGGCGGGGGAGGACGGTCGCCCTGATGCTCGACGTCCCCGAGGCCGGCCCGATTGTGGTGGTTCCCTTCTGTCGCGGTCCCGTCCGATGCAGTTCGGTGCCGGCGCGGCTGGCCGCGTCCACGGGTGCGGCGATCCTGCCGGTGACCTGCCGCCGCGACGGGTGGGGCTGGGTGCTCGAGATCCATCCGCCCGTCGACCCGACCGGTGACGATGCCACGGTGATCGAGCGCGTCGCGGCGTGTGTCGAGCCCGCGATTCGCGCGCATCCCGAACAGTGGTATCCGTTCCACCACGTCTATGCCGACCGGTGATGCGAGCGACCTGACTCGAGCCGCGCTCGAGGTGCTCGAGACTGCGGGCGGACCGGGGTCGGCCCCGGCCGCCGCGTGGGCACCGGGGCGGTGCACGCTGGTTGGCGAGCACGTCGACTACGCGGGTGGCCAGGTCCTGTGTGTTGCGGTCGACCTCGGGATCGCATCCGCGGTGCGCCGGAGCGGAACGGCGCGATACCTGGCGGCGAGTGGCGGGACGGTCGCCATCAGAGATGCCGCGGATCCGGCCGGTGACCAGGGGGATCGTGTGCTTGCGCCGGTGGTCGCGCTCCGCGCCCGTGGTGTTCCGGTCCCGGCCGTCGAGGTGGGCATCGCGGCAACCCTCCCCGCCGGAGCCGGACTCGCCTCGTCGGCTGCCCTCATGGTGGCGACAGCCACCGCGATCCTTCGACTGCTCGGCGCCGGCATGAGCGCCCGCGACCTCGCCGCGGTCGCCCTCTCCGCGGAACGCGACGTGCTCGGGATCCCCTGCGGTCCGCTCGATCAGCGCGCCGTCATCGACGCCCCGGATGGTGGTGCGTTGCTGCTCGACTGCGCTACCGGCGGCGGGGAGTCGGTGGCATGGCCCTGGCCGGACGCGGTGCTCGTGGGGTGCGACACCGGCATGCACCACGACGTCGGCGGCGTGGAATACCGGCGCCGCCGCGAGGAGACCGAGTCAGGTCTCGCGTCGCTCGGCGCCACCAGCTGCCAGGAATTGACCGCTGCGGTCATCGACTCGGCTCCGGTGGCCCCTGAGGTCAAGCGCCGCCTGCATCACGTCATGGCGGAGAGCCGGCGCGCCGTCGAAGCCGCGGACGCCATGCGCCGCGCCGACCTCGGCGCCCTCGGCCGGCTGATGTCGGCGAGCCACCGGTCGCTGCGCGATCTCCACGAGGTGAGCACCCCGGCGCTCGACGCGGTGGTCAGTGCCGCGCAGGCCGTCCCGGGCTGCCTGGGAGCCCGGATGGTCGGCGCAGGCTTCGGCGGTGCCGTGGTGGCGCTCGTGACCCGCGACAGCGCCGAAGCGTGCCGGAGTGCGATGGCGGCCCCTTCCGGCGGCGCGACCTTCCGGCTCCGGCCCTCGCCGGGAGTGGCCCTGCTGGCGCCGGACGTGGTGCGGGGCTAGACTCGTCGCCGCATGGCTGGCAACGCGGCTGCGGTCACGGG
>JBAQGL010000426.1:0-8685 GCA_049287785.1 Candidatus Dormiibacterota bacterium | reverse complement strand
ACTCCGGTTCCACTATACGGGCGGGGCACAATGCACGCTCGTGTATGTAGTCATCCCCCGAAATGCGACTTACGGGCGCACCCGGCGCCGCGTGGCGCCGCCCCTGGTTGCCGCGCTCGCGATCCTGCTGGCGGGCTGCACATCGACGCCGCCGGCGAGGTCGCACACCCCCACAGCCCTTCCCGGCGGCACCGCGGCCGATGGAGGGACGCTGACAGTCGGAGTCTGGCAGGCACCGACCTCGCTGCTCGATGACGGCATCACCGGCCAGCTGCCCTTCGCGAGCGTGATCGCGGCTCCCGTTGAGGAAGGGCTGCTCTGGTATCGATCCACGGCCACGACCGCGACCTCGACCTCGGAGGCGGACTACTGGAGCCCCGACCTCACCACGTCGGTGCCCACCGTGGCCAACGGAGGCGTTCAGACCAAGGGGTGCGCCGACGCCGCGGCCGCGATGTGCGTGACCTGGCATCTCCGCCCGGGCGTTCGCTGGGACGACGGCAGCAGCCTCACCGCTCACGACGTCTGTGACACCTTCCAACTCCACTGGCTCGCCTCCGGCGCGCTCGGCAAGACGAGCCCCACCCCGCTTGTGTCCACGACAGGGTGGAACCAGGTCATCAAGTGCACCGAGGTGGATCCGAACACCGCGGTCGTCGACTTCAAGTCTCAGTACGGGCCATACCTGGCGCTCGGCAGCGGCGTCGACGGCATCCTTCCAGCGGCGGTGCTCGACCCTGTCCTCGCCGCGCATGGCGACCTCGAGTCGAGCTCGGCCAGCCTCGATCTGACCGCCGGGTCCGGCAACGCCGCCGCGTTCAAGGGCACGGCCACGCTCGGCACCGCGCTCGATGGAACCGGACCGTTCGTGATGGCGAGCTACAAGCCGGGAGCCCAGCTGGTGCTGGTGCGCAATCCCAACTACTGGGACCAGACCGGCCTGGCGCACCTCGACAAGATCGTCTTCCGGATCGAACCCGACCTTGCGACCGAGGAGAAGGACGTGCGTTCCGGTGCCGTCGAGGTCGGGCTCGACCTGGGGCTCTCGGCCCTCGCATCGCTGGACGCCGCCGTCCGCGCGCACACCGCGCCCTTCACGGTCGACCCCGTGGCCGGCTCGGGTGCCGAGGTGCTCCTCTTCAACGACTGTCTCACCAATGGCGGGTTGTGCGCCAACCCCGCAGCGCTGGAGAACGAGGACACCGCGAGCGCGACGCTCCGCAAGGCAATCCTGCTCGGCATCGACCGGCAGGCGATCATCAAGGCGGTTGCGCCGGGGCTCACCACCGTACCTCCGGACTCCTGGATGAACCTCGGTACGAGCTACCTCGACAGCACATCCATCACCACCACGGGATTCGATCAGACGTCGGCCAACGCACTGCTCGACTCTGCAGGCGACGCTCGCTCCACCAAGTGCGGTGCCGCCCCGGATGGCCAGGATTACCGCGCCGCCAAGGACGGGACCTGCCTGGTGGTCAACCTGGGCACCACCAGCGACGACTCGCTGCGGGTCAAGGTCGAGTCGCTGATTCGCACTGATCTGGCCAACATCGGCATCAACGTACCGGCGGCCTTCCAGCCGAATGTGCCTGCCGCGACATTCTTCGCTCCATTCACCGAAGGTGGGCCGCTTGCGACGCATGCGTTCGACATGGCGATGTTCACGATGAGCCTTGGGATCCCCGGTGAGCCGGACACGTACTCCTCGAGCTGGCACGGCGACTGCGGCGGAGGATGCCTCAGCGAAGACGCGATTCCTTCCACGTCGAATCGCGGCGTCGGCATGAACTTCAGCGGGCTCAACGATGCGCAGCTCGACTCTGACCTCGATCGTGCTCGCGACACCGCTGATCTCAGCGTGCGTGCGCAGGATTACGGGCTCGCCGACCAGCGTCTCGCGGCCCTGCTGCCCGCCGTTCCGCTGTATCGGCAGGTCATCGTCAACACGTACTCGTCCAGCCTCGCGGGCGTGGTGCAGAACGACCTCGTCCCTGATTTCAACACCGCCGCGTGGTACTGCACCACGGGCAATTGCGCTGGTTAGCCCAGGGTCGGGAGCACCCCGGCCGTATACTCCGCCCTCGTGCGTGACCTGAGCGACCGAGCGCTGGATGCGGCCGCGGCCGCCGGTGCGTCATATGCCGATTGCCGGATCATCAACAGCACCGTGCAGCGACTGACCGTCAAGAACGGTGTGGTCGCATCCGTGGAACTGTTCGAGGACGAGGGCATCGGAATCCGTGTGATCGCAGACGGATCCTGGGGGTTCGCCGCCGTCGACGACCTCAGCCCCGCGAGCATCGAGGAAACCGCACGCCATGCGGTCCGAATTGCCAAGGCCTCGTCGCGCGTCAACCGCACGCCGGTGCGGATGGCCCCCTCCCCGCCGTTGGTCGGCGAGTACCGGACGCCGGTGGTGCGCGATCCCCTTGCGGTCTCCCTCGACGACAAGGTGGATCTGCTGATGCGGGCCGACGAGGCGATGTCCCACATCGCGCAGATCCGCGTCAGGGAATGCTCGCTGGAGGTCTCTCGCGAGCTCCGGCATTTCGCGAGCAGCGAGGGCTCGCGGCTCGACCAGACCATCATCGAGGCCGGTGGTGGGATGGATGCCACCGCGACCAGCGACGACGAGGTCCAGACACGGAGCTTTCCGAACAGCTTCGGCCGGCACCAGGTGTGCGCGGGCTGGGAGGCGATCGAGGCGTTCGACCTGCCCGGCAACGCCGGGCGGATCGCCGAGGAGGCAGCCGCGCTGCTCACCGCTGCCGAGTGTCCCGCCGGAACCATGACCGTCATCCTCGACGCCACCCAGGCGGCGCTCCAGGTCCACGAGTCGTGCGGCCATCCGACCGAGCTCGACCGCGTTCTCGGGCACGAAGCCGCGTACGCCGGCACCTCGTTTCTGACCCCAGACCTGCTCGGGACGTTTCGCTACGGCAGCGAGCAGGTGACCATGACCGCCGACTCGACGCGTGCCCCGGGGCTCGGAACCTTCGGCTGGGATGACGAGGGGGTTGCGGCGCAGCGATCGGTGCTCGTCGACCGGGGCCTCTTCACCGGCTACCTCTCGTCACGCGAGACCGCGGCGGCGATCGGTCAGGTGAGCAACGGCTGCATGCGCGCCGATGGCTGGTCGCGCCTGCCGATCATCCGCATGACCAACATCAACCTCGAGCCTGGAACATCGAGCCTCGAGGAGATGATCGCCACCACCGAGCACGGCGTCTATCTCGAGACAAACCGGTCCTGGAGCATCGATGATCGGCGCCTCAACTTTCAGTTCGGCACCCAGAACGGTTGGGAGATCGTCGACGGCAAGAGGGTCCGTCTGGTGCGCAATCCCATCTACAGCGGCCAGACCCCCGAGTTCTGGAGAGCCTGCGACGCTGTCGCGGGGCCGCCCGAATGGCAGATGTTCGGCGTCGTGAACTGTGGCAAGGGCCAGCCGTCGCAGTTGATGCATGTCGGTCACGGCGCGGCGCCGTGCCGGTTCCAGAACGTGCGAGTCGAGCCGGCGCGATGAGCGGCGGTGATGACCTGCTCGCCAAGGGCGACGCCGCTCTGGCGTCGCTTGCTCATGGTGAGGCAGAGGTGGTCATCAGCGACACGAAGAGCGAGCTGACCCGGTTCGCCGGCAACCAGATTCACCAGAGTGTCGCCGAACGATCCCGGCACGTGAGGGTCCGGTTGATCGACGGCGGCCGCATCGGCGTCGGTGAGGTGCGCGGTCATGACGGCCGCGCCATCGAGCTTGCGTTCGCCGCGGCTGAAGACAGCCGGCGGGTCACCACCGAGTCGGAGGTGTCGCCGCTGCCTGCTCCGTCACCGGGCGACATCGATCTGCCCGTCGCATTCGCCGTGGCGACCGCGGCGGCGACGCCGCAGGGCCGCGCCGAGCTTGTCGCGATCATCACCGACGCGGCCGGCGCACACGCGATCAACGCCTACGGAGCGCTGAGCACCAGCACGACCACCACCGCGATCGTCACGAGTGCCGGGTTGCGCAGGTCGGCGACGTCGACGCAGGCGAGCCTTGTTTCGGTGGCACGCAGCGACGATGCCGGCGGCTACGCATCACGCCACTCTCCGGACATCGACCTGCTCGATGTGCCCGGGCTCGCCGCGGAGGTGGTCGACACGTGCGAGCGCAGCCGCGGCGCGACCGCGATCGCGCCCGGCGATTACGAGGTGATCCTCTCCCCGTATGCGGTGACCGACCTGCTCGAGCATCTCGCCTGGACTGGCTTCAGCGCACTGGCGGTGCAGGAGCACCGAAGCTTCATGCGCATCGGTGAAAAGCTCATGAGCGACATGATCACCATCCGCGACGACGCGCGCACGCAGGAGATCTTCGCGTTTCCGTTCGACGACGAGGGTGTGTCCACCCGACCGGTCACGCTCATCGACCGTGGCGTGTGCTCCGCAGTCGTCTACGACACCCCGACCGCGCTCCATGACGGGGTCACCTCAACCGGGCACTCTCTGCCACAGCCGAACACCTGGGGACCACTTGCCCGGCATGTGGCCATGGACGCCGGCCGCACGCCCTGGCAGGAGATGCTCGGCTCGGTGTCTCGCGGTCTCTACATCACGCGGTTCTGGTACGTGCGTGACGTCCATCCGCTGCGCACGGTGATCACCGGGATGACCCGCGAGGGGACGTTCCTCATCGAGAACGGCATCATCACGCGACCCGTCAAGGATCTCCGCTTCACGCAGAGCATCGTCGAGGCGCTCGCCGACGTCCTCCAGGTGAGCCGCGAGCGTCGCCTCGAGCTCGGCGAAGGCGAATCCGGGGTACTGTCACCCTGGTTACACATCGGTCGCTTCAGCTTCACGTCCTAGACACATCAGGAATCCTTGCCATGCCTCGATCGCCGGTGATCGGTCTCACGCTTCGCGTCCTGCACGAGAAGGGGCTTCCCGCCGACCTCGCCCGCAACCGCGCCTACTTCGACGCGCTGGAGAGCGCCGGCGGAACACCGTTGGGAATCAGCGCATCGCTCTCCGAGCCGCGACTGCGTGCGCTCTTCGATCTGTGTGACGGCATCTGCCTCCCCGGTGGCCCTGATGTCGAGCCCAAGCTCTACGGCGAGGAGACGCGCGCGGATTGCGCCGTCGAGGTGGACAACGAGCTCGATCGCGCCGAGATGTTGCTCGCCGAATGGTCGCTCGCCGCGGACAAACCGGTGCTCGCGATCTGCCGCGGGGCGCAGGTGCTCAATGTCGCGCTGGGCGGGACCCTGTGGCAAGACGTCGGAACGCAGGGTGCGACCGACCACAATCACTCGCAGGACGGCTCCCGTCAGGAGCTCACGCACAACATCGACGTGGCGCCGCAATCGCGACTCCACGCCATCGCCGGTGCGAAGCTCGTCGATGTCAACAGCATGCATCACCAGGCGCTGCGCAACCTGGGCCAGGATCTCGTGGTCACCGCCCGCGCGCACGACGGGCTCGTCGAAGCCGTGGAGCATCCGGGGCGACGATTTGTCGTCGGACTCCAGTGCCACCCCGAGGAGCTGTACCTCGAGCGTGACTGGGCGCGCCGGCTGTTCGCGGATTTCGTCGCCGCCGCGGTTGCGTGACGGCTGAACCGGACGCCGGCCGGTTCCACCGCCGGCTCTGGCTCGGCGCGATCGCCGTCCTCGGGGCCCTGGTGGTGGTACGCAGTCTTGTCGACCTTTCCGGGTCGCCCCCGGGGCTGTATGTCGACGAGGCGTCGATCGGGTACAACGCCTGGACGATCGCCCACTTCGGCGTCGACGAGCACGGCATCCACTTTCCCCTCTTCTTTGAGGCGTTTGGCGAATACAAGAACCCAATTTATGTCTATGCGGTAGCGGCGCTCGTCCGCTTTGTGCCCCTGACGGTGGCGGTGGAACGCTTCCCGGCGGCGCTCTTCGGGCTCGCGGTGGTGGGGTTCCTCACCGCCGCCGCGTGGCGGATCACCGGCTCGAGGTGGATCACCCTGGGCACCCTCGCGCTGGTCGGATTCACCCCCTGGCTGGTCATCGAAAGCCGGGTCGGCTTCGAGACCATCTCCTGGGTGGCGTTGCTGTCGGCTGCACTCTGGTGCCTCGCGGGGCGGCAGCCGACGCCTCGCCGGTTCGGGATCGCCGGCATCCTTCTCGCGTTCGCCATCTACGGCTACACCACCGCGCGGCTCGAGGTTCTCCTGATCGCGGTCGCCCTGGCTGTTGCCTGGGGTCTCGCTCGCACGCCCGGTTGGTGGCGCGCTCTCGTTCCGATCGGCGCCGGGTACGCCGTGCTCGGCATCTACGCGCTGCTCAACCCCGGAGCTCTGACCGGGCGCTTCACGGCAATCAGCATCTGGTCTGATGGTGCCCCGCTCAGCACGGTGATCGATCGCTTTCTCGCCAACTACCTCGCGTACTTCAGCCCCAACTTCCTGTTCACGCAGGGCGACGGCAATCCCCGTCAGAACACCGAGATCGGCGGGATGCTGCTCTGGGTCATGGCTCCGCTCCTGATCGCCGGGATCCTGGTCTGCTGGCAGCGCCGGCGAGAACCGTTGGTCCGATTCCTGGTCATATGCGTCGTGCTCGCGCCGGTCGCCGCAGCACTGACCAACAACGGCACGCCGCACGCACTGCGCTCATCGGGAATGCTCCCGTTCCTGGTTGTCCTCGCCGTGCTCGGTGCCGACGGCCTCCGCTCCGTGCTGGCAAGCCGCGTTGGTGCGAATCCGTTTGTCTTCGGCATCCTGGCGGCGGGCCTCGTCGCTCAGGCGACCTTCTATACAGTCGACCTCTACGCCGCCTATCCCAACCGTGCGGCCGTGGACTTCGACACCGGCGAGATCGCAGCGATCACCACTGCGCGCGATGTCGCGGGCTCGCACCGGATCTACCTGTCCAACAACCTCGATCCCCCATACATCGAGGCGTTCTTCGCGTATCTGCCCCCACCGCCGCCACAGCAGGAGACCGACGACGCCACCCCGGGGCTCGCCGCTCTGGGGATGCAGGTCATACCGGTGGAGGCGTTGTACGCCGGGCATCCCGCTGCGGGCGACGTGCTGGTGCTCAGCGCGTACGACATCGTCGATGCGCCACCGCCGTCCGCCTGGACGCTTGTTGCTCAGGAGCGAGGGCCTGCGAACGCCCTCGACGCATCGGCGTCGCGACCGGTGGTGGAAGCCGTTTACCGCTTTGGCGGCTGACGCGGCTCCCGCTGCTAAGGTTGGCGCCCCGAACAAACTACAGGTGAGCCATGACTGACGTCGTGATCGTCGAAGCGGTCCGAACCCCGATGGGCCGCGGCAACCAGCGGAACGGCGATCTCCGCGACGTCCATCCGGTCATCCTCGCCGCCCACGTGCTGCGAGAGGTCACCGGCCGTGCCGCCATCGAGCCGGCGATGGTCGAGGACGTGGTCTTCGGGTGCGTCATGCAGACCGGCGAGCAGGCGGTCAACATCGCGCGGCAGGCGGTGCTCGCCGCGGGGTTCCCGGTCGAGGTGCCCGCAACCACCGTCGACCGCCAGTGTGGGTCGTCGCAGCAGGCGATCCATTTCGCCGCCAACCTCATCCAGTCGGGCGTGTGCGACATCACCATTGCCGCAGGCGTCGAGAGCATGAGCCGCGTGCCCATGGGCACCACCGTGCTCCAGGGACCAGGGACACCGTTCCCGCCGGAGTTGCACGAGGTCTACAACCTCGTGCCCCAGGGGCTGGCCGCCGAGATGATCGCGGAGATGTGGCACATCACCCGCGAGCAGGCGGACGAGTTTGCCGCTCGATCGCAACGCCGCGCCGGTGATGCCCAGGCGAATGGACGCTTCGATCGCGAGATCGCGCCAGTGGTCGTCGGGGCGAATGGCGACGGCCGGGTGATCAGCCAGGATCAGGGAATCCGTCCGGACACCACCGTTCAGTCACTCGCCGCCCTGCAGCCCGCCTTCAGACCGGACGGGATCCTCCACGCCGGCAACAGTTCGCAGATCACCGACGGCGCCGCGGCCGTGCTCCTGATGTCGCTGGAACGCGCCACCGCGCTCGGGATCACGCCACGCGCCCGGATTGCCACACAGGTCGTGGTGGGCGTGGACCCGGTGACCATGCTCACCGGACCGATTCCCGCCACCGCAAAGCTGCTCGAGCGATCCGGGCTGAAGATCGATGACATCGACCTCTTCGAGGTCAACGAGGCATTCGCGCCGGTGGTCCTCGCCTGGGAGCGCGAGCATCATCCCGACATGGAGCGGGTGAACGTCAACGGCGGGGCAATCGCGCTCGGCCACCCGCTCGGGGCCAGCGGGGCGCGCCTGATGACCACCCTGCTTCACGAGCTCGAGCGTCGCGACGGCCGGTACGGACTGCAGACGATGTGCTGCGGCGGCGGCCTCGGCACCGGGACGCTGATCGACCGCACGATCTGATCGAGGCGGGGCCGGATGGCGCCCCTGTGTCAGCGCTGCGCCGTGTGGTTGACGGGTTGGTCACACCCACCGGGAGTGCCGGAAACCCCCGTGCTATATTCGGCCGGATCCCCAAATGAGCCCAGCGACGAGTACCGCCATGAAGAAAGTCCTGATCATCGAGGACTATTACGCGCTCGCCGACATCGAATCTCTGCTCTGCACGATGGAGGGCTATGAGGTGAAGGTGGCGAAGAGCGGCGACGAGGGCCTCGCGGCGTTCGTGGAGTTCCAGCC
>JBAQGL010000425.1:0-11005 GCA_049287785.1 Candidatus Dormiibacterota bacterium | reverse complement strand
CCCGAAAAGACGCCCGAGCCACGACATGCGCCGAGTGTACGCAGTCGCGAGCCAGTGCCTCAGTTCCAACCCGCGGCGCGCTACCGTACACCCCGTGGAAAAGCGCGCTGCGACGACCCTGCAGCTGCAGTGGACCGGCGACCGTGACGCTGATCGGCTCATCAGCGAGGATCCCGCCGCGCTCCTGATCGGCTTCTGCCTCGATCAGCAGGTGCCGATCGAGTGGGCGTTCCAGGGGCCGCTTCGCATGCGGGAACGCCTCGGCACCATCGACCCGGTCGAGGTCGCGGCCATGGATCCGGCGAGGGTTGAGCAGGCGTTCCAGACGCCGCCCGCGCTGCATCGATTCCCGGTGAGCATGGCGCAACGCGTCTACGGCCTCTGCACGGTGATCGCCGACGAGTACGGCGGTGACACGACCAGGATCTGGACAGAGGCCACCGACGCGAAGGAGTTGCTGCGGCGATTCGCCGCGCTGCCGGGCTTTGGCGCGGCCAAGGCGCGGATCATGGTCGGGGTCGTCGCCAAACACCTGGGAGTCACGCCGGCCGGGTGGGAGAGCGTCGCTCCAGACTGGCCGACCCTCGCAGACGTCAGAACGGTCGCCGAACGCGAGCACTACCAGGCACAGAAGCGGGCATTCAAGGCGTCGCTTCGCGCCGAGGCGGCAGCCAAGGGAGATGCACCGAAACCGGTCGCGCCGCGAAAGGCGCCCGCCAAGTCGGGAGCGCGTGGCCGGCGCTGAGGTCACCGTCTTCGAGGACGGTGGTGTCCGCATCGTCAAGATCGGCCCGATGGGGCCGTACGGGAACAACGCGTACGTGGTCCGCGACGTGTCCGCCGGAGTGGCGGCGCTGGTTGACATGCCGCTCGATGAGGAACCGCTGCTCGCGGCAATCGCTGCCGAGGGCGGCGTGCAGACCGTCATCGCGACGCACTGGCATCCCGATCACTGGATGACCTATGACGCCGTGCGTGCCGCGACGGGCGCTCCTGTCCTGGTGGGGAGCCGTGAGGTGAAGATCCCCGAAGAGCGCATCGACGGCCGCCTCGACGACGGTGCCGAGGTCTCAGTCGGCAGCGTTCGGATCGGCGTCATCCACACGCCGGGCCACACGCCCGGCAGCATCTCGTTGCGCGTCGGGACCGCGGTGATCACCGGCGACACCCTGTTCGGCGGCGGCCCGGGCAAGACCAGCGCGCGTGGCGACCTGGAAACCATCATGGAGAGCATCACCGCCAAGTTGCTGCCATTACCGGAAGAAACAGTCGTGCTTCCGGGGCATGGTACGACCACGACCATCGCCGCCAGTCGCAAGGGAGTCGCCGTATACAACCGCCACCCCAAGCCACGGGGTTTCTACGGCGACGTCGAATGGGGTGACTGAAGCCGGCCCATCAGCCGTCGCGAGCATCCCCGAGGACGCCGGCGGCCTGCATCTCTCCACCGCCCGCGGGAAGTGGGTGCTTACGGCGACGGTGCTCGGAAGCGCGATGGCGCAGCTCGACGCCACCGTCGTCGGCATCGCGCAGCCGGCCATCGGCAAGGAGTTCCACGCTCAGATCGACGGCCTGCAATGGGTATCGGCAGGCTACCTGCTCACCCTTGCCGGCCTCATCCTGCTGTCGGGCGCGCTGTCCGACCGGTACGGGCGCAGGAAGGTCTTCGTCATCGGTGTGGCGTGGTTCGCGGTCGCGTCACTCATCTGCGCGACCGCTCCCAACATCGGTCTGCTGATCGCCGCGCGCGGATTGCAGGGCGTCGGCGGCGCGTTGCTCACGCCCGGAAGCCTTGCGATTCTCGAGGCCTCGTTCGTTCCCGGCGAGCGAGGGCGGGTCATCGGCGCGTGGTCCGGCCTCGGCGGGGTCGCCACGGCGATCGGGCCGTTTATCGGAGGCTTTCTCATCACGGCCGTGTCCTGGCGGTTGATCTTCCTGATCAATGTGCCGATCGCCGCAGCGGTCATCTACATCTCGACGCGACACGTTCCAGAGACGCGCGATCCCAACGCGAGCGGGTACATCGACATCGCCGGCAGCGCGCTCACCATCCTTGCGCTCGTGGGCATCTCATACGGGCTCATCCAGGGATCGAGCGGGCAGTGGACGTCTGCCCCAGTGGTGGGCGCCTTGATCGTTGGTGTTGTATCGCTGGTCGCGTTCATCGTCGTCGAGCTGCGCGTTCGGGCGCCGATCGTTCCACTCGACATCTTCAGGTCACGTCAGTTCAGTGCGACCAACGGGGTGACACTGCTCATCTACGGAATGCTCGGGGGGATGTTCTTCCTCCTCCCCATCGAGCTGCAGCAGGTGTCGCACTACGGTCCCACGGCGGCGGGCGCATCGTTGCTGCCAATCACGTTCATGCTGTTCGCGCTTTCCTCGCGATCGGGCGCGCTCTCCGCACGAATCGGACCCCGTTTGCAGATGTCGGTTGGACCGATTGTCGTCGCGGTCGGGCTCGCCCTCTTTGCGCGGATCAACGCCGGTGGGAACTACCTCATCGAGGTGCTGCCCGCTGTGGTGGTGTTCGGGTTTGGATTGGCACTCACGGTGGCGCCGCTCACGGCAACCGCGATGTCATCGGCCCCTGCGGAGCGAAGCGGTCTTGCCTCCGCGGTCAACAACACGGTTGCGCGGACCGGGAGCCTGCTTGCGGTCGCGCTCCTTCCCGCTGTGGCCGGCATCACCGGCAACAGCTACCTGCACCCCGCAGTGTTCGAAACCGGGTTTCAGCACGCGGCGTTCATCGCCGCGGTGATCTGTGCCGCGGGGGGCCTTCTTGCCGCCGCGACCATCCGGAATGGCCAGCGCCCGGGGGCGCAGCAACGATCCGTGAAGCCACCACTGCATTGCGCAGTGGACGGGCCGCCGCTGCGGACCGGCACCGAAACCGCAGCCGACTGAGCCGGAGCGGACCGCGGAGGTGGTCGGCGCAGTCGTGCGCCAGTCCGGAGGGCGGCCTCAGGGAAGCAGCACGCGAAGGAGGGTCGCGGACAGCCACTCCGAGTAACGCTGTGACGACCAACCGCGCACATCGCGCAGCATCCGGTTGACCTCCGGGCTCGTGAGCATCCAGGCCGTCGGCGTGGCTTCCCCTGCGTCCATATCGTCGCGCATGGGACCGAGCGCCGCGAGCCGTTCCATGAAGACGCCCATCTTGGCGAACCGGTTCTCCTGCATCCGGGCGCGCAGGTCTGCGATGTCCGAGTCGACGGCCGCCGCGCTTCGCAGGATGTCGTCGATCGGACGCACACGTTCAACCCGCTCGGCGATGTCGGCGGCAAACCCCGCGACCATCTCCCGCTGGTCCGTCAACTGATGGAGCGCGCGCGGAGTCTCCCCGGCGAGAACGTCAGACCCTTCGACACTTCCGGTGACGCGTAGGTCCACCAGGGCGGAGAGCACGCCCCGCTTACTGCCGAAAATGGCATAAACAGTGTCGGTGGCGACGCCCGCGTTCGCTGCGACCGCATCGATGGTGACCGCGACATAACCCCGCTCGGCAAACAGCGCGCTCGCGGCCTCGAGGATGCGCAACCGCGTCTGCGCTGCCTGCTCGGCGCGGAGGCGGGACCGGTACGGACGGCGGCTCTTGACAGATGCCACCTATTTATCCTAGCATCGCTGTATTCATCCTATCTTGACTAGGATCAGACTCGCCCCGGAGGAGCCCACGATGTATGCGTTCACACAGGACCTGCCCATCACCGCCGACGTCTACGCGCGGATCATGGAAGGAGTCGGGACCGCACCGCCCGACGGATGCGTCCTCCACGCGGTGATCCGTATCGACGGCGGCCTGCGGTATATCGACATCTGGGATTCGCAAGCGGCGTGCGATCGCTTCCTCGAGGAGCGCGTCCACCCCATCCTGCAGGCCGCATTCAGTGCCGCCGGCGCAGCGCTGCCGCAGGAGCCCGATCGGACCGAGATGGAGCTCATCGATTTGAATGTTTTTCCCCCGACGCCGGTCGCGGTCGTCTGACGCCATCGGCTACTGGACAGCTTCGGGTAACGACCTGTCCCGAGGGTCCTGGTACTGCGATCGACGGGAGTTCCCAGGGCTGACATAGTGTGCAGATGGTTCATAACGTTGCTCTGGTTCTCGGTGGTGGTGGGGCTGCCGGAAATGCGTGGGAGATCGGTGTCATCGCAGGCCTGGCGGAAGCTGGTGTCGATATGACAGAGACCGCCGACCTGGTGGTCGGCACCTCGGCCGGGGCCACCGCTGCAGCGCAGGTGCGCAGCGGTGTTCCGGCGGCCGAACTCCTGGCCGCGGTGCTCTCCCCGCCGACTCGACCGGTCGGACAGAACCGTGAACGGCCGCCGTCCCTGCCGATGGCTCCAGTGTTCGACCGGATGAGAGCCATTGGCGCCACCGCCACCTCGGCAGCCGATCTCCAGCGTGCGATGGGCGCGTTCGGGTTGGAGAGCGACAAGGCCCTCGAACCTGGGGCGGAGCAGCGGCGCGCAATGGTCGCCGCCAGGTTGCCTCGCCCTGAATGGCCGGACAGGCCGATGATCGTGACAGCCGTCGACGCGTACACGGGCGAGCTGGCTGCGTTCGACCGCGATTCCGGCGTCGACCTTGTGGACGCGGTCACGGCGAGCACCGCGGCGCCCGGTGTTGTCCCAACGGTCGCCATCAACGGGGGTCGCTACATCGACGGTTGGCGTGCGCTCCACCGAAAATGCCGACCTTGCCTCGGGCTATGCGCACGTCGTGGTGCTCTCGCCGTTGGGCGGACGGAGCGGGACACCACCGGAAGGCCAGTTCGAGGGCCTGCGCAGATTTCCGGGCACTGACCTGGCAAGCCACGTGGAGGCCCTGCGCATGCAGGGCAGCCACGTCGAGGTGATCACTCCGGACGCCGATTCCCGAGCCGCAATGGGCACGAACCTGATGGATCTCGCGAACCGTGTCCCCGCCGCCCGTGCCGGTTTCGCCCAAGGCAGGCAGGAAGCGACGCGCGTCAGGTTCCTCTGACGACTGCACGCCGACGCCCGGCGCTGCACCGTCATCCGTGACTCGAACGCGACCAGCTACCCGCACGGGGAGTCGAACCCCGGTTACCACCTTGAAAGGGTGGTGTCCTGACCGCTAGACGATGCGGGCGCGACCGCCAATCTTAGATTCGGTCACCGGTCGCAAGGCGGACTCAGCGCGCCGGTATACTCGCGGCATGCCAATCCGCGAGATCGCCGGCAAGACGCTGGGTTTCGGCCTCGTCGCCGCAGCGCTCATCGTCGGGGGCGTCCTCGACCTGCTGGGGGGCCACGTCTACAACGACTATCTGAACACGGCGCTCGGCATCATCCTCATCCTGATGGGCCTGGCGACGGGTGGGCTCGGCACCTTCCTCATCGTGGGCATCCTGTACGAGGAGCGGTTGCGGCGTCAGGACGAGGAGGTGCATGTCACCCCGCGCGGCACTCCCCTGGCTCCGCCTCCGCCGTGGGGAATGGCCGACGTCGGCAAGCCCCCAGGCGTGATTCGGGTCGGCGATGCGGCCACATCCTCCGGTGGCGGGGGCTCACCACGGGTCATGGCCGTTGTGGTCTCCAACCTCGACGCGCCGATGCTGATCGTCGGGTTGCTGGCGTGGACCATCCTGACCCTCGTGCTCTTCGCGCCGCGCTGAGTTTGTCCTAGTGCCGGACGCGCGGGTTCGCACCCGTTTCGCGCCATCACCAACCGGCGCGCTGCATTTCGGCTCCGTTCGCACGGCCCTCTTCGCGTGGCTCGCAGCATGCCACGCGGGCGGGGACTTCATCCTGCGCATCGAGGACACCGACCAGGAGCGCTACATCCCCGGAACCGAGGCGCTCATCCTCGAAACGCTGAGCTGGCTGGGGCTCAACTGGAGTGAGGGCCCCGAGGTCGGCGGTCCGCACGACCCGTACATCCAGTCGTTGCGCATCGCCATCTATCGCGAGCACGCCGACAGGCTCGTCGCCGGCGGCAATGCGTACTGGTGCACGTGCACCCCTGCCCGGCTGGCGGCGATGCGCGATGCGCAGCGCGCACGGTCGGAACCGACGCGCTATGACCGGCGCTGTCTGACCCGTCAGGCCGAGGTCGCGCTGGAACGCGCGAACGGAATGCCCGCAGTGGTGCGGCTGCTCATGCCGGATGGGGTCACGGAATGGGACGACGACGTTCGCGGCCACGTGAGCTTCAACAACTCGGACATCGACGACCAGGTCCTCCTCAAATCCGACGGGTTTCCGACGTACCACCTTGCCGTGGTCGTCGACGATCATCTGATGGAGATCAGTCACGTGATCCGCTCCGACGAGTGGATTCCCTCGACGCCGAAACACCTTGCGCTGTATGCGGCATTCGGCTGGGATCCCCCGCGCTTCGCGCACGTGCCGGCGGTGCTCGGACCGGACCATCAGAAGCTCAGCAAGCGCCGTGGCGCTCGCAACGTCCTCGAGTACGGCGAGCTCGGCTACCTGCCGTCGGCGATCGTCAACGCCATCGCGCTGCTCGGGTGGTCATCGGGTGACGAGCAGGAGGTCTTCACACCCGAGGAGCTCTGCGAGCGCTTCACGCTCGAGCGCGTCAACTCCGCGGCGGCGATCTTCGATCCGAAGCGACTCGACGATCTGAACGGCATCCACATCCGGCGCATGAGCACTGACGACCTCGTCGAGGCGCTCGAGTTCCATCTTCCCGGCACGAGCAAGGAGACGCGGCGACAGCTCATCCCGCTGCTCCGCGAGCGGATGGTGACCCTCGCCGATGCGACTCGTCTCTGCGCACCGCTGCTCGGAGAGGTCACGCTCGATGCGAGCGTCGAATTCCCGCCGAAGAAGGTCGACCAGGCGACCGCCGTTGCGATGATCGACGCCGCTATCGAGGCCATCGAGGGGGGCGCCCTCGCGGACCACGATGCGTTCCTCGAGCGGCTTCGCGCCGTTGCCGAGACCCGGGGCGTGAAGTCCCGCGACGCGTTTCGTGTCCTCTATGTCGCGTTCCTCGGCACCGCTGCGGGGCTGCCCGTGATCGAAGCCATGGAGTTTCTCGGTGCAGAGAAATCGCTGCAGCGTCTTCGCGAGGCGCGCGCCCGGCTGGGCTGACTTCGGCCCAGGGGCTCAGAATCCGGGGCCGTCGATCTTCGAGCCGGCATGGCGCTCCACCGTTCTGGGGCGGCGCGCGGGTTCGTGCCGGTGGGTGGTGGGCGCCTGTGGGTGCGGCACTCGGTGCGATCGCACTGACGGCGCCGCGGGCGGATGCGCCTCGTGCCGCGGGGTTGACGGTGCCGGTGCTGAGGGATGCGGAGCCACCGGCGCGGGTGTCGGTGCGGCCGGTGCCGGAGAAGTGGGTGCCGGTTCGGGGCGAACGCCGTGGTGCATGGATGCCCTGATGCGCACGCCGAAGCGTTCGGCGAGGTGCAGGGCGGCACGGTCGAGGCCTGTCGCGTGCCCCGCGACGGCGACGCCGACGACGATCGCGCTCAGCGGCCAGAGGGCGGAGAACAGGGACAGCCCTGAAAGGACGCCAAAGGCGGCCAGGATTGGGTGACGGCGGACGTACGACGGCGGTGCTGCAGCCGGCGTCGGAGTGCTTGCGCGGTCGTCTGTGATGGTCATGTCACGAGGCTATGTGACAGCGTCGGACGGTACGCGGACCAAACCCCAATTCAGGTCTGACATCGCTGTTCCGGGGTCGTTACCACGCTGTGACGCTCCCGTGGACTGATGCAGCGGGATGTCGCGACACAATCGAGCGGCCGGTCTAGGGGGACGGACCGATGGTCTGACAGGAGGTCGTTCGCCAGTGCTCAGGGGACAGCCGCGTCGTGACGTGACATGAGTGAGATGTCGGTGGCGCATCCACCGGTTCTCATGGCACGGACACGCGCCCGGATCGGCCGGCTCAACGGTCCCCAGCGCCTCGTCGTCTTCTCTGCCTTCCTCGGGCTGATCGGGGCGGCACTCTGGTTGCTGCCACTGCACGATGTTCACCGGGTCACGGTCATGGGGCCGATTCCCTGGTGGGTGGAGCTGCCCATCTGCTACGTGACCAGCCTGCTCTTCGTGCAGGTGCGCGTTCATCGCGAGGTCTCCACGCTCTCGCTCACCGAGATCCCGGTTGCGATCGGCCTGTTCCTGGTCGACCCGCATCAGCTGCTCGCCTGCTACGTGGTCGGTGTCCTCCTCGCGAGCTGGACCCGGCAGCGCCGCATCCGCTGGATCAAGGATTTCGCCAACGCGGCACTCGACGTCGTGTACATCGGGGTGGCCGTCCTCGTCTTCAACGCAGTCGGCCCGGTGCCCTCCGATCCCCTTGCGGTACACAGCATCGTCGCCTTCGCCGCGGCGATGATCGCGGCCGGTTGGTTCGTGTACCCGATCGCGCTCAACGCCGGCACCACCATCGCGCAGGGCCGGCTCAACGTCGGCGAGGTGGCGCGCGCATACCTGTTCCAGCTCATCGCGACCACCACCAACGCGTCGCTCGGCGTGGTGGCGCTGATGATCCTGGCGACACGGCCCGTCCTGGCCTTCGCACTGGTTCCACCGGTGATCCTCGTGCTCGCCGGACAGATCGCCGCCGGCGAGAGCCAGCGTCGTGCCGACCGCAATGAGTTCCTCTACCGCACCACCGAGATCCTGCACTCGACACGCCAGGTCGGCGAGCGGGCGGGCGAGCTGCTGAACGGCATCACCAAGATGTTCGGGGTCGAGCGCGCCGAGCTGGTCGTGATCCCGGAAGTGCGTGGTCCCGCAGTCCGCTTCAGCTCCACCGGCGACGACGAGCACGCGCAGGCGACGACGTCCGACCTGACCTTCGCCGAGCAGGAGGTGCTCAACGAGTTGCGCACCAACGCGATCATGACCGGCTCGATGGCGCGGGACCAGTCCCTCGGGCTGGCACTTGCGGAGCGCTCGGCCGATGCCGGCACCGTCGTTGTCCTGCGCGGCCTCGAGGGCCCGCAGGGAATGCTGTTGCTGCTCAACCCGACCCGGGGCGTGAAGTTCGGAACACACGAGCAGAACCTGCTCAGCACCGTCGCCGGGCTCATCAGCGTCGCGCTCGAGAACGGCCAGCTCGCCGAGGCGATCAAGGCGATGTCGGTCGAGAAGGCGGAGCTGGCGCGCCGCGCCTTTTACGACCCGCTCACGCAGATCGCGAATCGCTCGCTGTTCATCGAGACGGTTGCAACCTCGCTGTCGCAGCTTGCCAGCTCGCAGCGCCCGGTCGCGGTGATGTTCATCGACCTCGACGGGTTCAAGGAGATCAACGACAACTTCGGGCACGCCGTGGGTGATCGCGTCCTCAGCGCGGTGGCGGCGCGCCTCCGTGTCCAGGTGCGCAAGCTCGACCTCGCCGCGCGGCTCGGTGGCGACGAGTTCGGCATGCTCCTCGACGGGATGCGCCACTTCAGCGATGCGGCCGTCGTCGCCGGCCGGATCATCGACACCCTGCGGCGGCCGATCCCGATGGGCGACGCCATGATCACCATCGGTGCGAGCGTCGGTGTCGCCGTCGTCGAGGACGCCGCCGATGCGCCGGAGCCCGAGGAGCTGATGCGCCGCGCGGACATGGCCATGTACCTCGCGAAGCGTCAGGGCAAGAATCGCTTCGTGGTGTTCGATGAGGCCGCTCGAACGCCCGTGATCGCGCGGACTCCCGACCCGGTGCACCAGGTCGCCAGCTGAGGCCGCACCCGCCTGCAACTACGATGGGCCGGTGACATCGCCGCGCTGCCTGTCGATCGCAACATCCGATTCCGGCGGTGGCGCCGGGATCCAGGCTGACCTCAAGGCATTCGCTGCCGCCGGATGCCATGGCATGACCGCGATCGTAGGGGTCACGGCGCAGAACACCAACGCCATCCTGGCCACCTATGCGCTGCCCACCTGGATCATCACCGCGCAGCTCGAAGCCGTCTATGACGATATCGGTGTCGATGCCGCCAAGACGGGGGCCCTGCTGTCGGCGGAGATCATCCTCGCGGTGGCGGACTTTCTCCGGTCACACCCGACGCCACTCGTGGTCGATCCCGTCCTCAGCGCCACCACCGGGACGACGCTGCTCGAGCCGGAGGCCGTCGAAGTGCTGATCGGCTCCCTGCTCCCCCTGGCGACGGTGGTGACGCCCAACCTCGCCGAAGCCCGGGTGCTCGCAGGCGGGGACGGCAGCCCCCGTGCGCTCGCCGAGCGGATCGTCGCCCGTGGCGCCGGCGCGGTCGTCATCACCGGTGGCGATGGCGTGGGATCAGACCTGCTCTTCGACGGCACCGAACACATCGAGATTCCGACCACGTGGATCGAGGGAACCGCGACCCACGGCACCGGGTGCACGCACTCCGCAACCCTTGCTGCCGAGCTCGCACGGGGAACGCCGCTCGCCGAGGCCGCCCGCCGCGCCGCCGCGGTCACGGCGGGTGCGATCGCCAATGGGCTGGTGGAGATCGGTAAAGGCGCGGGCCCTGTCGCTGTGGCTCAGCCCTCGGGAGCGAGCCAGCGGGTGCGTACCAGGTAGACGAGCAGGCCGATCCCGATCATGTCGATCAGGAGGAGGATGGGCCCCAGGTTCAGGCCGCTGCCGAACTCGAGGCCGCTGAGCGGTGTGAGCGCTTCGACGGGTGGGATCCGGGCCGCGTCGAGGCCCTGACCCGCGGTCACGACGGTCACCGTGTTGGTGAGCGGCGCGAAAGGCGTGGGATCAGCCTGGACCTGGACGTGCGTGGCGTCGCCATCAGTGGCCGTTCCGCCGGAGGCGACGACGCTCGAGCCGCCTCCGGTCGAGTGGCTGCCGCCCGAGCCTCCGGTGGTCACCGGCTTGGGTGTCGGTGTCGACGTCGGGCTCCTGGTGGGAGTTGGAGTGCTCGTTGGGGTGGCTGTCGGGTTCGGGGTCGGCGTCGAACCGCCGCCACTTCCACTGTTCCCACCGCCCGTCGGGCTGGCGGTTGGACTCGGGGTCGGCGTGGGACTGCTGGTCGGTGGTGCGGTGGGTGGCGGGGTCGGCGGCGGGCAGACGTTGGGG
>JBAQGL010000424.1:0-2698 GCA_049287785.1 Candidatus Dormiibacterota bacterium | reverse complement strand
TGGGCTGATGTTCTTCCTCGCGCTGCTCTATCTGATCACCGAACGGCTGCGGAGTGAAACCTGGCGAACGTCGAGCGATCTTCGCTCATGGACCCTGATTGCGCTGCTGATGATTGGCGCGTCCGGTGCCAAAGCAACGGTTCTGCCCGTCATCGTCGTTGGCGCCGGCCTGTACACCGTGTTGCACCTTCTGTTCCGTCGCTCGGCACCTATCAACGCCGTCGTGAGCGTGCTGCTGGGCATCCTGCTCTTCGTCATCACGTATGCCGTCATCTACGCCGGAACTGCGCCGGACACAGCCATCACGTTCCTCATGTGGCTCAACGGCACACCGCCAGTGGTGTTCGCTTTGGGGATCCAGCACACGCTGTTGCGCGAAGTTCTCCTTCCCTTCGCCTTTGCCGCCGGACTCGCCGGCTTCCTCCTCCCGCTCGCCGGGATCCTCTACCTGTTCCGACGCCGGCACCGCCACGAGCTACCGGCGTTCTGGCTGCCATTGTGCATGCTCGTCGGGGGCATCTTCATAGCAAGCGTCGTGCACCAAATCTCCTACAGCGAGGGTTATTTCGAGGAAACGGGCTATGCAGCCGGGGCCATCGCCGCGGCTGGCGGCTTGCGCCTCGCCTGGACGGACGCCGGGCGTACCCTGCCGATCTCCCGGCGCGGGGTCGCGATCGCATTTGCGGGCTGGGTGGCGCTGCTCCTCGCCGTGGGCAAGATCGTGTCGCAGTCGACCACCGAACCACGGCCTACCATGCTGTTTTACGCCGCCTTCGTCGCAGCCAGCTTGCTTTTCGTGATCCTGTGGGCACTGGTGGCGTTGGTACGCAGGCAGTTCGCATCGGGAACGCTCGCTCTCGGGCTGATCCCGCTGATGGCAGCGGCGGTTCTAACCACACCGCTCACGATCTATCCCACCGTCCGCAAGATGCTCGCCGGCACCCCCACCACCTCTTCGCAGGTGGTGCTAACACCTGGTCTCGTGACTGCCCTGCAATGGCTCCACGATCACACGTCCCTCAATACTGTGTTCGCAGTCAACAATCACTGGCTCGATGCGGCCATGGGGAACGGAAAGTACTTCTACTACACAGCATTCTCGGACCGTCAGGTCTTTATCGAGGCATACGATCCCATTCGCTACGGTGTCACGCCTGGGATCACTTCCACCGTGGCGACGGCCTTTGCGTCTCGCCAGATGCTGAACGATGCCGTGTTCGAACACGCGGACGCCAGCGCGCTCCAGACCATGACGAGCCAGTACTCGGTGCGATTTCTCTTCATCGATCGCCTCCACGGCGTTCACGATGCCGCGGTGCTGCAGCTCGGTCATGTGGTGTACAGCAACGCCGACGCCATCATTCTTGCGGTAGGCTGACGCCATGGTCCACAACGTCAAACGCACGGCTCGCAGCACACTGCGGCGAGTCCTCCACACGACCTACGACGCCGTCGATCGCGGACAGCGGACGCTCCCCGCCCTCGTGCCACCGCGTCAGATCAATCCCAACATCGGATTCACCCCGCGGCGCGGCGATTATGCCCGCGAGTTCACGACGTCGGGTGATCGCGTCGCCGCGATGCTCAAGTCCTACGCGGACTTGCAACCAGACCAGCACGTCCTCGATATCGGCTCCGGGATCGGTCGTATCGCTCGCTCCTTGACGACGTACCTCTCCAACGATGGCCGGTACCGTGGATTCGACGTCGATCCGCGCGCAGTGGCGTGGTGTCAGCGCTCGTACAGTCGTTTCCCGAACTTCCTGTTTGCCTACGCTCCCGTCGGCTACGTCAACGTCAGAGGGCGGGGCACGATCCGTGGGGAGGACCTCGTGTTTCCGTACGCAGACGCCACGTTCGACCTCGCGTTCTCGATGTCGGTATACACACATCTGAACCGGGCGACGGTGGATCACTACCTGGCGGAGACATCTCGCGTCCTCCGCCCTGGAGGCATGTGCGTCAACACGTTCTTTGTCATGGACGGCTTCGCGGTCGGCGCCATGCACTCCGGTCGCGCCGATCGTCGTTACGTGAGTCAGGGCGACGGCGTCTACGTCGCCGACCTGGACAACCCCAATTTCGGCATCGGGTTCACGCCCGACGTCATCAACACGTTCCATGAGACGCACGGTCTCACCATCGTCCCGCCAATCCGGTTCGGTACCTGGAGCGGCCGGAAGGTGGAGTCCTTCGTCTACCAGGATGTGGTCGTGGCGCGCAAGGGAACGGCGAACACCGAGCCCAACGCGACGGCGGAGGAGCTCAGATAGCCGTGGCTGACGCCGTCCTGGCGCCTGCAGCGCAGACCACCGAGCTCGTCGATGGGATATCGGCAGTTGTCCCCGTGCACAGGTCCGAGGCGATTCTCCCACTCCTGATCGCGCGTCTGACCACGGCGCTCGAAGCGCTCGCGACAGCTCACGAGATCATCCTGATCGATGACGGCAGCCCTGACCGCAGCTGGGATGTGATCGCAGAAGCGGCGAGCCACGATGATCGAATTCACGGCATCAGGCTGATGCGCAACTTCGGCCAGCACAACGCACTCCTGGTCGGGATCCGGAAGGCGCGCTATCCGTTGATCGTCACCCTCGACGACGATCTCCAGAACCCGCCGGAAGAGATCGCTCTCCTCCTAGCCCGACTCACGCCGGACGTGGACGTAGTCTACGGGACGCCCGTATCAGAGCAGCAC
>JBAQGL010000423.1:0-5547 GCA_049287785.1 Candidatus Dormiibacterota bacterium | reverse complement strand
GAAAATCTGCTCGTGCTCCTTCTGATCGACGGAGACAACTTTGCCGCCGTGATCGAAGACCATGAAGCGGGTACTGGTCGTGCCCTGGTCAATGGCCGCTGCGTATTTCGCCATCAAAAACTCCTTTCGCCCACGTTTCGTTCTTGCATCACCGCACGTTCAGTCGTGGCTGCTATCCGATGGGAAGCTGATGTGCAACCACGGCGCCGACGATGCCCCCGGCGATCGGCCCCACCACCGGTATCCAGGCGTAGGCCCAATCGGACGAGCCCTTGCCGGGAATTGGAAGCAGGAAGTGGGCGATACGTGGCATCAGGTCACGGGCGGGGTTGATCGCGTATCCGGTCGGACCACCCAACGAGAGGCCGATCGCGAAGACCAGCAGGCCGATGAGCAGCGGGGCGAGGCCACCCGTAAGGCCGTTGCCCTTGGAGGTGATCGCGACAACGCCGAACACGAGCACGAAGGTCCCGATGAACTCGCTGATGAGGTTGAACGCGGGGTTGCGGATGGCCGGGCCGGTCGAGAAGACGGCGAGCTTCAGACCCGGATCCTCGGTCTCCTTCCAGTGGTGGCTGTAATGCGCCCACACCAGAACCGCTCCGATGAACGCGCCCACCAGCTCACCGCCGATGTACGAGGGAACGTTGGACCAGTCCGTGACACCGATCACCGCCAGTCCGAGCGTCACTGCCGGGTTGAGATGCGCACCGTCGAACTGACCAACGGCGTAGACGGCCATGGCAACGGCCATCGCCCATCCGAAGGTGATCACGATCCACCCGCTGTTCTCGGCCTTCGACTTGGAGAGCAGCACCCCTGCAACGACGCCGTCCCCCAGAAGGATCAGTAGGCCCGTACCTATGACCTCCGAGAAAAAAATGTGGTTCGGCATGAGTGCCACCTCCTTGGCGAGCTTCTACCCCTGAGTGGGTGTGCGGACACTACCCTCGTCCGTGGGGCATTGTCAATCACATGTCGCAATGGCCCTTTTTGCCCTATTAAGGAATTGCTAGGCTTACGGCCCGTGCCCAAACCCATCCAATCCATCGAACGAGCCTCCGCCGTCCTCCGGCTGCTGTCCGGGCGCACCCGCCGGCTGAGCCTCGCCGAGGTCGCGGGGGAGTTGGGCCTGCCCAAGGGCACGGTGTACGGGATCATGCGGACGCTGCTGTCGGTCGGCTTCGTCGAGCAGGATCCGGAATCGGGTAAGTACCGCATCGGCGCTGCGCTCCTGCACCTGGGAAGCAGCTATCTCGATGGCAACGAGCTGCGCACGCGAGCGCTCAACTGGGCGGATTGGCTGGCCGCGCGCACCAACGAGAGCGTGCGCCTCGGCACCCTGCACGACGGTCAGGTGCTGCTCGTGCACCATGTGTTCCGGCCTGATAACAGCCCGCAGGTGCTCGAGGTCGGCGCGCTGCTCCCCATGCACGCGACTGCGATGGGCAAGGTGCTGCTTGCGTACCACCCGTACCTGACCGGAGAGCTGGGCAACGGCCGGCTGCCTCGCTTCACGAGCGGCACGATCACCGATCCCAAGCTGCTTGCGATCGAACTGGAACAGGTGCGGGAACAGGGATGGGCGGCATCGCTCGAAGAGCTCATCGAGGGCGAGACATCATTCGCAGCACCGATCCGCGACCGGCAGGGCGTTGCAGTCGGCGCCATCGCGATCTCAGGACCGACCGAACGGCTCTGCGATGACGCGCAGCCGCGCGCAGAGCTGGTGTCGTACGTCCGCGAGGGTGCGCGTACGATTTCGCGCGACCTGGGAGCGGTTCCATGGTGATGACAGGCAATATCAGCCATCACGAGGAATGGTCTTGAATGCTCAGTACGTCGCCGCGATCGACCAGGGGACGTCCTCGTCGCGATGCCTGGTTTTCGACCTGCAGGGACGGATCGTCTCGTTGAGCCAGAAGGAACATGAGCAGATATTCCCGCGGCCGGGTTGGGTCGAGCACGACCCGCGCGAGATCCTGCGTAATGTGATCGAAGTCGTGCACGGCGCCCTCGATACAGGGGGCCTCGATGTGCGCGACCTGGTTGCAGTGGGTATCGCCAACCAGCGCGAGACCACGGTGGTGTGGGACCCGCACACCGGGGAGCCGGTGCACAACGCGATCGTCTGGCAGGACACCCGCACCGACGCGCTCTGCCGCAAGCTCGGCGCCGAGCTCGGCCAGGACCGCTTCCGAGACAGATGCGGCCTGCCGCTTGCGACGTATTTCTCGGGACCGAAGGTGAGCTGGCTGCTCGACAGCGCACCCGGGTTGCGGCAGCGGGCCGAGCAGGGCGACCTGCTCTTCGGAACCATGGACAGCTGGCTCGTATGGAACCTCACGGGCCGTCACGTCACCGACGTCACCAATGCCAGCCGGACGATGCTCATGAACCTCGAGACGCTCGATTGGGACGACACACTGCTCGACGCCATCGGGGTCCCGCGGGCCATGCTGCCCGCGATCCGGCCCTCGTCGGCGATCTACGGCGAGGCGGGTGAGTCACTCGGGGGTGTCCCCATCGCCGCCGCCCTAGGGGACCAGCAGGCGGCACTCTTTGGCCAGACCTGCTTCTCGGCGGGGGAGGCCAAGTGCACCTACGGCACGGGAAGCTTCCTGCTTCTCAACACCGGGAACCGTCCCGTGCCGTCCGGGCACGGACTGATCACCACGGTCGGCTCGAAGATCGGCGACGAGCCCGCGACCTACGCGCTCGAGGGCTCGATCGCGGTCACCGGCGCACTCGTCCAGTGGTTCCGAGACAAGGTGGGGCTGATTGGGAGTGCGCCGGAGGTCGAGACGCTTGCCCGCACCGTCGACGACAACGGCGGCATCTACTTCGTGCCAGCGTTCTCGGGGCTGTTCGCGCCGCACTGGCGCGGCGATGCGCGCGGTGTCATCGCCGGCCTCACCGGCTACGTCACCAAGGGCCACCTGGCGCGCGCCGTGCTCGAGGCCACCGCGTGGCAGACGCGTGAAGTCGTCGATGCCATGAACGCAGATTCAGGCATCGAGATGACCTCACTCAAAGCCGACGGTGGCATGACGGCGAACAACCTCCTCATGCAGTTCCTCGCCGACGTGCTCGGGGTACCGGTGGTGCGCCCCAATGTCGCCGAGACGGTGTCGCTCGGTGCCGCCTACGCTGCGGGGCTTGCGGTCGGATTCTGGCCCGATGTCGAGAGCCTCCGGGCAAACTGGCACAAGGCCGCCGAGTGGGTTCCCAACATGCCTCAAGCAGAGCGCGACCGCGGCTATCGCAAGTGGAAGAAGGCGGTTCAGCGGACCCTGGACTGGGTCGACGACGACGACTGACGCCGCGGCTAGATGATGAAGCGGCGGTATCGCCACAGGTAGTCGAGCCCGCTCGCGATCGTCGCGATGACGGCGATCCAGGTGAACACCACTGCCGGAACCTCGAGCCATGGATATGGCTGAGCCAGGATGATCAGCAGGATCATGCAATTCTGGGTGAAGGCCTTCCCCTTGCCCAATTGTGTGGAGCTGACCACGACCCCCTGGCCCGCCGCCACCGAGCGCAGACCGGTGATGAGGAACTCGCGAGCCGCGACGACGACCACCACCCACGACGGGAGCAGTGACTGGCTGGCGAGGATCACCAGCACCGTGATCACCAGCAGCTTGTCTGCGAGGGGATCGAGGAACTTGCCCAGCTCGGTCACGAGGTTGCGGCTGCGGGCGATCCGCCCGTCGAGCGTGTCGGTCGCGGCGGCTGTGACGTATGCGAAGGCGCCGATCTGGTAGTGATCGTTGAAATCGATGACCAGGACCGCCCCGATGACCGGTACCAGGAGGATGCGCAGGATCGTCAGCTGGTTTGGGATCGTCAGATGACGGGTCACGGCGTCAGTGTGCATCCCGCCACCTCCGAGAGGTCAACGGCGTGGCTCCGGGATTGCATCTAGAATCGTTTGGTGAGCCTCCTGACGATTGTGCTTCTGGGGGTCGCCGGATACGTGCTCGGGAGTCTCCCATGGGGATACTGGCTCTCGAGATTCTTCACCGGCAAGGACATCCGCCAGGTCGGGAGCAGGGGAACCGGTGCTGCAAACGTGTGGCGCCACGCCGGCTTCAAGATGTTCTTCGCGGTCGCGATGCTGGATATCGGCAAGGGATCGGCTGCAGCAGGGCTCGGGCTCGTCGTCGGTGGCCCAACCGGCGCTGTGGTCGCGGGGAGTGGGGCACTGATCGGCCACTGGCGGCCGCTGTTCCTCGGCTTCAGGCGCGGCGGCAAGATCGTGGCGACAACGGTCGGGGTGGCGCTGGTCATCGCGCCGCTCGCCTCGGTGGTGATGGCGGTGCTGTGGTGGATGGTCCTGCTCGCCACCAGGTACACGTCGGTTGCCTCGATCACCGCGTCACTTGCGCTGCCACCCCTGGTCCTGGTCTTCGGCGGGACGTTGGCTGAGGTGCTCTTCACCGTCGGCGCGGCGGCGGCGATCATCGTGCTCCATCGCGCCAACATCGATCGGCTGCGAGGGGGGACCGAGAACCGCTTCACGCTGCGCCTCCCAAGCCTTCGCCGCCGTCCTCCCACACCGGTCGCGGCCGTGGCGACCGGCGATCAGACGCCGCCGGTGCGCTGACGGTCGGTCCGGTCAGTAGGGGGTCGGCGCGGCGTCCCCTACATCGGTGAATGCCGGTAGCGGCCGCAGGATGAGTCCCTGCTCGATGTACCAGCTGATCGTGCGGCGCATGGTCATCTCGATCGGGGTGTAGTCGAGCCCCAGATCGCGGGCCGCCCTGGACCCGTCGTAGGGAGCACCCTCGATCAGGGTGCGGACCATCTCGCGGCAGAATCGCGTGTGCTTGCCCCGGGCGCGGGCCAGGACCTCGATGCACGCGGACGCCGCCAGGGCCAGGCGCGGCGGGAGGAAGCGCGGGGGATCGTCGAGCCCGGTGAGACGCGAGAGCAGGGCGAGGCCGCTGCGCAGCGTCATCGACGCCCCGCAGAGGAGGTAGCGTTCACCTGGAACCCCGCGCTCCTCGGCCAGCAGGTGGCCTCGGGTGCAGTCGGCGATGTCGATCACATTGAGCGGGCCGTCGACAGCGGCCGGCAGCTTGCCGTTGAGGTACCCGATGAGCAGCCGTGCGGTTCCGCTGGTTCGCCCGGGACCCTGGACCGATGCCGGGTTCACGCAGATCACTGGGAGTCCTGTCTCGGCCGAAGCTCGCAGCACCGCCTGCTCGGCAACGTGCTTCGAGCGCGCGTAGTTCGAGAGATAGCGCGGGGGACGCTTTCCACTCCCCGATGAGACGACGTCCAGGGTCGCCGCCGAGGAGGTGTAGACGAGACGCGTCACGCCGGCGGCGGCAGCGGCCAGCACGACGGCACGCGAGCCGGCGACGTTGACCTCGAACATCGGCCGCGGGTCGGGCAGGCAGAAGGCGTTCACCCCGCCGACGTGATAGACGGCCTCGCAACCGGCGAACGCGGCCTCGAGTGACGCTCGGTCGCGGAGGTCACCACGAACGGGTTCGGCCCCGAGGTCCGAGAGGCGCTGAGCGGAGGACTCGGATC
>JBAQGL010000422.1:0-10003 GCA_049287785.1 Candidatus Dormiibacterota bacterium | reverse complement strand
AGCGAATCCTGGTCATCGCGGACGGCTCGAAATTCGGTGCGGTGGCAATGAGCACCGTCGCCCCGATCGAGCAGGTGTCGACCATCGTCACCGACAGCAGTGCCGACGCCGAGGAGATCGAGCGAATAAAGCAGGCCGGCATCGAGGTGGTCGTGGCAGGACCTGAGAACGCACTGCTCCGCCCCTCGGAGAACGGCCGCGCGCGCCTCGCCGACGTGCGCAGACCCGCATGACCTTGCTGCGTCGATTGTTCGGCGTTGACAAGCCGATCATCGCGATGCTCCATCTCCCGGCGATGCCGGGCCGCCCCCGTCATGACCGCGAAGCCGGCATGCGCCACCTCGTGGAAACCGTGGAGCGTGACCTCGAGTCGCTGCAGGCGGCTGGGGTCGACGGTTTCCTGTTCTGCAATGAGGCCGACCTCCCGTATCAGATGCACGTCGGTCCCGAGGTTGCGGCGGGCATGGCGGCGGTCATCGGCCAGGTGCGTGACCTCATCACCCGTCCGTTCGGCATCGACCTCGTGTGGGACCCGGTCTCGAGTCTCGCGGTCGCACGTGCAACCGGCGCCTCGTTCGTTCGCGAGGTCTTCACCGGTGTGTTCGAGAGCGACCTCGGGATGATGCAGCCGGACTTCGGGACGATCGCCGCCTATCGCGAGCAGATCGGCGCCGGCTCTGTCGCGATGTTCAGCAACATCACGCCGGAATTCGCGAGCAGCCTCGGGAATCGCTCGATCGCCATGCGGGCGAGGAGTGCCCGATACCTCGGCGTCGACGCCATCCTCATCAGCGGGCAGATCACCGGTACCGCGACCCACGTCGCCGAGCTCTCCGAGGCGAAGGAGGCGGTGCCGGACATGCCGGTGCTCGCCAACACCGGCGTCCGCGAGGAGACCGTTGACAAGATTCTCGCCATCGCCGACGGCGTCTTTGTCGGCACCAGCCTGAAGCAGGATGGCATCACCTGGAACCCCGTCGACCGCGAGCGCGCCGTACGGTTCATGGACGCCGTGCACCGGGCGCGCGAGGCGGTTTCCGCCTGACATGGCGAAAACCAGGGTCTATTTCGTCAGCGACCTGCACGGATCGAGCGTGTGCTTCCGCAAGTTCATCAACGCCGCCAGGATCTACGAGGCCAAGGTTCTGATCCTCGGCGGTGACGTCGCCGGGAAGGCGATCCAGTCGATCGTCCGCGCACCCGGCGGCCACTGGCGGTGCCGCTTCGTCGGCACCGACTATGACGTCGTCGAGGGGCCCGAGCTGACCGCGCTCGAGAAGCTGATCGCGGACCACGGGTACTACCCGTACCGCGCCGACCCGGGCGAGCTCGAGGCGATGGAAGCGAACGGCGGCCTCGACGAGCTGTTCCTCCGCCTCATGCGCGAGCGGCTCACCGAATGGCTCGAGCTTGCCGACGCGCGCCTGCGGCCGCTGGGCATTCCCCTGTATTTCATGCTCGGCAATGACGACCCCGAGGAGCTGGGCACGTTGCTGGACGGCGCCCCGTGGGGCACGCACGACGAGGGCAAGGTCGTGTGGCTGGACGACGAGCACGAGATGATCAGTTGCGGGTACTCGAACGTGACGCCCTGGCACACCTATCGCGAGCAGGACGAGAGCCGTCTGCGGGCCTCGATCGACGCGATGGTGCCCGCGCTGGAACATCCGGAGCGCGCGGTGTTCAATCTGCATGCCCCGCCGTTCGGAACCCAGCTCGATGAGGCCCCACTCCTCGACGAGAACCTCCAGGTGCAGGCGACCCTCGGCCAGGTGCGCATGGTGGCGGTCGGCAGCACCGCGGTCCGCGACGCCGAGCAGGCCTATCAGCCGCTGCTCGGATTGCACGGACACATCCACGAGTCGTCGGGCATCCGTCGCATCGGCAGGACGGTGGTGATCAACCCGGGCAGCGACTACTCCACCGGTGCGCTCAACGGGGCGCTCATCACCCTCGACGGCGACAAGGTCAAGGCACAGCAGCTGGTTCGCGGGTAGCTCGGCGTGGCCGCAACCGCTGCTCGAACCGAAGCGCTCGTGTCTGTTGATGTGGGCACGTCGGGCGCCCGTGCGACCGCGTACGACACCGAAGGCACGATGCTCCTCGAGGTTCGCCGCACCTATCCGACGTATATGCCGCGTGATGGATGGGCGGAACAGGATGCGAGCCGCTGGCGGTCGGCATCGATCTCGGCTCTCGGCGCGCTCGTCGCTCAATTGGGAAACCGGCACAGCATCCGCGCCGTTGGGCTGACCGGGCAATGCCCGTCGGTGGTTCCGATCGATGGCCGGGGCGAGCCGCTGCGCCTCGGGCTCATCTACCGGGACAACCGCGCGGTCGCCGAAGCCGCATCGCTCGTCGATACCTTCGGCGTCGAGCGTTTGCATGCGCTGACCGGCCACGTCCCCGCCGCCTTTCACGTGGCCGCGAAGATCCTCTGGATTCGCAGCCACGAACCCGAGATCTTTGCTGCGACACGGCTCTTTCTGCAACCCACAGAATTGCTCGCGCTCACCCTCACCGGCGACGCCGTCACCGATTGGAGCATGGCCGCGGCGAGTGCGCTTCTCGACCTCCGAGCTCGCCGCTGGGCCCCTGAACTGGTCGAGGCTGTGGGGCTCGATATGGATCAGCTCCCCGTCCCCAACCCTTCCTGGAGCGTCGTCGGTGAGCTGCGACCGTCGCTCGTCCGGCGCTTCGGCCTTGCCGCGACGGTCCCGGTGGTCGCCGGCGCCGGCGACAGCATCGCGTGCGCCCTGGGCGCCGGGGTGACCTCGCCGGGACCGGTGAGCGAGATGGCCGGGAGCTCGACCTGCCTCAACACGGTGGTGAGCGAGCCCACGGGCGACCTGGCGATCACCCACTATCCGAGCGCGGTCGGGCCCGCAGGCTATGTCACCGAGGTCGGCATCAACACGGCCGGTGAGGCGATCGACTGGCTCGCATCGCTCACCTACGGCGGCCGGCCCGGACATCCGCGCCCGGCCGACTTCGATCAGCTCGACCGTGAGGCGGGTGAGGTGTCCCCCGGCGCAGATGGGCTGCTCTTCGTGCCGGTGCTCGGCGATGGCGAGCGCGACGACCCGACGCTCCGCGGCGCATTCATCGGCCTCTCTGCGCGCCACGAGCGGCGGACTCTCGCGAGAGCCGCGCTCGAGGGCGTTGCGTTCGCGATTCGCGCGCACGTCGACGATCTCGGCAAGGCGAGCACGCCCGCCACCGAGATGCGCGTCTCCGGTCGCCCGGCTTCGCTGCGAACCTGGAATCGCATCAAGGCGGACGTGCTCGGAATCCCCGTGTCCCGCATTCCCGGCGACGCCACGACATCAGGGGTGGCGATGCTCGCCGGCCTGGGCGTCGGCATCTACCCGGATTCCGAGTCGGCGGTTGCGCGTGCCTGCCGTCCCGATGCCGCCATCCAGCCAGATCCTGTCAATCACGACAGATACTCGGATGCCTACGAGCGCTACCGGATGGCGGTGGCGTCCTCCACGCTCCACACGGCTGCAGGTCCCGCGCAACGCGATGCCGGAGGTCGCGGGTGAAGGTCAACCTCGGCATCAACACCTGTTTTGCGCTGAAGCGCTGGCCGCGCCCCGCCGACTGGGCGTCGGTGGTCCGGAACGAGCTCGGGCTCGAGCTCGTGGAGCTGTCTCTCGACCTGATCGAAGGCGTCGAGACCTTCGCCGGCAGTCGCGATGCCGTGGAACGGCAGCGAGCCGCCCTCGACGCTTATGGGCTGCAGGCACACGCCACCTTCACCGGTCTCGCCGCCTACACCCTGGACCTGTTGATGCATCCCGACGCAGCGCGGCGCACGGCTGCGGTGCAGTGGTATCGCACCGTCATCGACGTGACCGCGGCGCTCGGTGCCCGGGCTACCGGAGGCCATGTCGGGGCGATGAGCGTGCCCGACTGGAAGATTCCGGAACGCCGAGCCGAACGGTGGGACGGCCTGAAGCACGATCTCGAGACGATCGCCGCCCATGCCGCTGCCGCAGGTCTCGAGTACCTGCTCATCGAGAACATGGTGTCCTTGCGCGATCCCTCGACCATGGCGCAGGTCGAGGAGTTGCTCACCGACGGCGACGCCGAGCACACGCCGTGGCGACTCTGCCTCGACGTTGGGCATCACTGCGTGCCCGGGACCGAAGGTGCGGAGCGCGATCCGTACGCATGGCTGCTGCGATTCGGCGGCCGCCTCGCGGAGGTGCAGTTGCAGCAGACCGACGGCCTGGGTGACCACCACTGGGCGTTCACCGAGCAGCACAACGCCGCCGGCATCATCGAGCCCGCACGGGTGCTCGAGACCCTGGAGGCCGCGGGCGCGGGGACGGTCGACCTGATCTTCGAGATCATCCCCGGTTTCGAAGATCCCGACGATCAGGTCATCACCGATCTGCGCACCTCGGTGGACCTGTGGCGGAACGCGATCGATACTCGCGGTCTCGGGAGCTAGCGCGATGCCGATCGTGCCGGCCAACGGCCTCGACATCCACTACCGCGTCACCGGCGATGGGGCCGAGACGGTGCTGCTCGTCAACGGCGTCGGTGACGATCTGGAGGGATGGGCGATGCAGGTCGGTCCACTGGTCGCAGCCGGCCTGCGCGTCGTGACGTTCGACAACCGCGGGGTCGGTCGCACGTCGCTCCCCCCCGGACCGTACTCGAGCCGCGAGATGGCGGCGGATACCAAGGCCCTGGCGGATGCCCTCGGGCTCACCGGCTTCCACCTCGTCGGCGTCTCGATGGGGGGCCTGATCGCGCAGGAGTACGCGCTGTCGCACCCCGCCGACCTGCGCTCGGTCGTGCTCGCCAACACCTACGCCAAGCCCGACGCCTACACCCGCGCCGCCTTCGGAGCGTGGGGGGAGATCGCCGAGGCGGGCGGCATGCCGTTGATGATGCGTCAGCAGGCCCCGTGGGTTTTCAGCCCGGCGTTCTACGATGCGCACCCCGACCAGCTCGCCGGCATCCTCGCGGAGATGGAGCGGAGTCCTCAGCCCGCGCCGGCGTTTGCGGCGCAGATCGCTGCGCTGCTCACGCACGACACCGCGGAGCGACTCGGATCGCTGCACACGCCCGCGCTGGTGATCGCCGCCGATGACGACATCATCATCCGGCTGTCACTCTCCCACCGGCTGTTCGAGGAACTGCCGCGTGGGACGTGGGCCATCGTCCCCGGAGGCCACGCGGCCTTCGCGGAGAACCCCGACCCCTGGAATCGAGCCGTCATTGAATTCATTGATCAGCACCGCGCCACGGTGCACTGAGGAGATGGGATGACCCTGTCGCTCACGCAGCGATTCGGCACGCCGAAGCCGGTGATCGCGATGCTGCATTTCCCGGGACTGCCGGGGCGGCCCCGGCACAATCGCGAGCTCGGCAGAAGCCACCTCGTCGAGGTGGTCGGCAGAGACCTCGAAACGCTGCAGGCCGCCGGCGTCGACGCCGTGCTCTTCTGCAATGAGAACGACATCCCCTATCAGCTCGTGGTCGGTCCGGAGATTCCGGCGGCGATGGCGGCGGTCATCGGCGAGCTTCGCGCTTCCGTGCGTGTTCCGTTCGGCGTCAACATCCTCTGGGACGCGAAGTCGAGCATCGCGGTCGCGCGAGCCACGGGTGCGACCTTCGTGCGTGAGGTGCTCACCGGCGTGTACGAGAGCGACCTCGGTGTGATCGCACCGTCGATCGGCGATCTCGCCGGCTATCGGACCGCGATCGGCGCCGACGACGTCGCATTCTTCGACAACATCGCACCCGAGTTCAGCAGCGCTCTCGGCAGCCGCGGCATCGCGGATCGCGCCCGGGGCGCGGCGTTCCTCGGGGTCGACGCCATCCTCATCTCCGGTCCCGCCGCCGGCGTGCCCTTCTCGATGAGCGACCTGAAAACCGCGAAGGACGCGGTGCCCGACGTGCCGGTCTTCGCGAACACCGGCGTCAGCGCCGATCGCCTCGGCGACATCCTCGCCGTCGCCGACGGGGTCATCGTCGGCACCAGCCTGAAGATGGACGGGGACACGTGGAGCCGGGTGGACCCGGCTCGCGCCGAACGCCTCATGGACACGGCCCGAGCGCTACGCTCGAAGGGTTCCTGATCCGACGACGAGGAGAGACCGAGTATGGAATTCAAGGCCGCCCGCGACTTCCTGCTCAGGAACCGCTCCGACTACGAGACGGCGTACCGCGAGTTTCGGTGGCCGCGTCCCGAGACCTTCAACTGGGGCCTCGATTGGTTCGACACCATCGCGGCCGGCAACGATCGGCCGGGCCTCTGGATCGTCGATGACGGCGACATCGAGACGCGACTGTCGTTCGCCGAGCTGAGCGCGCGGTCCAATGCGCTCGCCGGCTGGTTGCGCGACAACGGCGTACGCCGGGGCGACAGGACCCTGCTCATGCTCGGTAACCGCGCCGAGCTCTGGGAGTGCATCCTCGCGCTCACCAAGCTGGGCGCGGTGATGATTCCCTCGAGCACGCTGCTCACGCCCGCGGACATCGCCGACCGCATCGAGCGGGGTCGGGTGGCTCATGTCATCGCGGAGTCCGAGCTGACCGACCGCTTCGCGAACATCACCGGTGCGTTGACCCGCATCGCGGTCGGCGATGCGGTCGAGGAATGGATGCCGTACGACGACTTCGCGACCGCCGGGAGCACCTTCACGCCGGACGGACCGACGCCTGCGAATGACCCGCTGTTCCTGTACTTCACGTCGGGCACCACGGCGAAACCGAAGCTGGTCGAGCACACTCACGTGAGCTATCCGATCGGACACCTGTCGACGATGTACTGGCTCGGTCTGCAACCGGGCGACGTGCACCTCAACATCTCGTCGCCGGGATGGGCGAAGCATGCGTGGAGCAACGTCTTCGCGCCATGGAACGCCGAGGCGACCGTGCTGATCCTCAACGCTGCTCGATTCTCGGCGACGCGCCTCCTCGATACGCTCACCAGATGCGCGGTGACCAGCCTCTGCGCCCCGCCGACGGTGTGGCGGATCCTCATCCAGGAGGACCTGAGCGCGTGGCGTCCGCCACTTCGCGAGGTGCTCAGCGCCGGCGAGCCACTCAACCCCGAGGTCATCGAACAGGTGCGGCGCGCGTGGGGCCTCACCATTCGTGACGGCTACGGGCAGACAGAGACGACAGCGCAGATCGGCAACCCGCCGGGGCAGCCCGTGAAGTCCGGTTCGATGGGGCGCCCACTTCCCGGGTACGTGATCGAGCTCATCGACCCGGCGAGCGGTGATCGTGGCGAGACCGGTGAGATCTGCATCGACCTCTCGAAGCGTCCGGCGGCGCTGATGGTTGGCTATCGTGACGACGTCACGCATACCGCCCTGGTGATGCGCGACGGCTTCTATCACACCGGCGATGTCGCCTCGCGCGACGGCGACGGCTACATCACCTACGTCGGCCGCTCGGACGACGTCTTCAAGTCGTCGGACTATCGCATCTCCCCCTTCGAGCTGGAGAGCGTTCTCATCGAGCACCCTGCGGTGGCCGAAGCGGCAGTGGTGCCGTCACCGGATCCACTGCGACTCTCAGTCCCCAAGGCATTCATCGCCATCGGTGCCGGCTACGTCGCCTCGGAGCAGGTCGCGCGCTCGATCTTCGTGCATTCTCAGGCAAACCTCGCCGGATACAAGCGCATCCGCAGGCTCGAATTCGCCGAGCTGCCCAAGACGATCTCGGGAAAGATCCGCCGCGTCGACCTGCGGGCCAGGGAGGTCAGTCTGCGTCAGCAACCCGAGCGTGCACGCGCCGAAAACGAGTACTGGGAAGAGGATTTTCCCGACCTGCGTTCGACGCGCTGACACCGCGCCCGGCGTCAGTGCGCGTCAGATGTAGAAGCGGTACAGCCCCTGGGCGACGCACACGGGTTTCTCGCCGCCCTCGCGCTCGATGACGAAGTCGACCACGATCTGGACGCTGCCGTCGGCCACCGTCTCCACCGAGACGAGCGTCGCACCGGTGCGAATTCTCGAGCCGACCGGCACCGGGGAGGGGAATCGCACCTTGTTCAACCCGTAGTTGATGGCGAGGCGGACCCCTTCGAAATGCAGGATCTCGCTCCACATGGTCACGAGCAACGACAGCGTGAGGAACCCGTGGGCGATGGTGGTGCCGAACGGACCCGCCGCCGCGCGCTCGGCATCGACGTGAATCCACTGGTGGTCATCGGTTGCGTCCGCAAACGTGTTGACCTGCTCCTGCGTGACCTCACGCCACGAGCTGTAGCCGAGGTGCGTGCCGGTCAATGCTGTCAGCTCGGCAACGCTGGCGACAGCGGTGGTCACAGTGGTGTCCTCTCGATCATCTCGGGCGTCAGTCGCGGGTCAGGATGACGACCGGAATCTCGCGTTCGGTGCGCTGCTGATACCCGTCGTAGTCCGGCCAGACAGCGGTCATCACCTTCCACAGCTCCGGCTTCTCCTCGGCGGTGGCGGTCCGTGCGTGTGCCGCAAAACGATCCCCCTTGACCTGCACGTGCACCTCGGGATCGGCCACGAGATTCAGGTACCACGCAGGTGGCGCCGGCGACCCGCCCTTGGAACCGACGACCAGGTAGTCGTCACCATGCCGTCCGAAGATGAGCGCATTGGCACGCTCCTCGCCGGACTTGCGCCCCTTGGTCGTGAGGATGAGGATCGAGGTGCCGTTGCGCCATTCGTAGCCCTCCGCGCCGTTGGTCGCAACGTATCGATCAACGTGCTCCTTGCCGTACAGCATCCGTGAATCTCCGAAGGTGCGATTGTCACCCGACGCCGTGCGGCGGGCTTTCGAGTGTAATTTACCGGTGCTCCCCGAAGATCCGTCGTCGTCGCGACCCCGCGTGACCAGGAGCGGTTGAGCATGGCGACGAGGGCCGGGGCGCTGATCGGACGGATGGGAGCCATCGCCGTGGCGATTGCCGCTGCGATGTGGGCCACGGACCCATATTTCCGTCCCGCGCTCACCAGGGAGCTGAGACCAAGCCAGATCGTGTTCGTCGAGTCGCTGCTGATCGCACTCTGCTTTCTCCCCGTGGCGGGACGGGTTCGCCGCGAGCTGCGGCACCTTCCATTGCGTCAGTGGATCGCCATGGTCATCATCGCCGTGGGTGCGCAGGCGTTCGCAACCGTGCTCTTCACGCAGGCGCTCAGCTATGCGTTTCCCGCGCATGCCGCTCCGGATTTCAATGTCGAGAACGAGGTCTACCTGCTCTACATGCTGCAGCCCGTGTTCGGCATCGCCATGGCCCGCATCTTCCTCAAGGAGCGTCGTAAGCCGTACTTCTGGCCGCTCGCCGCGTGCGCCATCGTCGGTGTCTACCTGATCGTCTTTCCGCAGAATCCGCTGGCCCCGTTCTCGTCGGTACAGCACGGTCAATTCCTTGCGGCGCTGCTGATTCTCGGCGCCGTCGTGCTCTGGGCGTCGGGCACTGTTTTCGGACGCTACAGCCTCTCCAACGTGTCGTTCGTGACCACCGCGGCGATGCGCTTCACGCTGGCGCTGCCGGTGCTGGTCATCCTCATGCTCACGGGTGTCGGCGGGGGGCACCTCGGCACGTTCGCGGTGCATCAGATTCCCAGCTTCATCGGGATCGCACTCGTCCCCGGTCTGCTGGCGATGCTCCTGTACTACCGGGCGCTGGCGAGCACGCCGGCGTCGATGGCGTCCATCGCCGAGCTCGCATATCCATGCACCCTTTTCCTGGTCTTCTCGCTGCCCGCTCCGGTGGGCCTCGGCCTGCCGCTCTATGGGATCGAGATCGTCGGAGCCCTGCTCCTGATCGCGGTGGTGACGTCGCTCAACCTGCTCAAGCGCCGCGACGTCGTCGAGACCCCGCACCGGCCCGACGTCGCCCTGGCTGCCGAAAGTCGAGCCTAGTCACCATGCTGCCCTCGTTCTGGATCGTGGTGCTGATCAAGGATTTCACCACCGCGAAGACGCGGCTCGCCTCGGTCCTCGAGCCCGAGCCACGCCGCCGGCTGGCTGAGATGACCGCGGCGCGCGCCCT
>JBAQGL010000421.1:0-2896 GCA_049287785.1 Candidatus Dormiibacterota bacterium | reverse complement strand
TCGAACGGCGGTCGCTACGATCGGGCCGTGATCACCGCCCAGTCGGGCAAAGGCCTCGTGACCACGGTCGGCGGCGAGACGGTCACCCCTGCCCGCTGGTGGCGTGACCCACAGCTTCTCGTGCCGATCGGCGCGGGCGCCGCCTACGTTCTCGTCCTCCTGATTCGGCTCCCGGGCATCCTGTCGTCCTTCTACTGGTACGGCGACTTCCCCGCGGCCCTCCGGCTCGGAGACGCGATCTTCCACGCCGGCTGGGGGCACGGCGTGCAGCTTCGCGATCAAGCCGGCCTCGCTCCGTTGTGGATCGTTGGGCTGCTTCATCAGATCACCGGGAGCGACGTCGCCGGCATGTCACTCGGCGCGGTGATGATGGTCGCGTCCATCTGGCTGATGGTGGTGACGGCTCGACAGGTGATGCAAATGTCGAACGCCGTGCTCGTCGGCGTGCTCTGCGTGGCCGCACCCCCGGTGGTGGCGTGGGAGACCCTCAGTCCATTGGCGCATGGGTGCACGTTGCTGCTCACCGCGCTGTGTGCCTGGCAGTTGGTGACCCTCTCCCGACAAGCAGTTGGACACGCGGGTGTTGCCTCGCTGGCCGTCGGCGTGGTGGCCGGCGCGTGTGTCGTCTCCGACACCCTCTCGTTCGCCGCGGCGGTCGTGCCGTGGCTGATATGCGCCTGCGTGCTCGCGGTGCACCGGCCAGAGCGTCGTGTGGTGCTGGCGCTCACCGCCGGAGCGACATGCGTTGCAGCGGTGGCGATCGCCCTCGTCGCCCACGCGTATGGGATCGTCGCCAGTGGCATCTCGGCTCCGGGACTGTCGATGCGCGGGATCGGTGCCGGCCTTGGTGTCGCGGCATCGAGTCTCGGTCAGATGATCTCGGGAGCGTGGTATCGCGACGCCCTGCCGAGTGTCATCGCGGTGGGGGCCTTCGTGCTCTTCAGCGCGCTCATCTACGTGGTCCTGCGTGCGACTCTCGGGCGCAAACACGAGGCCTCGGCTCCTCGCGATACGTACGTCTGGTTCTGGGTGCTGTCGAGCGCGGGGTTGATCGCCGCTCTCGCTGCGACCGGTCTGGGCATCCAAACGTCCCCGGTCAACTACCAGGGGCACTATCTCAACGGCTTGTGGTTTGCGGTCGCCGCCCTGCTGCCGGTAGCGGTGATGGGCCTTGGGCGGCGGAGGTTCATCGCAGCTGGACTTGTCGTCTGTCTCGCGCTCGTCAGCGCTGCAGGCGTCGCTCGGCTGACCTCCGACCCCTTTCAGGGCCCGGATTACGTCGACGGCCCGCAACTGACTGCAACCCTCGCCGCGCTCGGCGTCTCGCACGGCTACGGTGGCTATTGGGAGTCGTATTCGATCGCGTGGCACGCCGATCAGCGTGTGTCGGTGTTGCCACTCCAGTCGTGTCCCAATGCCTCCGGATCAGCCGGCCTCTGCCGCTACCAGTACGCAGCTCCGGCATCCTTCGATCTCCGGCCTGGGCCGGCGTTCGTCATCGTCCTCCGCGGCTCGTGTCTCAATGACGACCTTTGCATCGACGCCTCAAATCTTGCTGCGCTCCCGGCTCCTGAATCTGTACGGACCGTCGGTCTCCTGCAGGTGGACGTCTACGCTACCGATGTCTTTGCCGGTCTCCCGGTGGCCTGACCACCGAACCGGCGCCACGGCCGCAGATGGTGTACCGGATATGGCCGGTGCCGCTGATCACGACCGCATCGATGCACCGACCGGCTTCTGGAAAGTCGCCGTGCGCAGAGACTGGGTGGTAATGGCGACAGCCGGCCACCGTCTCCTCTGAATACGGGCACAGCCCGAGCGCGTCGACATCCGATTCACCCGGGCGGGCATCAGGATGGCGTTCTCGGTGTCCCTCGAGCATCAGGGATCCATCGTGGCCGTGGGGACACCCGGGCCACCAGTGCCATTTGTCCTCGATCGCAAGCTCAGCCGGTGGCGATCGCCCGAAGCGCGAACAGCAGCGTCATAACGGCGCCGCCCGCAAGCCAGATCCGCCCCTCACGACCGCCCAGCCGAGAGCCGATCAACATCGCGAGCGGGAGCGTGAGCATGGTCGCGGCCCCATAGAACCAGTGGAGCAGTTGCTGCGGTGCGTGGCCGGTCGCCACCAGGACCAGCCCGATCGCGACCTGCACACCGAACAGGGCGATCATCACGCGCAGATAGAGGCGGACGATTGGGAGGATCCGAGGTCGCAGCAGTCCGGCTATCGCGGCTAACGCGCCGACGGCAGCCACGACCGTCAGTACGACACCGTACCGATCGTGGATCAGCACGAAGCCTATGGTATCGAAACGGTGGGAATCCCAAATCAAGCGGGTCATTGGTCACATCCTCGGGAGGCTTAGGTCACCCGGTTTCATCAACGACCGGCCCTATCAAGCAGTGGCGCTACTGCACACACTCATTGCTTGACGCGCTGACGACTCACGGAGGCTGCTAATGGACGCGCCCGCTCCATACATTCATTGGGGGTTCATCCTCATCTCGCTGCCGAACTTCATCCTCATCTGCGTGATGGTTCTGCTCTTCGTGCTGGCGCTGATCGCACCCTTCCCGTCGCACCGGCGGAAGGAGCCGCATGATCAGTAGCGAGAGCACACCGGACACCGGCGAGCACAGCGCGGCGACGGCGCCCGAACCGGTCGCCGAGCCTGAGACCGGATGGACGGCATCCGTCCGCCGACGTGTGGAGAAGACGCTTCCGATCACCGAGCTGCTGCCTACCAAGCAGCCGGCATACATCGGTTCCTGGGTGTACGTGTTCGGCGTGGTCACGATCGCCGCGCTGTTCTGGGTCGTGCTCAGCGGTGTCGTGCTCGCATTCTTCGGATCCGAGTGGTGGCACGTGTCATCGATTGGCCATTTCTTCAAC
>JBAQGL010000420.1:0-2507 GCA_049287785.1 Candidatus Dormiibacterota bacterium | reverse complement strand
GACATACACGGTGGCCGTCGCGAGACCGTCCGCGAGGTCTGGCGGCGCTTCGAGCAGCTGCTCTCGCGACCGTGCGTGCGCGTCGACGTCGAGTGAGTCGGGCCCGACGACCCGGATGACCTGCACGTCGGGGTCGCGGTCCAGCAGCGCGTGGCTGACCGAACGACCGAGTCCCGTGGGATCGGTTGCACCCGTCGATACCAGAACGGTCCGCGGTTGGCGGTCGCGCCGCGCCGCGAGCTCGCGCGCTTCCACAACGGACCCTCGGATGAGCGCATATGCCGCGCCGCCGAGAAAGGCGGCGGCCCCATCGGGTCGCAACGCTTCGCCACCGGGAGCGGGATTCACCGCCAGGTCGCAGTCGGTCAGCAGACCGAGGTCGTCGACGACCGACAGCGGTGCGCGGTCGCGAAGCCGGCGCTGCAGGGCGACATCGAACACGTATCCGTCAAGCACGACCACATCGAAGGGCGTCGAGGCGGCGGCGACCGCGGCCACCCGCGCCGGGGTATCGCCCGCAGCCTCGAGCGGAGCGTGGCCACGATCGGTGACACGCCGGCGGATCGCCACGTCGTCCTGCGGGACCAGCATCGCGACATCCACGTCGGGGCCGAGCGCGTCGGCAAGCGCGAGCATCCGCTCGAGGTGCCCAAGCCCGACGCCTCGGCCGCAGTCCGCGGCGAGCAACGCCCGCGGGGTCACGACCTGACCGCGCCGGCCGCCGACCACACATGGATCCGCTGCAGGGCGAGGACGACGTCGTCCTGGTCGGAGACGGTCATGGCGGGGTAGAGCGGCAATGTCACCAGCCGTTCGCACAACTGCTCGGCGTGCGGAGCACTACCTGGAACATAGCCTCGTTCGCGATACAGGGTGAGGAGGTGCACGGCGGGGTAATGCAGCGTCGCCTCGATCCCCTCCGCACGCAGCGCGTCGATCACCGTGTCTCGTTCGAGCCCGTACGCGCCGGGATCGATCTCGATGGGATAGATGTGCCACGCGCTACGACGACCGGCGGGACGCGGCGGCAGGCCAACGCCGGGGAGGTCGATGAGGATCGCGTCGTACCGGTCGGCGATCTCGCTCCGTTCGGCGACGACACCTTCAAGGCGGCGCAGCTGCGAGATGCCGAGCGCGGCCTGAATCGCGGTCATACGGTGGTTGTCGCCGAGCATGGTCACGTCGTATTTCCAGAGCCCGCCGGTGCGCTCGTCGGCAGTGCTGGTCATCCCGTGATTGCGGAGCTTGCGAATCCGATCCGCGATAGCGGCGTCCGCAGTCAGGCAGGCGCCGCCCTCACCGGTGGTGATCTGCTTCACGGGATGGAAGCTGAGCGTGGTGATATCGGCGAGGCTCCCGACTGGGCGGCCGTCCAGCGAAGCGCCGAGCGAATGAGCGCTGTCAGCGATCACCGGAAGCGGACGTGGCAGCGCTGCTTTGAGCGCCGCCACGTCCGATGGCAGACCCGAGTAGTCGACGGTGATCACCGCCTTGGTGCGCGGCGTCACCGCACGTGCGACCGACTCGGGATCGAGGCAGCGGTCGTCACCGACATCCGCGAACACCGGGATGGCGCCGGCGCGAAGCACCGCGTTTGCGGTGGCGACAAACGTGAGCGGCGTCGTGATCACCTCGTCCCCCGGTCCGATGCCGAGCGCCAGGACGGCGAGATCGAGGGCCACGCTGCCGTTGGTGACCGCGACGGCGTGTTCCACCTTGCAGCGCGCGGCGAGCGCGTGCTCGAAGTCGGCGATCAGTGCTCCGCCGGTCAGCGTCCCCGAGCGGAGGGCAGCGACGACCGCAGTGATGTCGGCTTCATCGATCTGGTGGCGGCCGTAGGGAAGCGGCTGGACTCGAATCGGCGTGCCGCCGGCGATGGCCGGCGGACTGGTCAGGCTCATCCGACCGGCGCCGGCACCGCTGTGGTCGTGTGCGGCACTGTGGCGAGCAACTCACGGAGCTCGGCGATGTCCAGCCATTGCGTGTTGCGGTCGCTGCTGTACACGAAGTCTTCCGCCACCGGGGTGCCGTCGGTCGCGTCGAGCGGGCTCCAGAATGCGTGCTCCGGTTCCACGACGTAGCACCAGCCCTTGTCGACCGTGTGACGCGCCTCTTCTGGGGTGATCAGCGATTCATGCAATTTCTCGCCGGGACGGATGCCGGTGTAGCGAATCGGCAGTCCCGGAGCGATCGCCTCGGCGAGATCCAGCACTTTGGTGCTCGGGATCTTCGGCACGAACACCTCACCCCCGGACATGGCCACGAAGCAGTCCGCCACGAATTGCACCGCCTGGTCGAGCGTGATCCAGAAGCGAGTCATCCTCTCATCGGTCACGGTGAGCTCGCCGGCGCCAGAGGCCGACTGGTCGCGGAAGAGCGGGACGACGCTCCCGCGCGAGCCGACGACGTTGCCGTAACGAACGCAGGACAGGCGGGTGGCGTGTTTGCCCGCGTAGACGTTCGCCTGGACGAAGAGCTTCTCGGCGCACAGCTTGGTGGCGCCGTAG
>JBAQGL010000419.1:0-2480 GCA_049287785.1 Candidatus Dormiibacterota bacterium | reverse complement strand
ACCGCGGTCGACCCTGTAGGCGAATGAGGTCAGCTCACGGTGACCTTGCCGGTCACGACCGGCCCGGCGCCGTCAGACGGCCAGGCGGACCCCTCGCCGCTGTACATCACCAGGGTCACGGTGAAGGTGCCGGCCTTCGCGTACCTGTGCTTCGGCGTCGCTCCTGAACCGGTTGTCCCGTCGCCGAACTCCCAGAGGTAGTTGATCACCGGCTTGTTGCTCACGGTGGTGAGGGCGCTGAACGACACCACGTGACCGTCAGCCGGATGCGCCGGCGAGAACGTGAACCCGGGCGAGAAACCGTTTTGGCCGGTTGTGACGATCGCGCCGGTTCCTATGGAGAGCCCGTTGTGGCCCAGGATCGTCAGGCCGACGGAGTAGGCTCCGGCCGCCGGGAAGGTGTGCGAGATCGTCGGCGTGGTCTGCTCGATCGTCGAAGCGCCAAACAGGTCATTGAACTGCCAGACGTACTCGGCAACGCCCAAAGGCGCTGTGGATCCTGTGGCGTCGAAGTTCATCGCAAGCCCGCTGCCCGCCGTCGCGGTGAACTGCGCTGTCGGCTTGAAAGCCGCCGGCTCAAGCCGCTGGCGGCATGCGTGACCCTCATTGCTCCATTCCGTCTGGTACCAGTAGAAGTGACCGTTGATGACCTGGTTGTACTTCGCGCCGTTGGGTGCATGCCCCAGTGGCTGGCCCATGATGGTTTCGCACAGGTCGCCGACCTCCTCGCCGTGACCCGCTCCGGCGCCGTCGGTCCAGGCGTCGTTCGGGAAGGGATCCGTGATCGACTCGTTCTGCTCGTGGCTCAGGCCGCCGACGAGCGCACCGTCCGACGGACCGTTCGGATGATTCCCATCGTCGCACCCCGGGTTGCCGGTGACAAATGGGTTATCCGAGTAGATCAGCTCCTGGTAGATGAGCGTGTTCGAGTGGTATGCGCAGTACGCCGCGAGGGTCGAGGGGACCTCGCCTGCCGAGCATCCGCCATAGCCTTGGGTCGGATCGTTCGAGAAGCACCCCTCGACGTTCGGCGGGGTCATCACGAAGTACTCGTGGCTCAGGTCGGTCTTGAAGTGATGAGCTTCGACGAAGCGCTCGAGCTCGCGCTGGAGTTGCGCATCAGTGAAGCAATTGGTAACCGGCGCATTGACCGGGCACTGGTTTGCTGGGTACGGGTCGGTGTCGAGCACCCCGCCTCCGAAGTGCACGTCGTAGCGCGCGAACGCGCCCGTCGAGTCGTTGTACTGCGCGGACACGGAGTCCGTGTTCTGATCGCCGCCGCTGTCGTGGGCCAGATCCCTGAACCACTGCTCCAGCCCGGAAACGTACTCGGGACCGTAGGTACCGAAGCCCTTCGGGCTCCAGAACACGATGTAGTCAGTGTTTGACGGCATCACCGGACCGCCGTTGTAGTCGACGTTCCCGAACACCGAGTCGAAGGGACGCACCGCAGTGCGGAGCGGTATGTAGGACGCCACATGTCCCGTGGTTCTCGGCGCTGCCGCCGCCGCAACACTCGGTGTCGTGGCGATCCCGGAAAGCGCGATCGCAACTGTGGCTGACCCGACCAAAGCAACCCAACGTCGCTGCTTGCCCACCTGCACTCCTCCTTTCGCCGCCCGAGAGCAAAGGGGAGCACAGCACCCACCTCCCGGATCGGCACAAGCCTCTAGGTGCCTTTATACGCGAGCGGGTTACATCGCTGCTGCTACAGCGATCCGGCCACCGTCTGGGCGGCGGCTCCAACCTGTGAGTCCATGCCGGCTCCCGTCTTGGTTCCCGACGAGACGTTGAGCACGACCAGGTAGTTGTCCTTGACGAATGCGTAGGTGACCGAATTCGCCTCGATCTCCTTGATGGCGCCGCTTCCCAGCCCCGACACCGCAACGGCGGAGCCCCCACTGGAGTTGGCCTGCCCGCTGAGCGCGGTCGCGATCGCCGCCTGCAGCGCCGCCTGGCCGAAGCCTCCGGGGAACGGTTCCACGAAGATCACACCGCCACCACCGCCGCTGCCGGTCGTGTCCGAGTAGATGCAGGTGGTCGCCGAGCACGCACTGGTGAGGGCACTGACGCCGGCATCCCCGCTGATGCTCTGCACGTCAGCGGCGGTGAGAAGGGTGTTCGCAGCTGGGGCCGATCCCGTCGACCCGCCACCAAGGCCCGGGATGTTCGGCAACAGTCCGCCGGACGACGCTGTCGGGGTCGGCGTGCTGGCTGCCCCGCAGCCGGCGATCCCGATGATCGCGGCAATCGAGAGCGCTCCCACAAGGAGAGACTTGCTGATCATCGAATTCCTCGCTGTCGTCGCTGCTCAGCGCAGCTCTGCGCTGAATTGCCGCCGATGATAGCGGCCGCACCAGTCAATCCACCCCCGATCGCCAAATCGGGAAAACGACTTCACCTTGGTACAGTCGAAACAATGCCGCCCTTGACCCGCGTGACCCCAGGAGTACCGCTGCCGTGATCCACGGAGGCGCATT
>JBAQGL010000418.1:0-10475 GCA_049287785.1 Candidatus Dormiibacterota bacterium | reverse complement strand
GTTGAAGCCGGAGCCGGGGTCCCGTCCGGCCGCAAGTCACACTGGCCCTCGGGTTTGAAGCCTGGGTCCTGTCCGACCGGCGGGGAGACCGGACGCCGGTCCGACTCGCCGGGGTGCGTACAGTCTGGTGGTGGGGACCGCCTCGGGCACGCCGGATGACGATGCGGTTGAGACAGCCCATGTGCACCACGGTGGCCTCGGGCACGCTCTCGACCTCCTCGAGGATGGCCCCCAACCGAGCCGGACACCGCAGGTCATCGGGAATCTGATCCTCACCTCGCACGCCGGTCTCATCATCCTGTTCGCGCTGGTGTTGCTCTACCTCAGCGGACTGGCGTTCACGCCACTGCGACCGGTGCATTTCGCGCTGGGATTCGCGCTCATCCCGATCCTCGTGGTGAAGCTCGCGAGCACCGCGTGGCGCGCCATCGGCTACTACTTTCATCGCGACGCGTACCGAGCCGCCGGACCGCCGTGGTTGCTGCCCCGAGTGATCGCACTGCCGCTCGCGGCCGCGGCAGTCCTGGCCACAGTCAGCGGCGTGGTGCTCTGGAGCCAGGGCACCGACCACGGCACCTGGGCGGCGATCCATACCGACTCGGTCATCGCGCTCGGCGTGATCGTCCTCGTGCACCTGGCGGTGTACTTGCGCAAAGCCCTGCGTGCGTCAGCCAGGAGCCTGGCGGCGACCGCGATCAACCGGCCGGAGCGAGTGATCGTCTGGGCGCTGGTCGCCGCGCTGGTCGCTGGAGCGATCGCGACCGGGCTGGAGCCCACCTGGAACCCGTCGGGGTCGCAGGCACCCCCGGCCGCGAGCCAGCCGTAGTCGCCTAGCCCGGTCGTGTCACCGGAACTGTCGTGGCCGAAGCGTCGAAGACCGCCCACATCGCGGCGTAGCGACCGTGGTTCGCGATGAGCTCGTCATGTGTTCCCGTTTCGACCACCTGCCCGCCGTGCAGCACGACGATGCGGTCCGCGGCCCTTGCCGTCTGGAGCCGGTGCGCGATCACGACAGTGGTCCGGCCGTGGGACACCTCCTGCATCGCGGCGGCAACGTGCGCCTCGGTGGCGAGGTCGAGGTTCGAGGTCGCCTCGTCGAGCAGGAGAAGGACCGGGTCGACGAGCTCGGCGCGTGCAAGCGCGATGAGCTGGCGCTGACCGGATGACAGCGATCGGCCGCGCTCCGTCAGCTCGTGGTGGTACCCGCCGGAGAGACGGGCGATGAACTCATGCGCACCGACCGCCCGAGCCGCCGCCTCCACCTCGGCGTCCTCTGCCTCCGGCCGGCCGTAGGCGATGTTGTCGCGGATCGTGCCCGAGAAGAGGAATGCCTCCTGCGGCACGTAGCCGAGCTGGAGGCGGAACTCATGAAGATCGACGTTGCGAAGGTCATGCGGGCCGACCTCGACGCTCCCCTCGTCGGGGTCGTAGAAACGCGCGAGCAACTTCATGACCGTCGATTTCCCGGCACCGGTCTCACCGACAAGGGCGATCGTCTCCCCCGCCGCGACGTGGAGATCGATACCGCGCAACGCCTCCGGCGGTTTGCGCCAGGCGGCGTCTCGGGATTGCAGGAACCGGGGATCCTGCGGTCCGCGCCGGGCGACCGGGCGCGCCCCCTCAAACCCCGGGCGATCGGCGGGCACCGGGTAGGAGAAGCGCACGTGGTTGAGGCTGACGTCGCCGCGGAGACGGCCGATCCTCTCGGGGTTCGGTGGATTCGGCGTCAGCGACTCGAGTTGCATCAGCTCCGCGATGCGACCCACCGAGACGCGCGTCTGCTGCCATGCGTCGAACACCTGCGAGAGCTGCTGTATCGGTGAGAAGAACAGGTCGATATAGAGCAGGAAGGCGATCAGCGCTCCCGGCGTGAGATGTCCGGTCTGGATCAGCCGAGCACCGACGCCGAGCACGATCGCGTCGGCTACCGCCGCCATGAACTGTACGAACGGGAAGTAGGTTGCGACCAGCCGCTGCGCGGCGACGCGCGTGTCGAGGTACGCGCGCCCAAGCCGGTGAAACTGCGCCATCGCAGCGTCCTCGTGAACGAAGGCCTGCGACTCGCGAACCCCTGAGAGGCTCTCCTGAAAGTCCGCGTTGACGATCGCAATCCGCTCGCGCGACATGCTGTACAGGCGAGCCGCCTTCTGACGGAACACGAGGGTTGCCACGGCAAGCGGGATCGCCACCGAGAGCGTCCAGAGCCCGAGCTCGGCATTGATGATGACCAGCGCGACGCCGACACCGACGAACGTCACGATCGAGACGAGTGCCGAGAGCAGACCGTTCTCGATGAGCGATTCAAACTGGTCGACGTCGGTCGTCATCCTCGTCATGATTCGACCGGCCATCTCACGCTCGTAGTAATCCAGCGAAAGGCGTTGTAACTGCGCCCAGATGCGGATGCGAAGCGACAGCATGATTCGCTGCGCGGTGCGTCCGGTGACAAATGTCTCGCCGATCTCGTCGATGAGGTCGACCAGCGTGACCACGAGAAAGACTCCAGCGGCAGCGAACAGGACAACGGACGACCCCTTCGCCACACCATCGTCAAGGCCTGTCTTCACCAGGATCGGTCCGAGCAGCGTCATCACGCCGTCGATGATCACGAACACCAGACCGAGGAGCAGCGGCCGGTGGAACTCACGCAGCAGTCGCAGCAGGCTGAAGTGCATGTCCGGTCGCGACTCGCGCTCGAGATCGACAGTGGCGACGTCACGAATGGGTCGAAGGCGCGCGACCCGTGCAAGCAGCTCGGGTGTCGGGGCCAGGTTCAGACGCCAGCCGGAGCCGCCACCGCCGAGCCCGGGTCCGAGGGACGGCGCACCGATCGTGCGCCCGGCCACGCGGTTGCCGGATCGTTGCCGGTCGCCTGCCCAGGCCGACGCGGTGATGCCCCCCGGCCCGTCGGTCGACGCGATGCCGGCGAGCGCTTCGATGGAGTCATCGATCGCAGCGGCGTCGACCTCCTCGAGCCCGGATACCAGGGTCCGGTACAGCGCGCTGCGCGCGATGAGCTCGTCGTGGGTGCCGGATTCGAGCACGACGCCGCCATCGAGAACCACGATCCGATCGGCCAGGTGCAGCGTCGACTGGCGGTGCGCGATCAGCAGCGTGGTGCGACCCGCCATGACTCCCCGCAGCGCGTCGTGCACCGCCTCCTCGATGCGTGCGTCGATCGCGCTGGTGGCGTCGTCGAGGATGAGGATGCGCGGGTCGTAGAGGATCGCCCGCGCGAGCGCGATCCTCTGGCGCTGCCCGCCGGAGAGGCTCAGGCCACGCTCTCCGATCGCGGTGTCGTACCCCCGTGGCAGCTCCAGGATGAAATCGTGCGCCTGGGCAGCGCGGGCCGCCGCCTCGATCTGCTCGTCGGTCGCGTCGGGCCGTCCATAGGCGATGTTGGCGCGGACCGAGTCGGAGAAAAGGAAACTGTCCTCGAAGACGACACCCACCTGGCGGCGCAGCGACCGCAACTTGACCGTGCGGACGTCGTGCCCATCGATGAGGACCGCTCCTTCAGTGGGGTCGTAGAAGCGTGGAACGAGCATCGCCAGGGAGGATTTGCCGCTGCCGCTGGGCCCAACGATCGCCACACGCTCACCCGGAGCGATGTGCAGATCGACTCCCCGGAGCACCGGGTCGCTGTCGCCGTAGCTGAAGTGCACGTTTGAGAACCGGATGTCACCGCGCAGATCGGGGAGATCGATGGCATCGGGTGCGTCGGAGATGGCCGCAGGCAGATCGAGGAGCTGGAAGATGCGTTCGAGGCCTGCCCGAGCCTGCTGGCCGATGGTCAGGACCCCGGCGAGCTGGCGCGCCGGCGCCATCAGCTGCGTGACGTAGGTCGAGAAGGCGAGGAACGTGCCCAGCGTGATGTTGTGGTGGAGGGCGAGCCACCCGCCCAGCGCCAGGACCGCCACCTGTGCGAAGAGCGGGATTGCCTCGAGGAGCGGCTGGTATCGCGACTGCAGGCGCACCGCTCGCATCTGCGACCCGTACACCGCCTTGGCCGCTTCGGCCACGCGTTCGACCTCACGCTGCTCCTGCCCGAAGGCCTTGACGACGCGGACACCATTGAGATCCTCGTCGACGATCTGGACCACCTCGCCCTCTCGCTGCTGGCCGTCCCAGGTCGCCGGGAAGACCCGCCAGCGCATGCGGTAGGACACGATGAGCAAGCTCGGCGCCACCACCACGCTGACCAGGGCCAGGAGTGGCGAGAGGTACAGCATCACGCCGAGCGAGAGCACGAGCAGCAGGATGTTGCTGCTCATGATCGGGAAGAAGCTCAGAAGCCCCTGGACGAGCGTCGAATCCGAGTTCGCGCGGGCGACCAGCTGCCCGGTCGGCATGCGGCCGAGGTTGTCGAAGTCCAGGGATTGCAGGTGGTCGTGCATGTCGTTGCGGAGGTCGTACTGGACCTCGAGCGCAACGCGACCCCCTCGGTAGCGGCGGACATAGGCAAAACCGAAGCTGGCTGCGGCAAGCCCGACGAGCAGGAGCAGCCATGGCCACAGCGCCGACGTGCGGGTGAGGATGACCCCGTCAACGATCTGGCGTGCGACCAGCGGAACCGCTGTCTGACACACGCTGCCGAGCACCGCGGCACCGACCGACAGCACGACGTCCCGGCGGTGTCGGAGCATGTAGCCCCAGAGACGCCGGACCCACCCGGGCTTGACGCGAGCTTCGCTCAACCGCGTTCGTTGATCGTACGGAGATCCTCAGGGAGACAGACGGACGGCTTCAGCGTAGCGCGAGTTGGCTCGAAGGCCGCTCGCTACCAGGCGGCGGTCGAAGCCGACGGGCTGACGCGGCGACGGATCGCCTCGAGCATCCGGACAGCAAGCTCGGGGCTGTCCTTGAAGGTAACCCGGTACATCCCGATTTCATTCACCCGCGGTTCGATACGAATCACGCGGAGGCCGGCGTCCTGGAGCGCAGCCAGCATGCGTGCGATGCCGCCATGACGCTGCTGCGCCGTCTCCATAATGTCGCTGTCCCTGACGTCGATCGCGAGCATTGCTCATCCCCTATCGCGGTTGGATCACGGTCGCATCATGGACACGGCATCCTGTCGACTCCGTGAGCAACCTGTTTCGGAGGGATTCCACGTGTACGTCGGATCTGTGGTGATCGACTGCAACGACTTCGCCGTCATGTACGCCTTCTGGAGCGCGGCGCTCGGCTACGCGCCTCGCGACCAGCGTGAGGAAGGGTGGGTCGTGCTCCGGGACCCCGAGGGAGAGCGGGTGAATGTGTCGCTCCAGCGAGTGCCGGAGCCGCGGGTCGGCAAGAACCGTCTCCACCTCGATCTGTACACCGACGATCAGGCCGGCGAGGTTGCGCGTCTCATTGCGTTGGGGGCGGTGCGCTCGTCTCGGACGCCCGAGCCCGGCGAGGACTTCGTGACCCTGCAGGATCCTGAGGGCAATGTCTTCGACGTGGTCGACACCGCCGGCTGACCGGTCGCCTGCCTGACCTGGCTGCCTGACCACGGCGGCACGGCAGACCGCAGTTCGAGGGAACCCTGGCGGGTCGGATTCCGTTATCGCATCGTCGATGTCAGCACGATCCGCAGCCACCTCACGCCCAGCGCGCTTGGCCCTGGCCGCTCTGGCGATCGCGCTGGGCGTTCAGCTCGCGTCGTGCAGTGCGAACCCCAGCGTCCCGACGACAAATCCGCCCGGCACGCCAACTCCCAGTGCACCATCACCCGAGCCGACGGTTACCCCCACCGCGACGCCAACCGCGACACCAACTGCGGCGCCCACACCATCGCCCACCGCACCGATTGTCACGGCCGATGAGTCGATCTGCGCGAGCTCTCAGGTGCAGATTGCCTTTTCGCAGTCTCTGAGCGAAGGCGCCGCCGGGAGCTTCACCATGGCGCTCGGGATCTGGAATCGCGGCGCCCGGGCGTGCAAGCTTCGCGGCTGGGCGACCATCCAATTCCTCAATGCCGACGGCGGCCTGGTGCCGACGAACTGGTTGGAAACCACTGGTGACTTTTCGGGGAGCGCACAGCCCGTTGCGGTCAGCCTCCTTCCGTGCGCAGGATCGGGCGGGTGCACGGCCGGCGCAACGCCGGCCGCGTACTTCAGCGTCGCCGGCGACGACGTCATCGCACCCTGCGTGACTGCCGCACGGGTTCGGGTACTCCTGCCGGGGTCGTCAAGGGCCGTGATTGACAATCTGCAGGCCGACGGACTCGGGGCCGGCGAGGTCTTCTGCTCCGACGGGAAGGTCTCGGTGCTTCCCATCGTCTCCACCTACTCGCCGCTGGGACCGCCGTACGCCTGATCGGCAACGCCGGCCGAATCCTGCCGCCAGGTGTTCCAGAGCCGCGCGTAGGCGCCGCCGGCACGCAGGAGGTCCGCGTGCGTTCCGGATTCACTGATCCGGCCGTTCTCAACCACCACGACCAACTCCGCATCGTGCGCGGCGTGCAGGCGATGCGAGATGGCGATGACGGTGCGGCCCTCGAGCAGCACAGCGACCGAGCGTTCGAGGTGGCGCGCCGCACGCGAGTCCAGCAGTGATGTCGCCTCGTCGAGCACAAGCGTATGCGGATCGGCGAGCAATAGTCGCGCGATCGCGATCTGCTGCGCGAATCCGGGGCTGATCGACGTTCCGCCCGAACCGAGGATGGTGTCCAACCCGGCGGGCAGCGACCGGACCGCCTGCATCCCGTCCACGGTTTCCAGCACTGCCATCAGCTGTCGATCACTCGCGTCCGGGCGGGCGAGCCGGAGGTTGTCGCGCAGCGAGCATGCGAAGAGGTGATGCTCCTGGGTCACGAGAGCGACCTCGCGCCGGAGGCGATCCGGCGGCAGCAGATGTGGCTCCACGCCACCGATCCGCACGAATCCCGTGCGCGGTGGGTGAACGCCGGCGAGCAACAGCGCGAGCGTGCTCTTCCCCGCACCGCTCGGACCGACGACCGCCAGTCGCGCGCCGACCTCCGGCGAGAGATCGATGCCGTGCAGGACATCGGCGGCGTCATCGTAGGCGAAGTGCACGCGCTCGGCGACGAGCCGCTGGTCGCGGGGGATTCGATCGGTCATCTCCGCCGCCGGCACCTCGGAAACGCCGACCACGCGGGAGAGTGATGCAGATGCGAGTTGCACCTCGTCCTGCCAGGCGAGCAGCGTGTCGACGGGAGATACCAGCTGTTGTGTGTAGAGCGCAGCTGCGGCGACGGCTCCGATGGAGAGCTGACCGTGCATCACGAGCAGGCCGCCGAACAGCAGACAGAGCACCAGCGGAACGATGTACGCAGCCTCACAGGTCCCGAAGAAGACGGTGCGCAAGCGAAGGGTGCGCCGCTCCCACGCGACCCAGTCGCGAATATCGTCGTCGGTCTGGGCGATGCGTCGCGGACCGAGTCGCAGCGATTCGATGGTGCGCGCGGCATCGACCGTCTCCTGCAGATCGGAGTTCACCACTGCCTCCGCCGCAGCCTGCTGCTGGTACGCGGGCCGCGCGCGACGCAGGTACCAACGGGTCGCGATGAACAGGGGGGGCATCACCGGAACCACGACAAGTCCCAGAACCGGAGCGGTCACCACCAGCGCGACGATGGCGAGAACGCCGGTCACGCCGGCCACGAGCAGCTCGGGAAGACCGCGGCGCACCGCCTGTGACATGTCGTCGACGTCGGTCGATGCGCGGGTCATGAGGTCCCCGGTTCCGGCCCGTTCCACGATGCCGATCGGCAGCGCCAGCACCGTGCTGATGAACCGTTCGCGCAGTCGCGCGAGCACGTATTCGCCGGTGAGCGCGCCGCACGCGCGGGCGCCGGCGGTGAAGATCGTCTGCACCACCAGGGCCGCGGTGAACAGCAGCGCGGTGCTGTCGATGGTGGCGTCGGTGAGCGTCCCCGAGCTGTTGATGATTCGCTCGAGCAGCTGCGGGCCGACCAACCCGGCGGCGCTGGCCGCCATCTGAAGCGCGATCGCGGCGGCGATGAGACCGCGTCGCTCGGCAAGGCCCGAGCGGAGGCTGCGCCATGCGGCACGTCCGCCCGCGACCGGGAGGATGGACGCCGCGTCGCGGCTCATTCGCCTTCCCGGGTGACGACCTGGCGGTACCGGGCATCGACGGCGATCAACCGGGCGTGCGTCCCGACGGCCACGGCGCCGTCATCGACGAAGGCGACCCGGTCCGCACGTGCGAGGAGCAGCGGGCTGGTGGTGAAGATGACCGTGGTGCGTCCGCGCCGAAGTGCGCCGAGCCGCTCCCCGATCATCGCCTCGGTGTGGGCGTCGACAGCGCTGGTCGGTTCGTCGAGCACGAGCACGTCCGGGTCGGCACGGAGGGCTGCCGCAAGGGCGATGCGCTGACGTTGACCACCCGACAACGATCGTCCCCGTTCAGAGACCGACGAATCGAGACCGTGTCCAAGCCCGGTAACGATGTCGGCACCGCACGCCGCCGCGATCGCCTCCTCCACGCTCGGCCGAGCATCAGCGTCACCGGCTCGGGCGCTCGGCACGTCAACGGCATCGCGGAGCGTGCCTGCGAGCAGGTGTGGATCGCGATCGAGGACCAGGAGACGGCGCCGGACCTCCGCGACCGGAACCCGGTCAAGCGCCACGCCCCCCAACGTCACCCGCGCCTCGCCGGATGGATCGGTCAGGCGCCCCAGCCTCGCTGCCGTCGCGCTGGCGATGTCCGGATCCGCGATCACCACGGCTGTCATCAGGCCATCCACCGCGGTGACACCCGACTCCTCGTCGACGAGGTCGCCGTCTACGGGGAGCGATTCCGAGTCGGCCGGCGAGGCCAGGTCCGCGTCGAGGCGCAGCACCGAGAGCACGCGCCCCGCGGCGACTGTGGCCGCGGACCAGATGCTCGCCGCCTGGATCAGGGTCTGCACGGGCAGGGCGAGAAACGCCGCATACGCGTAGTCCGCGACCAGCTCGCCGGGTGGGATGGAACCGCTGCGCACCAGTCGAGCGCCGAGAAAGGTGATCGTCACCAGGATCGCGCCCGGCAGCAGCACCTGAAGGCCGTCCAGCAGCGACTGGACCAGCGAGGTGCGCACGGTCGCGTGGCGCACCTCCTGTGAGGTGCGCGCATAACGGGCGGAGAAATCCGCCTCGCCGCCGAGCCCGCGCAACACCCGGAGCCCCGCGACCGTGTCCGCTGCAACGGCCGACGCCGCACCGCGCTGCTGCCGCTCGGCTCGCTGCCGGCGCTCGAGCGGACCCATCGCCGGGAGGATGAGCAGGGCGGAGATCGGCGCTCCGATGAGCAGCACGAGGCCGAGCTGGGGCGAGGTGCTGAGCAGGATCGCGGCGACGATCAGGATCGACACCACGGCCCCCGTCCCGCGTGCGCTGATGTCGAGCAGCCTGGCGACGCGCACCACGTCGGTGGTGCCCAGGCTGGCCACCTCGCCCGCTCCGATCTGGCGCGGCAACCCGGCACCGAGGCGGATCGCCGCACGGATGACGAGCTGCTGCACGCGCACGCTGGCCTCGAGGAAGTTGCTCACGGCGCGACGGTGGCGGAGCACCCCGGCGGCCGCCTGGAGGATCCCCAGTGCGAACACCACCCCGGCCCAGAGCATCAGCGCCGGCCCGTTGCGCTGGATGATCGCGTTGACCGCCAGTCCGAGTGCCGCAGGGATCACTCCCTGCGTCCCCATCCACAGGGCGCCGAAAAAGGCCCCGCCGATGACGGTCCGGCGCTGCGCGCGCGCCATCCATACGAGGAAGCGCACCGGTGAGCGCAGGTCCGGATCCCCAGGGTGGGCGAGCGGAATTCGAGAGAGCACGAGCGCGGGCAAGTCTAGTCGTGATCGAGAAATCGTCCGGCAGGCGCCTCGGATCCGGCAACCGGCCGGCTCACCGGGTGACCTACATGATAGTGTTACTATCATATATAGGCATAGCCTGATACGGAGGTCACTCATGATGACTGAGTCGAACGAGAGCGACCGCGACCGCCGCGTCGCTTCTGGATTCCCGGACCCCGAGAAGGTGCCCGGCCCCACCGAGCGGCTCCGCGAGCTGCACGGTTACACCGAGGGCGACCCGCAGCCACCGAAATACGGTCGCGCGTCCGCAGCGACAGCGGCGTCCCAGGACTACGTGTCGATGGACGACATGCTGCATGGCGCCGGGAGCTTCACGGGAGTCGCCGCCGACCGCCTCGCAGAGTTCGCGCGCCGCGTCGGTGACGAGGCTGCCGACCGCGTTCGCACCGAGTTGGATCGCCAGGGGGTCTTCGAGAAAGCCAAGGCCGCTGGTCTCGGCGTCGGTCAGATGGGTGTCGCCGGCGCGCTCGGTCTTGCTGCACTCGGCGCCGCGGCGACCGCGATGGTCGCCGGCCTGAGCCGCGTGATGCCGGTGTGGGCATCGGCGCTCGCCACCGCGGGTGCCTTCGGCGTGCCGGCGGGATTGCTCGCAGCCGATGGCTTCCGGCGCGTCAACGCCAGCGTCGGCGCGATGGGATCGCCCGTCAGG
>JBAQGL010000417.1:0-6315 GCA_049287785.1 Candidatus Dormiibacterota bacterium | reverse complement strand
GCGCTGCACGGGTATGACGTCCGGCTGATCAGCCGCAGCGACGACCGTTTGCGCAGCGCCAGCACGTCGTGCGCGACGCTGCTCCGACGTCGCGTCGAGAAGGGAAAGCTCGACGGCGACGCCTGCGAATCGGCGCTCGCAAGGGTGACGCTCGGATCCGACTTCGCCGCCGTCGCCGGCGCCGGCACGATCATCGAGTCGGTCGCCGAGGATCGCGATGTCAAGCGCGAGGTGTACGCGCGCATCTGCGAGCACTCGGACGATACCGCCATCATCGGCACGAACTCGTCGACCCTGCCGTCGTCGTTGCTCGAGGATGCGGTGACCCACTCCGGCCGATTCCTCAACATCCACTTCTTCAACCCTGCGCTGCTGATGCCGCTCGTGGAGGTCGTGCCCGGACCGCACACGACGGAGGACGCGGTCGTGCGCGCGGTGGACTTCGCCCGGGCGATCGGCAAGACGCCGGTCCGGCTGGCTCGCGAGGAGTACGGCTTCATCGCCAACCGCATCGTGTTCATCGCCATCCAGGAGGCCATGAACCTCGTGCAGGGCGGCTACATCTCCGTCGAGGAGTGCGACCTCGCGGTGCGCAACGCGCTGGGCTGGCCGATGGGGCCGTTTCAACTCTCGGACCTGGTCGGGCTCGACGTGGTCGAGGCCATCCTCGACGAGGGCTTTCGTCAGACCGGGGACCCGCGCTGGGAGCCGGTCGAGATGCTGCGCGACCTGGTCGCACGCGGAAAGCTTGGTGACAAGACGGGCGGAGGCTTCACGACCGCGCCGTCCTGACGGCGCCCCGGGTCAGGTGGCCTCGATCCGACGGCGTCCGCTTCCCGCGGCGTTGGCCAGCACGACGACCAGCGCGCCGACCACCAGCATGGCGATGAGGATGGCGACGCAATACACGGCCACGCTCGCATATCCGCCGTTCGCCGGATTGAGGAACGGATATGGATAGAGGTTGACGATCGCACCACGAATGATCGTGTACACGATCCAGACGAGTGGAAAGCTGAGCCACAGCAGGCCGTGACGCAGCCGCAGGCGCGCGGCCGGCGGCGTGATCAACCAGTCGGCGAGCATCACCAGAGGCATCAACTCGTGGACGACCGAGTTGACCCACGGTATCGCGGTATCAACGTCGGTGTTCGAGAGCAGGAGCGTGAACACGATGCCCGTGATGCTCATGTACACGACGGCACCACCGCGTACCACGTCGAGCCTGGGCGCGGACGCGCGGTCACGATACAGTGCCGCGGCGATCAGCACACCGGTCGCGATCAGGTTGCTGTCGATCGTGAAATAGCTGAAATAGTTGACCGGGTTGAGAGTGCCCTTGATTGCAAGGCTGGCCAGCTGGACCACGATTGCGACCACGGTCAGTCCCGCGAAGAAGACGCGGAATGCGGCAACGGCAGACGCGCGGTTCACAACAGTGCGAAGGCTTCGAGCACGTCGGCGACACCACCGTCCTCCGGGGGCGCGCAGGTGGCATCGGCCGCGGCGAGCACCTCGGGGCGTGACGTCGACACGGCCACAGAGTATCCCGCCGCAATCAGCAGCTCGACGTCGTTGGGAGCGTCGCCGACCGCGAGCGCGTCCGCCAGCGTGTAGCCGAGGCGCGCGCACACGATCTCGCAGCCGACGGCCTTGCTGATGTCGGGATCGAGGATCTCGACGAACTCGGGATTCGAGCGGGTGACGCGTGCGCCACCGGCGAGCTCGCGCGTCATCAACGCGCTCGCGCGATCCACCTCGACGGGATCCTCGATCACGCAGGCTGCCTTGGTCGTGCCGTGCTCCAACAGTGGATCGAGGTCAGGGACGACCCGGAACGGCACGCCGCTGATGTGCGAGTACAGCCGCGCCTCGGGGCGATCCCGCTCGCAGAGCAGCTCGTCGTTTTGATATGCCTGGAAATGCCAGTCCTGCTCGCGGGCGATGTGCAGCGCCCGGCGCGCCGGCACGGCGCGGAGTGGCTGCTCGAAGACGGTGCTCCCCGGCGATCCATCCTGACGAGGCGTCTCCCGGACCATCGCGCCCTGGTAGCAGACCAGCGGCTCGACGACATTGAGCTCGACCGCCCAGTACAGAGCCGAGCGGTACATGCGTCCGGTGGCGACGATCACCGGCATGCGCGCCGCCACCGCGCGGACCGCTTCGCGCACGCGAGGCTGAAGGTTCTGCTGGTAGTCGATGGTCGTCCCGTCGAGATCGAGCACCACCACACGAGGGACGAATGCCCCGGGAAGGGATCGCGCCGCGTTGATGTCGACGGGGAGGCTCATCCGGTCCCGAACGCGCTGACGCGGTCTTCTGGCATCGCAACGATCATACGAAGGCGTGAACGCCGGAATTCAGGGTATGCTGACTATTGTCTTGCGTTCGTCCTCTCGCGCGCGGTTTGGTAGACCGCTCGCCGCAAGGCCCCGTCCCGTCGCACAGGCGCCGGTCGATGAGGTCTTGAGCACAATCATTCCCGAACCGGTCAGCTTCAGCGAGCTCGCCTTGAGCGTTGCCATGCAGAACACGGTCGCCGAGCTCGGGTACACCATGGCGACGCCGATCCAGGCCGGCTCACTACCCTTCGCGATGGCCGGGCGCGACGTCATCGGCCAGGCACAGACGGGGAGCGGCAAGACCGCGGCCTTCGGCATTCCGATCATCGAGCGACTCGATCCTCGGGACGGACCGGTGCAGGCGCTGGTGCTCTGCCCCACGCGCGAGCTGGCGGTCCAGGTGCACGACGAGCTCACCCGGCTCGGCAAGCGCCACGAGCTGCGGAGCGTCGCGATCTACGGCGGCGACTCGATCGGACGTCAAATGGAGGAGCTGCGCCAGGGCGCACACATCGTCGTGGCGACCCCGGGCAGGCTCGGCGACCATATCCAGCGCCGATCGCTCACGCTCGCCAACGTGCGCGTCTGCGTGCTCGATGAGGCCGACCGGATGCTCGACATGGGTTTCGCGCCGGATGTCGAACGCATCCTCCGGCAGTGCCCGCCACAGCGTCAGACGCTGCTGTTCAGCGCGACCATGCCGGAGTGGGTGCGCCGGCTCGCGCTTCGCCACATGCACGACCCGGAGACGGTGGAGATCAGCACCCGGCCCGAGATCCCGTCCGAGGTGCGTCAGCTCTACGTGCAGACCACCTGGGCGAACAAGACCGATGCGCTGGCGCAGATCCTCGATCAGCCCGACGTGGTGATGGCGCTGATCTTCGTCGAGACGAAGCGAACCGCCGACGTGCTGCAGGCGCAGCTCGGCGGGCGTGGGTACCAGGTGGGACTGCTGCACGGCGACCTCACCCAGCGGGAGCGGGACCGCGCGATGCAGCAATTCCGCGCTTCGCACATCAAGTACCTCATCGCCACCAACGTTGCGGCGCGCGGGCTCGACATCGACGACATCTCGCACGTGATCAACTACGACGTCCCGCTCACCCCGGACGAATACCTGCACCGAGTCGGCAGGACGGGACGCGCCGGCCGGGCAGGCGTCGCGGTCACGTTGATCACCCCCAGCGAGATCCTCAAGCTCCGCGACGTGGAGAAGCACGCGCGCACGCATATCGAGCCGGCGACCCTCGACGAGGATTTCCCCGCGCTCGTGGTCAGCGCCGAAGCCTAGAGTCGGCCCGACAGAGATGCTGCCGGCCATTCACGACTCGGGAACTGGCGAAGCGGTGCTCTTCCTTCACGCGTTCACCCTCGACGCCTCGCAGTGGGACCACCAGGTCGCGGCACTGTCCGACCGCGTGCGCTGCATCCGGCCCGACGTGTGGGGCTGCGGCGATTCGCCGGGGCCGCCCGACGCCGAGCCGAGCCTTGAGGGTTTCGCGTCCGCGGTGCTCGAAGCCCTCGACGCCCGAGACATCGACCGGGTCGCCGTCGTGGGCCTCTCGATGGGCGGTTACCTCGCCTTCGCCCTCTGGCGCCTGGCGCCGGAACGCATCCGCGCGCTCGTGCTCAGCAACACGCGCGCCGGCGCCGACACAGCCGAGGCCCGCAATGACCGTCTCGCGATGGCGGAACGCGTGGAACGCGAGCAATCCGTCGAGTCGGTCGTCGAGCCGATGGTGGCGCGGCTCCTGAGCCCCCATGCACAGGCGGAGGCGCACATCGTCGACCCGGTTCGCGGACGCATCCGTCGATGCACGCACGCCGGAATCGCATTCGCGCAGCGCGCCATGGCAGCCCGACCCGACAGCACCGAACTGCTCGCGTCCATCAACGTCCCCACCCTGGTCATCGCCGGCACCCAGGACGCGATCATCCCAACCTCGGAAGTTCTTGCCATAGCTGACGGTATCCCGAAGGCTCGGTTCGTCGAGCTCGACTGTGGCCACGTGAGCAACCTCGAGCTCCCTCGCGTGGTCAGCGATGAGCTCGCGTCCTTCCTCGTCCCGGCGACAATGTCGTCATGAGCCAGCTCCCCCAGGATCTCCTCGACATGCTCGCCTGTCCCCAGTGCCGCGGGCCGCTGGTGGTCGAGCCGGAGTCACTGCGATGCGACGCCTGCCGGCTGCGATACCGCGTCGACAACGCCATCCCGGTGATGCTCATCAGCGAAGCGGAACACTTCGACGCGGACGGAACCGCTGCGCCGAGCTGATAGCTCAAGGCCGTCCGGGTGGCGGTCAGCACCTCAACGCCGTCCGGGTGGCGGCCAGCACCTCAACGCCGTCCGGGTGGCGGAGCGGGGGGACGCGCCGATCTGCTGACCGGCGCCGCGCAAGACGGTCCCAGAACGTTGAACGGTGGGGAGTCAGACCGGACAGCTGAGCGGCGAGGGGTCCCCTCTCCGACGGGACCCGGACGAGAGTGCGGAGCTGAGGCGGACAGGCCCCGGACGAGAGTGCGCAGCTGAGGCGGACAGGCCCCGGACGAGAGTGCGGAGCTTTACGTCCGAGCGCCGAGGTGCGGAGGCGTTACGCGAGGACGCCAGCCGCCTCGGTGGCGACCGATGACGGAGCGGCGCAGAAGCCCTCGTAGTCGATGGGTTCGGTGATCGTGGGATTCTCCCCGCACACCGGGCACTGGGGGTCACGGGGGACGCGGAATTCGCGGAACTTCATGGCCAGCGCATCGATGTGGAGCAGCCGTCCTGTGAGCAGGTCACCGGCGCCGGTGATCAGCTTGATGACCTCGGTCGCCTGGAGCACGCCGACGATCCCCGGGAGCACCCCGAGCACACCCGCTTCGGCGCAGGACGGAGCCTCCTCCGGCGGTGGCGGCGAGGGGTAACGGCAGCGGTAGCACGGAGACTGGAAGGGCACGACCGTTGTGACCTGTCCTTCGAAGCGGAAGATCCCGCCGTCGACCATCGGCTTTTTGGCAAAGATGGCCACATCATTGGCGAGATACCGCGTGGGGAAGTTGTCGCAGCCGTTGACGATGATGTCGTACTGGTCGAAGATCTCGCGCGCGTTCTCGCCGCTGAGCACCACGTTGTGCTCGACCACGCGGACGTCGCTGTTGAGCGCCGTGAGCGCGATGCGGGCGGATGCCGTCTTGAGCATGCCGATCCGATCCTCGGTGTGGAGGATCTGGCGCTGCAGGTTGCTGCGGTCGACGGTGTCGAAATCGACGAAGCCGATCGTGCCAACACCCGCGGCCGCGAGATAGAGCGCGGCGGGACTCCCGAGCCCCCCTGCGCCGATGAGCAGCACGCGCGCGTCGAGCAGCTTCGCCTGTCCCTCGACGCCGATCTCGGGAATGAGCAGATGGCGGCTGTAGCGCTGCTGCTGCTGTGCGGTCAGCACCCGGGGGACGATGAAGTCGAAACCGGCCTGCTTCCAAGCACCGTAGCCACCCGCCATCGACTGCACGTTGGTGTAGCCGAGCTCCTGCAGCGCTCGCGCGGCGAGCAGGGACCGGACCCCACCGGCGCAGTACAGGGTGATCGGGGTATCGCGCCTGGGAACCGAGTCCTCGATGCGGGTCTCGATGAAGCCCTTGCTCAAATGCATCGCGCCGGGGATGTAGCCCTCGTCGAACTCACTGCGCTCGCGAACGTCGATCAGGGTCCGGGAGCCCCCCGCGGCGCGAACCTGTTGCGGAGAAACCTCAGGAACGGTGCTCCGTGCGTCGTCGAGGAGATCGCGAGAAGACTTGGCCATGCAACCAGTCTACCCAAAACCTATCGAAACTTGACCTAGACGGTCTGGATTCGCTTCAGCCTTTCGGGGGACGGCCAACCGGCCGGCGTCCGGTCGTGCTGCGGGTCGCGGGCGTGGACCCGGTTGCGGTGCGCGTCCTCGGGCGGCCGACGGGACGCTTGGCGGCTGCCGTACCTGCTGCTGCCTTCGGC
>JBAQGL010000416.1:0-6328 GCA_049287785.1 Candidatus Dormiibacterota bacterium | reverse complement strand
GTATTTGCCGTGATGGCGCTCGGAGTGATGGCGGCTTGTGGCAGCACCGCCGCTGCGACCACTACTAGGACCACTCCTACCGGAACGAGCGCGAGCGGCGTGGTTCCGCTGGTGGTCTACTCGGCGCAGGGCTACGACTCGGTAACCACAAAGGCGTTTCAGGCTGCTACCGGCATCCCGGTAAAGCTGGACGACGACAGTACCGGACCGCTCCTCACGAAGGTGGCGGCAGAACGCAATAACCCGCAATGGGGTTTGCTCTGGGTGGACGGGGCGACGGCGTTCGCGGCGCTCGATCAGCAGGGTCAGTTGCTCGACTATTCATCGCCGACCGTGCTGACAACAGTCGGTCAGTCGCTGGTTCCATCGGACCACTCGTACGTGCCGATCAGCACGACCGTTATGGCCGCGCTCATCTACAACGCGGCAAAGGCGCGCGCGGTCCCGACCACATACCAGGATCTCCTCCAGCCGCGATACAGGGGACTGGTCGGGATGAACGATCCATCGCAGTCGGGGCCGACGTTTCCGTTCATCGCCGGACTCATGAACCAGATGGGTGGGCAGAGCAACGGCGTGTCGGCGGGTGAGTCGTACCTGACCAAATTGAAGGCGAACGGCCTGCATGTCTTTCCCACCAACGGTGACACGCTGCATGCCCTCGAAACCGGGCAGATTGTGTACGGGCTCATCCAGAGTTCAGCTGCCACCGGTGAGGTGCTGAAGGCGCCGAAGAGCGCGAACTTCGATGCGAAGGTCGTCTATCTCCCCAGCTCGACGCTGCTCCCGGCGGCGATCGGCATCGACAAGGGGGCGCCCCCCGCAGAGCAGGCGGAGGCAAAGCGGTTCATTGAATACGTGCTCTCGGCGGCGGGGCAGGCCGTGATGCAGACCGGAGATCCGAGCGGCGATTCGTTGTACTGGCCGATCGTGCCGGGGGTGTCGGCGCTTCCGGCGCTCCCACCGTTTCCAACCACCTATCAGACGATCGACCCGTACTTCTGGGGTCCGATGGAAGGCCAAGTCAACGCCTGGTTCGATTCCAACATCAAGTAGGACCTGCCGACCGTGGTCGACACTCTGACGCGGACTCCGCCGGTCGGACGGCCGGAGGGCCAAAGGGACAGCGTGTGGCTTGCGCTTTCACGATTTCGTGGAGCCCCGCTCGCCGCGTTCTGGGTGGTGATCGTTGTCATCCTCGGCCTTCCGGTCATCCTTTTTCTTGCTGTCGCGTTCTCCCCGCGGCTGTTCGACCAAGGCTCTGAATGGTTCACGCTCGCCAGCTTCTCGCAGGCGTTCTCCGGCACGCTGCTCCAGGGCGTCGCCGATTCGTTGTTGGTAGGCGTCCTGAGCGCGCTTGCGGCAACCGCAGTGGGTTTTGGGGTCGCGTGGCTCGTGATCCGCACCGATCTCCCGGGACGACGGGTTTGGACCGGCGTGATGTTCGCCCTCCTGCTCGCGCCGTCGTACCTGGTCGCGCTTGGCTGGGAACGGCTGCTCGAGCCATCAGGGGTGCTGGACGTCGCGGGTTTTCATCTCGATGGATTCCGCAATCTCTTCTACGGCCCCTTTGGCGTCATCGTGGTGCTCACGGCGAAGGGAGTCCCGTTTGCATTCCTGGCCATTTCCGGGGCATTGCGCGGTCTCGGTGAGGAGTTCGAATCGGCGGTTCGTGTTCACGGCGGCGGCCCGGTGGCTTCGACGCGTGTCCTGGTTGGGCTCCTGGCGCCGGCTATGTGGTCAGCGCTGGCGATCGTTTTCGCGGAGTCGGTCAGCGACTTCGGTGTCGCCGCAACACTCGCCAACGATGCGCACTTCCCGGTGGCCACCTACACGCTCTATAACGCTGTCCAGGCGTTTCCCATCGAGTTCCCGATAGCCGCTGCGGTGGGATGGATCCTCATGGGTTTCGTGGTGCTGGCACTGTTTGCGCAGAACCGGGCGTTGCGGACCCGAAGCTATCGCGTGCTCGGCGGCAGGAGTCGCCCCGCGCGCCGGCTGCGGCTGTCGCCGGCGGCCAAACTCAGCGGCTTGGCTGCGATGGTGTTCGTGCTGATCGTCGGCATCGGCGTGCCGGCCTTCGGAGCGGTATCGGCGTCGCTGATCAATGGCCTCGGGTCGTTACTCACGAGCCACGGGCTGACCCTTGCGAACTACGGACGGGTTCTGAGCAGCGCAAACCTACACGACCCGCTCATTTTCTCCCGCGAGCTCGCGGTCGTCACCGCGACGATCACCGTCGTGCTTGCCGCGGTATCGGCGCGCGTCCTGTCGCGGCGTGGCGGCGGGGTGAGCGCACGAGTCCTGGACATGTCGCTCCTCGCTGCGGTCGCGCTGCCGGGCATCGTCTTCGCCGCCGGCTACATCTTCACGTTCAACCTGCCGTTCTTCAGCCGGATCGGCATCCAGCTGTACGGAACGACACTGCTGCTGGTGATCGGCTACATCGCAACCGCTCTCCCGGCGACATCGCGCGTCCTGCTCGGGAGCGTCAGTCAGATTCAGGAGTCGCTCGCGGAAGCCGGCCGCGTGCATGGCTCAGGACCGCTCGCCGCGTGGCGGCGCACCGTGCTCCCTGTGCTCTCGAGGCCGCTGGTCGCCGCGTGGGTGCTCGTCTTCGCGGCAACCCTTCTCGAGTTGCCGATGTCCCAACTCCTGTATCCGCCCGGGAGTCCGACGGTCTCCGTCGCCATCGAACATGCGCTCATGAACTACGACTTCGCTGGCGGGACTGCGATGGAGGTGATCGCCGTGCTGGGCGCGCTTGCCGTGGTTGCGCTCGCGTGGGGAGTGTTCCGATTGCTCGTACCCGCGGGCTGGCGCCGTCTGGGCAGCCTGCCATGAGCATCACTCCAGGCGACGCCGAGGCGAGGGCGGGGCACACCGTTGAGATCCGTGGAGCGGTGAAACGCTACGGGAAGGCAAGCGTGCTGAGTGGTGTCGATCTCGACATCCCGGCGGGACGGTTTCTCGTCCTCCTCGGGCCATCCGGTTCGGGCAAGACCACCCTGGCTCGCTGCCTGGCCGGTGTGGAGAGGCTTGATGGCGGCTCGATTCGCTTCAGCGGCCGGCTCGTCAGCGATGGCCATCATCACCTCCCGCCCGAACGACGGAATCTGGCGATGGTGTTTCAAGACTATGCGCTGTGGCCACACCTCACAGCCATCGGCAACGTGGGCTACGCGCTTCGCCGGCGGCGCCTGCCGGGAGACGTGGCTCGCCGCCGGGCCGAAGACGCCCTCGAGGAGGTTGGGCTTGCCTCTCTGGCCGACCGCTATCCGCACGAACTGTCGGGAGGTCAGCAGCAGCGCGTTGCGCTTGCCCGTGCGGTCGTAGCGCGACCGGGGCTGTTGCTCTTCGACGAGCCACTCTCCAATCTCGATGCTGATCTGCGCGAGCGTCTCAGGGTGCAGATCGCCACCATTGCCCGGGACAGCGAGGCTACCGTTGTCTACATCACGCACGACCAGGCCGAGGCGTTCGCCCTGGCAGATGACATCGCCGTACTCAACAAGGGTGAACTGGTGCAGATCGGACCTCCCGAGCGGATCTACCGTCAACCGGCGACGCTGTTCGTCGCGCGTTTTACGGGTTCGGCCGGCGAGCTGCTGGGGCAGGTGCTGGGTCTCGAGGGCCTGTACGCGACCGTCGACGTGGCCGGCCATCCGCTTCGAGTGCGGTATGAAGGTTCTGTCGTGATCGGCAGCCACGTTCGCGTCCTCGTCCGACCGGCCGCCACCCGCGTGCTTCCGGACAGCGAGATCTCGGCCGCTGCGCTGCCCGGAACGGTCGCCGACGTTGCCTATCGCGGGCGCGGTTACGAGCACGTGCTCGCGTGCGCCGGGGGCACACTGGCAGCAATCTTCGATTCGAAACGATGGCCACGCGGAAGCGAGTTGCGCATCGGGCTCGACCCGGACGGATGCGTCGCGTATCCGGACGGTTTCAATAGCGACATGGCGCCGACCACGAGCCCCAATGGCGTGGATTTTGTTCACGCCAGGCCAGTTCACGCATGACCGTCTCCTTCTGGGCGTTGTTCGCGTCGGTGTTCCTGGCGTGTACTGTTGAGGCGGTCGAGGCAGCAACAATCGTGCTCGCGGCGGGCACGGCTCGCGATTGGCGCTCGGCGCTCATTGGTCTTGGCGCAGCAGTCGCGGTACTCGCTGTAGCGGTGGTCGCACTCGGACCGGCCATCGGCGCGCTGCCCATCCAGTCACTTCGCCTCTTTGTCGGAGGCTTCCTGCTCGTCTTCGGCCTGCAGTGGATTCGCAAGGCCGTGCTGCGAGCCGGCGGCTACAAGTCGCTCCACAACGAGGACGAGATCTTTCGTACGGAGCTCGCAGCAGCGCGGGCTGCATCGGCGCGAAGCGTCGGCCTGGTCGCCGATTGGTACGCGTTCACGCTTTCGTTCAAAGGCGTGCTCCTCGAGGGCCTCGAGGTTGTCTTCATCGTGCTGACCTTCGGCAGCAATGAAGGTGATATTCCGGTCGCTGGTCTTGCCGCCGGCGCGGCCATCATCGTCGTGGCGTCAGCCGCAGCATTACTCCGAGCTCCGCTTGCCCGAGTTCCCGAAAACGCGATGAAGTTCCTGGTGGGGACGCTTCTCAGCTCCTTCGGGATCTTCTGGGGTGCCGAAGGTGCAGGTGCGGTGTGGCCTGGTTCCGACGCCGCGCTGCTGTTCATCATTCCAGCGATGGCGCTGCTCGCTGTCGGCCTCGTGGCCGTGCTCCGCCTGACGCGTCAGCGCGCGATGCGTGTCACCGCGCGGAGCATCGCTGAGCCCTCGGAGGCGGTCAGGCCATAAAGAATCTGAAGGCCTTCGGCATGTTCTGGTACGACTTTCTCATCGGCGACGACTGGCGTGTTGCCGTTGGTGTGGTGCTTGCGTTGGCCGTCACCGCCGCCGTGAGTCGCACGACGCTGGCGGCATGGTGGATCGTGCCGGTGGCTGTGGCTCTGCTGCTCCCCGTCACGGTGTGGCGCGCGGTGCGCGCCACCGGCGACGGAGGCTCGAGCGCTTCGTCGTAATCTCCCGCGGTCAGCACACATCGGGAGGTCATGGGTTCGATCCCTGTTGCGCCCACGAAATTGACGTTGCGATCGCGGCCGAGCCATTCGGCTCCGGCACTCGCCTGTGTGTCTACGCTCGAACCGTCACGACCGCCTCAGTCAGGGGAACCGCTGCCTCACACGGCGGAAAGGTGTAGCAGGCGTTGGTCGTCGCAATCGTGACCACCCCTGGCGCGATGGCGCGAAAACGGGCATGCGCCCCGCCTTGCAGATCGTCGCCTTGGACCAGCGGCTTGAGCACGGACGCCGCCGATGACGTTGGGATTGACCAACAGAATGGTGCCTTCTCGTCAGGCAGGTCGACGTCGACGACGGTGCCGACACCGATGACGTACTGAGCCGACGGGTATCTGGAAAGCTCCGCCGGATCGAGTTTCAGGGTCGCGGCTGTCACGACAGTCGGTATCGCCGTGGGCATCGGTGTCGGAGTCGGCGGCGGTGAGCCGGTTGTCGGCATCGGAGGAGGAAACGCGCTCTGTGAAGACGGGGGCTGTGAAACAGCTGGATGCTGCTGCCCAGACTGCTGCAGGAGTGCCGCGGCGGTCTCGGCGGCCGAGCAATGCGGGACCCCGGGCTGCAGTGAGGCGATAGCGCCTGACGCATTCGAGCCGCAGCCGGCGCTAGTAGCCATCACGAAGCCAACCAACACCGGCGCCACCGCAACTCGCAGCATCTTTCTCACTCCTCGCTGTGACGCGTGCCCCTGCCGCCTGGTTCCGATGCCATCATTGCGCTCGCGTGGGACCGATGTAGCGGTCCTACCCGCATGTACACGGCGGTGAATGGGGGGAACGTCACCCGTAATATCGAGCCAGCTCAGCCATGCTGTATTCAGGCGGCGCCAACGGTACGACGTAACCCGACGCCTGATCGGAGCAGGTCGCTTCCCCAGGCTGAGTGGCGACTTGCGCAACTTGGGAAAGGTGAGCTCGGCACAGAGCTTTCCGCCGGCGAAGATTCGAGCCGCTGGCGGTGCGGTAGCTAGGCGGCTATCTCCTAATCGGAGTCGACACTGTCGACGGTCGCTGTCCCGGTGCTCGACCTTATGTTCTTACTGAGCGTATCCGGAGGTCGTGACGCGCCCGTCTCAACGACTAACGCGCGACCACGGCGGGGGTCCGGGTCGCTGGTTCAGGTCTCCCCAGGTAGTAGCCCTGTCCCCACAGCACGCCGAGATCGCGAAGCACGACAAGCTCATCGGCATCCTCGATACCCTCGGCGATGACAGTAGCCCCGACATCTGTCGCAAACGCGA
>JBAQGL010000415.1:0-2070 GCA_049287785.1 Candidatus Dormiibacterota bacterium | reverse complement strand
TCGCCGACGTGCTCGACCGCCGCGTCAACGGCGGCGGACCGCCCTCCTTCCGCTACGACGAGCGTCGCAACCGGGTCGTGGTCTCCACCGGCCTTCCCTACACCTGGGAGCCCGAGGACCTTGCCCGGCGCTTCCGCACCAGGATCGGCCGGACGCTCAGCCTGCGTCCAGCAGAGACGTCGGGTGAGCGTACGCGGGGGGCGGAAGCTCCAAACGGTCGATCGACTGGTAGAGGTCCTCGACGAGCGTGATCAGGATGGGAGGGGCCTCGCACGAGAACATGAGCGCCTCGATGGTTGCCACCTGTCGGCGCAGGCCCTCGACCGTGTCGATCCGGTCCCAGTATGTCGATGCGACCTGCTGCACGGCGTCGAGTATGCGATGACCCTATGCCATAAAGCGATTGTGAAATGGCTATGGTGCGGGGGCGATGTGATGGTGCTCTCTGGGGGACAGTAGAGTCCTGTGAATATGAGCGAGCCATTGCTGCACCCGAACCACCCTGTGCTTGCCGACGAGCTGACGCACCTGCGACGCATCGTCGCCGACATGGGCGAGCTGGTCGACACCGCCATCACGCAGGCGACGAGCGGCCTGGCGGAGCGCGATGTGAGCCTGTGCGCGCGGGTGATCGCCGACGACGCGCTGGTCAACGACCGCCAGCGCGAGCTCCGCGAGCTTTCCTTCTCGCTCATCGTCAACCGGAACCCCGAGGCCCGCGAGCTGCGGGAGATCATCGGTCTGCTCAACATGTCATCCGAGCTGGAGCGCATGGGCGACCACTGCGTGAGCATCGCCAAGCTCGCCCGCAACCTGGCCGACCTGCCGCCGCTGGAGACGTACGTCGACGTCCCCAAGATGGCCGCCTACTGCAGCGACCAGGTGCGCGGCATCCTCGCCGCGGTGGTCTCGCGAGACGTCCTCCAGGCGCGACGCATCGCCGCCGGGGACGACCGCGTCGACCGCATCTACCACCGCCTCTTCGACGACCTGATCCAGCTGATGACGGAGGACAACACCACCGTCTTCCGCGCCACCAACCTGGTGTTCATCGCCCATCACCTCGAGCGCATCGCCGACCGCGTCACCAACATCGCGGAGGACCTCGTGTTCCTCGACTCCGGCGCGATCGAGGAACTGGGCTGATGGCGGTATCCGAGCCCACCGAAGCGCGTGAGGAGGCGGCGCCGGCCGGCCGCGAGGAGTTGGATCGGCCCGTCGACCTCGGCAGCCGGCATCGCTACATCAACCGGCATCTGAGCTGGCTCGATTTCGACACACGGGTCCTCGAGCTCGCCGAGGACACGTCCCGCGCCCTGCTCGAGCGCGCGAAGTTCCTGGCCATCTCCAGCAGCAACCTCGACGAGTTCTTCCAGGTCCGAGTCGGTGGGCTGATCGAGCAGCGCCGCGCAGGTGTGGCAGCGTTGAGCCCCGACGGCATGACCGTCGATGAGCAGCTCTCGGAGATCCAGCGTCGTGCCATCGACCTCACGGCGCGCCAGATGCGGGCGTTCCGGGCAATCGTCGAGCGCCTGGGTGAGGTGGGCCTGCGCTTCTCGAACTACACGTCGCTCGACCACGGCGACCGGGAGTACGTCGACGCGGTCTTCGAGGAACGCATCTTCCCGGTCCTGACCCCGCTCGCGGTCGACCCCGCGCACCCGTTCCCGTATATCAGCGACCTGTCCCTCAACCTCGCCGTCGTCGTCGGCGCGCCACGGGGAAGCGAACAACGGATCGCTCGCGTCAAGGTCCCTCCACTCCTGCCGCGATTCGTGGTCGTGCCGGACGGTGAACGCTTCGTGCCCGTGGAGCAGGTCATCGCGGCCCATCTCGACCGCCTGTTCCCAGGCATGCGGGTGATCGGCCAGTACCCGTTCCGGGTGACCCGCAACGCCGACCCCGCACTCGAGGAGGAGGAGGCCGAGGACCTCCGGACCGCTGTCCAGGAGTACCTCCGCCGCCGCCGGCGCTCGCCGCAGGTGGTGCGGCTCGAGATCGACGACAGCATGACCGAGGAGGTCAAGCGCCTCCTCATGCGTGAGCTCGAACTCTCGGGAGAGGACGTCT
>JBAQGL010000414.1:0-2377 GCA_049287785.1 Candidatus Dormiibacterota bacterium | reverse complement strand
GGCAGGTGAAGCGCAATGTCGCCCGATACCGGGTGGGTGGCCCGCCAGAGGATCGCGGCCACGCCGACCAGGAGGACCAGAGCCACGGTGCTCTCGTTGAGCGGGATGAGGGGGTTGAACAGCGACGCCGCGGTATACGCCGCGGCGAGGCCGAGCGTGAGCGCCGGGGCGCGGGGCGCAAGGACGGCCACGGGGATTGCCAGGAGCATGAGGCTGTAGTCGCCGAGGTGCGGCGAGAGCGCGACTGACAGGCCGACGCCGATCGCCACCGCCGGGACCACGTTGCGTCGGAGCGTGTCGCGCAGCAACACCATGATCGCCACCGCCCCCGTGGCCAGTGCGAGGGCGACCGCCCACGCGGCCGGGTTGCTCGCCAGCGGGCGCGCGACCAAAGCCGGGATCGAGTTGCTCTGCAAATCCAGGTGGGCGTAGGTCGGGGCGGTCACGAGACCGACCGCGTCGAGGAGGTGTCCGGGTCCGGCGACCGCAATGGATCCGACGAGGACCACCAGGGCCCCCGCCGCGAGCGCCGCGAGCATCCGCCACTGCCCGGCGACCACCAGGACGGGGGGCACGAGCCACACCAGCTGCGGCTTGAGCAGCAGTGGCACGAGGAGGAGCCCTGCGATGACGGGGCGGCGCCGGTCGAGGGCCTCGATTGCCAGGGTCGCAGCCAGCAGCATCAGCCCGTCCGACTGCCCGAGGAGGATCCCGGTGCCGGCCTCGAGCGAGAACACCACGGTCACCACGAGGCAGGCCGCGAGCGGTCCGGCGAGCCGCGGCGCCACGCGCCGGGTGAGGATGGTGGCCGACAGCGCCATCGCCACCACATTGAGCCCGACGAACACGTCACTGCCGGTCTGAAGGGGCAGCACGGCGAGGGGCTGGATCAGCCACGCCATCAGCGCCGGGTTGACGAACGGTACGGGAAACGTCGCGCTCGCGACCGGCATGTACCCGAGCAGCTGCGCCTGGGCAGCCGCCAGCGAGCTCACGCAATAGACGCACGACGATCCCGCGTGAACCACCCGCCCGGCGGACGCGATCGCGAGGTAATCGACGGCGGAGCCGCCGCCCAACGCGGTGTGCAGGTCGGCGATGGATCTGACCACCAGGTACACGGCGCATACGGCGGCAGCGCCGATGACCCATCGCCACCTCGAGAGTGCGCTGACCATCCGCGACCCAAGCTACCAGAGCCAAATCGGATTCGAACCCGATGTGCGAAAACGTCACCCGGGAGATATCCGCTCGTTCTCGCCCTCAACTAGGGCTCTGCGCCGCGGAGCGGGAGGGGTCAGCCACGCCGCTGCTCAGCTTGTCAGCGACCTCCCTCGCGCAAGCAGATTGTCGCACTCACTCGGGCGCTGCCAAATTCGCTGCGTCGGGGCTGACCCCTCCCGCTCCCAGACCAGGCCGCGGCTGACAGGCTCCACCGAGTCGCAGGTGCCCGTCGCGCTCCCAGGTCACTCTGAGCCGTGGCGCGGCTGGCCCTCCCGCTCCCGGCCCACCACACACGTAGGATCGGTCGGTGGTCGACCCCATCTCGCTGCCCGCGCTTGCTCCGATAGCGACGGTCGTTGTTCTGCTCGAGGTCGCCGCGGGGACCACCGCGGCGGCGTACAGCGTGGACCTGGTCGGCAAGGTGGGGCGGGGGTTTGTCGGCACCACGTCGCTCATCTGCGCCGGTCTCATGGCCCTCGACCTGCTCATCGAGGCGCTGCTGCCGACCGGCACCGCGCTGCTCGGCACTCCGTTGCCCTCCGGGGCGCAGGCGTCACTCTTCCACTGGTCGATCGCCTTCACGGTCGCGCTGCTTGCCTACGCCTTCTTCTGCTCGGTGATGACTGATGTGGCACGACGTGTCGTGGGCGCGGTCACGATCGGGTTCGGTGCGATGGCCATCGCCAAGGCCGCTGCCGCGTTCGGTCCGTCGCTCGGTGGGGTCGGGACCGCGGTGGTCGCCTTCGTCCCCGCCGCGCTGGTGTCGGGCAGCGCGCTTGCCGGGATGCTCCTCGGCCACTGGTACCTGGTTGCCCCCAACCTCTCGTTCCGTCCGCTGCGGCGCGCGATCGACATCGTCTTCATCGCGGTGGCCATCCAGGCGGTCGCGATCGTGCTCGTGATCCTGAACTCAGGCTCGACGGTTCGAAGCGAGTTGCTCTGGTCGGGTGACGCCATCCCCTTCTGGCTGCTGGTGGTCGGCTCCGGCATCGTCTTCACGACCGGGGTGGCACTGCTGACCCGGCACTTCGCACGGATTCGCGCCAACCAACCGGCGACGGCGATGCTCTACGTACTGATCATCAGCGTGGTGATGGGGGTCGTCCCCGCGCACCTGCTGTTCTTCGTCACTGGAGCGCCGATCTGACCAGGA
>JBAQGL010000413.1:0-6490 GCA_049287785.1 Candidatus Dormiibacterota bacterium | reverse complement strand
GTGCCGACCTACGGGATGACCGAGACCTGCGGCGGCGTCGTCTACGCAGGACGTCCGCTGGCCGGCGTCGAGGTGCGTGCGGCGAGGTGGGGCGAGCTGCTGGTGCGCGGGCCGACGCTCATGCGCGGGTACCGGCTCGACCCGTCAGCATCGGTGGAGGTCTTCGAGCCGGGGGGTTGGCTGCGCACCGGTGACGGCGGTGAGGTCGATGACGATGGAACGGTTCGCGTTCTCGGCAGGCTCTCCGGCGTGATCGTGAGCGGTGGGGAGAAGATCTGGCCGGCGGAGGTGGAGGAGGCCCTGTCGAGCCACCCCGAGGTCGCGGCGGTGCTGGTGTCGGGAAGCTCAGATCGTGAGTGGGGCCAGCGCGTCATTGCCCGTGTCGTCCCCCGCAGACGCGCGACGCCGCCGACGCTCGAGTCGCTGCGGGATCACGCGGCAGAGACCATTGCCCGCCACAAGCTGCCTCGCGAGCTGATCATCGTCGAGCGCCTGGACCGGACATCGCTGGGCAAGATCCAGCGCCGATGAGCTCTCAGGCGCTGGATGCTCGGTATCGCGGCGGGTCCGACTCGGATCCGCTGTCGACACGATCGATGCGACCGTCGCGCACCAGCTTGTCGAGGTGCGCCTGCACCGTCCATGCGGCGAGCGGATACACGTCGACCGGGTAGGCCGCGTAAATCGCGGGCACGAGGTCCATCGGCGTGAATGCGGGACGCCCCTGCGCGGCGGCAAGCACCTGCGCCTCACGCTCCAGGCGATGCGCGATGTACTCGTGGATGAGCGCGCCGGCGTCGTCGACTCGCTCGCCGTGTCCGGGCAGGATCGTCAGCGGTTGCAACGCCTGGACACGTCGCAGCGACTCCAGGTAGTCGGTCATGTCGCCCTCACCGGGATGCACCACCGACGTGGTGCCGTTGAGGATATGGTCGCCCGAGTAGAGGGTTCGCGCTGCGGGATCGAAGAAGCACAGGTGGTCGCCCGTGTGGCCCGGCGTGTACACGGCAACCAACTCGACGTCGTCGACGCGCACCACGTCCCCGCCGGCCATCGCCTGCGCGTGCTCATCACCGGCGGACGGGTCAAAGCAGTGCACCGCCGCGCCCGTCTGTTCGGCGAGTCGACGGGCGAGCGGACGGTGATCGGGGTGCGAGTGGGTGAGCAGGATGTTGCTGATGTGGCCGCCGCGTTCTTCGGCGGCGTCGAGAACCGCGACGAGGTGCTGTTCGTCATCGGGCCCGGGATCGATGCAGACCAGGGACGAGCCGCCGAGCAGATACGTGTTGGTCCCGCGTCCAGTGAACACCGACGGGTTGGGTGCGAGAACGCGCGTCGGCGGCGCGCTCACGACCGGTCCTCTTCGCTCTGCAGTGACATCCAGCCGGCGATGATCTCGGGTGTTATCTCGGTCTCCTCCATCGGGTTGGCGCCCAACGTGGTGAGGATCGCATCGACGGATCCGAGCCGGGCGAACGTGTGGCACATCATCCGGGTGGGCGGCATGATGGCCGGCATCTCGAGGTCGAGCATCGACTCGGGCCGGTGCCATCCACCTTCGACCGCCTCCGCGGCATGCAGGTTGACGGTCTGGGCGTCGGAGGCACCCGCTGCGAAGAAGCGCGTGTCATACCGGCGGCCCTCGCGCGGAGGGGTGATGAAGTGGCCGATGTAGACGAGCCGATCGGGCGCCATAACGAGGTCTTGTGCCTCGAGTGCCTCGGCGATAGCCGCGCCGGCGAGCAGTTCAGAACGCGCAGCCTCGATACGCGATTCGAGGTCGTCATCGCGGCCGTGCGCGGAGCCCCCGATGAGGATGCCGACCTCCTCGAGCACCTCGCGCACCCCCGCGACCGCGTATGCGGCATCGCCCGTGCCGTCGGTCGCATCGACTGCGCCGCCGGGAAACACGAACGCATCGGCTGCGAAGCTGCTCCGGAGCGGACGGCGAAGCATGCAGACCTCGACACCGCCGTCCACATCGCGGAGCAGCGCCACCGTGCTGGCCGGGATGGGAGCGGCGATGTCGGTCATCACCCGCATGGTATGGGCGCGCCCTCCGAGCGGGCCGCCGGCACGGACCGCGACACTACGGAACGCCGATGTCATCCCATCTCGAAGTCGCCCTCGAGCTCGCCGACATTGCCGATGCGATCACGACGACACGCTTCCAGGCGCCAGACCTGCGCATCGACACCAAGCCGGACAGCACGCCCGTGACCGATGCGGACCGGGCCACCGAGCTCGCGCTTCGCGAAGCGCTCGAGCGGTTGCGTCCGGGCCAGGAGATCGTCGGGGAGGAGTTCGGCGGGGAAGGGCGTGCGGAGTGGCGGTGGATCCTCGACCCCATCGACGGGACGGTGAACTACGCCAACGGTGTCCCGGTCTGGGCGACGCTGATCGCGCTCATGCGTGGGGACCGGGCCGTCTGCGGCGTGGTGTCGGCACCGGCGCTCGGCCGGCGCTGGTGGGCGGCGACCGGCCAGGGGGCGTTTGCCGACTCGGGGCGGCGCCTTCATGTCTCGCGGACGCCGACCCTCGAGGACGCTTACGTCTCGTGCACCGACATCCGCGACTTCGCGACCCGACGGGGCGAGCGAGGCTTCCGGACCCTGCTCGAGCGCGCCCGGGTGGTCAGGGCGTTCGGTGATTTCTGGTCCCACATGCTCGTCGCGGAAGGCGTGATCGACGTGGCCCTCGAGGCCTGGGTGAACCCGTGGGATGTGGCCGCGAGCCAGGTCATCCTGGTCGAGGCGGGCGGCCGCTTCAGCGATTTCGATGGCGCCATGCGCATCGACTCGGGAAACGTGATCACCACCAACGGCCTGCTCCACGACGAGCTGGTGAGGATCATGGGAGATGGGACCGTCGGCTAAACGAGACTGAGTTTCATGTAGACTGCCGTCTCATGAGATTTCCACATCCTCGCCCCAACTCAGACTTTGCCCGGATGGCGGCGGCCGGGCTCGGACTGATCGCCCTGGTCAGCGCCTGCGGCGCGACCCCCAGCCAGGCCGCGTCGGGCACCATCGCGGTGGTGGCCGCCGAGAACGAGTACGGCAACGTCGCCGCCCAGATCGGCGGGAAGGACGTGTCCGTGACGTCGGTTGAGAGCAACCCGAACACCGATCCACACACCTATGAGGTGAGCCCCAGTGTCGCCCAGGACGTCGCGGCCGCCCAGTTGGTGATCCAGAACGGCGTCGGCTACGACAACTACATGAGCAAGATCCTCTCCGCCTCGTCGAGCCAGACCCGCCAGGTCATCAACGTGCAGCATCTCCTCGGGCTTCCGGACAGCACTGCCAACCCGCACCTGTGGTATGACCCGGCGACCATGCCGAAGGTGGCCGACGCGCTGGCTGCGGACTACGCGGCTCTGAAGCCCGCCGATGCGTCGTATTTCACGGCCAACGCAACCCGGTTCATCGCGTCGCTCAACCCGTGGCTGCAGGCGCTCGCGAGCTTCAAGTCGCAGTACGCCGGGACGCCGGTGGCCACCACGGAACCGGTCGCCGACTACATGCTCCAGGCGGCCGGCGCCGACAACCTGACGCCGTTCAAGTTTCAGGCGGACATCATGAATGGCGTCGATCCCGCGCCCCAGGACGTGTCGCTCGAGACCGGTCTGTTCACCCAGCACAAGGCCAAGGTTTTCGTCTACAACCAGCAGGTCACCGACACGCTGACGCAGACGTTCATCAGCGCCGCACAGTCCGCGCGGATCCCGGTCATCGGCGTGTACGAGACGATGCCGACGCCCGGCTACACCTACCAGACGTGGATGCTCGCGGAGATCACTGCGCTGCGCAACGCCGTCGCGAACGGTATCTCCACGCAACACCTGTAGCCGTGCAGGGACGCGCCGCCAGCGGCTCGGACGAGATCCTCGCCGTCGACGGCATCAGCGTCACCCTGTCCGGGCGCGAGATCCTTCATGACGTCACCTTCCACATCAACGCGGGTGAGTTCACCGGGCTGATCGGCTCGAACGGTGCGGGCAAGACAACGCTGCTCCGCGTCATCCTCGGGTTGATCAACCCGAGCGATGGCACGGTGCGTGTTGAAGGCGGAGTGCGGCGTCAGCCGCTCATCGGATACGTGCCGCAGCGGATCACGCTCGACCCGGACATGCCGTTGCGCGCGCGTGACCTGGTCGGCCTGGGCATCGACGGTCAGCGGTTCGGATTTCCGTTGCCGTCGTCCACACGACGGAGGCAGGTCGACGAGATGCTCGACGCGGTCGACGCAACGCGCTTCGCGGACTCGCGAGTCGGCAACCTGTCCGGTGGTGAGCAGCAGCGGATCCTCATCGCCCATGCGCTGATCAGCCGACCGCGCCTGCTGCTTCTCGACGAACCCCTCGCGAACCTCGACCTCGGCAGCGAACAGGAGGTGGTCGACCTGCTGGCGCGAATCGCGAGGGAGCAGCGGATCGCGGTGCTCATCTCGACGCACGACATGAACCCGCTGCTCCCCGTGATGGATCGCATCGTCTATATCGCGAATGGACGGATCGCCACAGGGACGACCGCTGAAGTCGTCTCGAGCGAGTCGCTCACCAAGCTCTACGGCGTGCACGTCGACGTCATCCACGTCCACGATCGGATTCTCGTGGTGGCGGGACGCCGCGAGGAGGCGCTCCAGCACGGGGACACCGAGTCGATCGTCGAGCTGGTGTAGCGGTGCCCGGATTCCTTTCACCGCTCATCGAGCCGGGGTTCTTCTCCAACCTCCCGGTGCAGACCGCCCTGGTGGTGGGTGGGGTGGTGGCGGTGGTGTCCGGCATCGTCGGCACCTTCACGGTCATGCGCGGCCAGTCGTTTGCCGGTCACTCGCTGGCCGACATCGGGACCGCAGGCGGATCGGCAGCGTTCGTGCTCGGGATCAGTCCGCTGTTCGGGTACGTCGCGATGAACCTGATGGCTGCGGGGGTGATGGAGTGGATCGGGATCCGGCGACCCCGAGGGCGCGACCTCGCGACGGGAATCGTGCTCGGCGCGGCCCTCGGGCTGGCTGCGCTGTTCCTCTACCTGGACACAACGGGGTCGAGCACCACCGGGGCGACCGTCAACGTTCTCTTCGGGTCGATCTTCACCCTGCCCTCATCGATGGTCCCGTTCATCGTGATCTTCAGCATCGTCGCCGCCGGCATCGTGCTGCTGATGTACCGGCCCCTGATCCTGACGTCGGTCAGCGCCGATCTCGCGATCGCACAGGGCATCCGCGTGCGCCTGGTGGGCATCGGCTACCTGGTGGCGCTCGCCCTTGCGGTGTCGCTTTCCGCCGTGACCATCGGGGCGATCCTCTCGACGGCGCTGCTCATCGGACCCGCGGCCACGGCGCTGCGCATCACCAACCGGACGGGTCGCGCGGCGCTGATCGCGGCCGGCATCGGCGTCATAGCCACGTGGCTCGGCGTGCTCCTCGCGTACGACAGCTATTACTGGTTTCCAAACGGTGGCGGGTGGCCGGTGAGCTTCTTCGTCGTCACCCTGATCTTTCTCGGGTATCTCCTTTCGCAGCTTCGGTTTCGCGGACGCTCGGTCGCGGTGCGCCGGTCGACCGCCGCGCAGGCAGGCTGATGTTCTCGGACCTGATGCTCAACGCCTGGGGATCGGCGTCGATCGTCGCCATCGTCGCCGGCGTCGTCGGATTCTTCATCGTCCTGCGCGGGTCGGCGTTTGCGGCGCACGCGTTGCCCAACGGGGCGTTTGCCGGCGCGGCGGGGGCGAGCCTCATCGGCGTCGACGCGATCGTCGGGCTCGCGGTGTTCTCCGTGCTCGGGGCGCTGACCATCGCCGGCCTCGGGCGGCGGGCTCGGCACGACGTCGCCACCGCGCTCGTGATCGTGGTGATGCTCGGCCTGGGATCGCTGTTCCTGTCCATGACCACCGAATACGCACCGGAGATCTATTCGCTGCTCTTCGGCGAGGTGCTGGGCGTGAGCAGCAGTGAGCTCGTGCCGATCGCGGTGATCGGCGTCATCTGCATCGTTGCGGTCTTCCTCGTCTATCGACCGCTGATGTTCTCGTCGGTGATGCCCGACGTCGCCGAGGCACGCGGCGTGGGCAGCGGTCGCATGGAGGTCGTCTTCCTTCTCGTCGTCGCGCTCACCACCACCATGGCGGTGCCGGTGGTCGGCGCACTGCTGATCTTCAGCCTCCTGATCAGCCCTGCGGCAGCCGCACGCTCATTCACCGACCGGCCGTTCACGGCGATGGGCCTGTCGGTACTGATCGCGCTCGGCACCGTGTGGTCGGCCATCGCGCTGGCCTATCTGACCAATCTTCCGATCGGCTTCTTCGTCTGTTCCATCGGCGCGGGGACGTACGCCGTCGGCAGGGGATGGGCTGCCTGGCGGCGCAACCGCAGGTCGTCGCCCCGCATCGGAGCCACGCGACCCCGGCCCGCCCGGGTGCAGGGCTCGTAGACACGGGCGGAGGGGACCCCGGCTCCGGCTTCAAAACCGGACTATTCAGCCTCCGCC
>JBAQGL010000412.1:0-6128 GCA_049287785.1 Candidatus Dormiibacterota bacterium | reverse complement strand
GCTGAACATCACAAACGACGAACCGGCCGCCTGCCACGGGTTTCCCGTCTTGCCGGGCTGCAGGCCGAGCTCTTCGCGTGCATGAACCTCAAGGGCGACCTCGGGGTTGCGCATGATCGCCTCGGCGATGCGGCGAGCGTCCGCCTCCTCAACGCCACGAAGCCGGTAGGTGGCTGCGAGCTCTCGGGTCTCGTCCTCAGGATGGCGTTCGAGCTCGCGACGCTCGATCTCCAGTTCGCGTTGCAGGAGCTCCGACTGCGCCGCCATCGAGACGTACTCCCCCGCCGCCATGGAGAACGCGCCCGCGACCAGGCCCGCCAGCCCGGCGAGCAGGACGACCGACGGGACGGGGTTCGCGCCCGCCACCCCGAGGATCAACGAGATGTTGGTGAGCAGGCCGTCACTGATGCCGAAGACCGCCGCGCGTGCCGCACCACCCTGAAGATCACGGTGGTGGGACCGTTCGTGAGGCTGTCGGAGCTCGCCCGCCTCACCGGCAGGAGCAACCGTCTGGGCCATATGGAAAGTATGCCGAGGTTCGCCTTCCGACGTCGGGGCGCTTTGGATGGAGCTCGGATCTAGAAGAAGATGTGATGCAGGGCGATCGTCGGGATGGCGAGGATCGCGATGATGTTCATCACCTTGATCATGGGGTTGATCGCCGGTCCGGCGGTGTCCTTGTACGGGTCGCCGACGGTGTCACCCGTGACCGCTGCAGCGTGCGCGTTCGAACCCTTTCCCCCGAAGTTGCCCTCTTCGATGTACTTCTTGGCGTTGTCCCACGCACCGCCGCCGGTGGTCATCTGGAGCGCTACGAAGAGGCCGACGACGATCGTCCCCAGCAGCATCGCGCCAAGCGCCTGGGCGCCGAGCACGAATCCGACGATCAGCGGCGCGATCACTGGAAGGATGCCGGGGATGATCATCTCCCGCTGTGCCGCGGCGGTCACCAGCGCCACGCACTTGCCGTACTCCGGCTTGGCGGTGCCCTCCATGATGCCCGGGATCTCGCGGAATTGGCGCCGTACCTCGACGACAACCTCGCCCGCCGCGCGGCCGACCGCCAGCATTGCGAGCGAACCAAAGAGGAAGGGCATGATTCCGCCGAGGAGCAGTCCGGCGATGACGGGAGGGGCGGTGAGATCGAACGTGACCAGCGGGAGGTGATGCGCGGTCAGGGTGTTGTTGAGGATGTCGGTATAGCTCGCGAAGAGCACTAGCGCGGCGAGTCCGGCCGAGCCGATCGCGTAACCCTTGGTTACTGCTTTGGTCGTGTTCCCGACGGCGTCGAGGGGATCGGTGACCTGACGCACCGCCTCCGGCAGGTCGGCCATCTCCGCGATGCCGCCGGCGTTGTCGGTGATGGGCCCGTACGAGTCGATCGCCACCACGATCCCGGTCATGCTCAGCAGGGCTGTTGCGGCAATCCCGATGCCATACAGACCGCCCAGCGCTGCCGACGCGAGGATGCCGATCGCAATGATCAGCACCGGGATCGCCGTGCCCTCCATGCCGATGGCGAGCCCCGCGATGATGTTGGTGGCGTGCCCGGTCTGCGATGCGCGAGCGATGGTCCGCACCGGCCAGAACTGCGCCCCGGTGAAGAACTCGGTGACCGCGACGATCAGCACCGTGATGACGATGCCGATGACCGCGCACCAGAAGAGGTTGAACACCGGATGGTCGAAGTGGGTGAGGTACCCGCCGTTGTTGAGCAGGATGGTGATCAGCAGGAATCCCGCGAGCGCGACAACCGCCGACACGATCAGACCTCGGTAGAGCGCACCCATGATCCAGGTGCCTCGGCCCATCCGCACGAAGAACGTGCCGATGATCGAGGCGACGATGCTCACCGCACCGAGCATCAGCGGATAGAAGACGAACACCAGGTCGGGCTTGCCGCCGACCTTGTAGAGGAGGCTGCCGAGCAGCATTGTGGCGACCGCCGTGACCGCGTAAGTCTCGAACAGGTCCGCCGCCATTCCCGCGCAGTCGCCGACGTTGTCGCCGACGTTGTCCGCGATGACCGCCGGGTTGCGAGGGTCGTCCTCGGGAATCCCGGCCTCGAGCTTGCCGACCAGGTCGGCGCCGACGTCCGCCGCCTTGGTGTAGATGCCACCGCCGAGGCGGGCGAAGACCGAGATGAGTGACGCACCGAAGGCGAATCCGACGAGTGCGTTGAAGTCCTGGAAGAGCCCGTAGGCGAGTGCGACGCCGATCAGACCGAAACCCACGACGAAGAAACCGGTCACCGCTCCGCCCCTGAAGGCGAGCTGCAGGGCCGGGTTGACGCCACCACGAGCCGCCTCGGCGGTGCGCAGGTTGGAGCGCACCGAGATGTTCATCCCCACATATCCCGCAGCCCCGCTGAGCACGGCGCCGATCAGAAAGAGGACCCCCGTCTTCCATCCGAGCGTGAAGGTGAGGAACAGGAAGATGACTGCGCCGATCCCGGCGATGATCGTGTACTGCCGATTGAGGTACGCCTGGGCCCCTTCCTGGATGGCCTTGGCGATCTCCTTCATCCGGTCGTTGCCCTCGGGCTGCCGGAGGACCCAGAAGATCAGATAGATGGCGAAGAGGAGAGCCACCAAACCGGCTGCTCCGATGGGCAGCAGGATGGCGCGATCAAGGGTCGGCATGCGCTCAGGTCTCCTCAGGACAGTGAGTAAGTGCCCGGGCGGCTGTGATTCGCGCCACCCCGGGGCCGCCGCATTGTACCCGGCCGGTCCTCCCGCACACCAACGCCTATGCTGAGGCGGTGCCGAAAGCCACCGGCCTGACCGCCATCGTGACGGTCGGCGACGAGATCCTCAGCGGGCACACGCAGGACACCAACTCGAGCCTGCTGGCACGCCAGGCGTTCGCCGCGGGGCGGCCAGTCGCTCACATCGAGGTGGTCCCCGATCAACCAGCGGCGATCATCGCGGCGATCCGGCGCGCCATCGACGACCCGGAGATCACACGAATCGCCGTGTGCGGCGGGATCGGCCCGACGCCCGACGACCGCACCTTTCAGGCCGTGGCCGACGCGCTCGGGCTGCCCCTCGAGCTCAACCCGATCGCGTACGGAAACATCGAAGCGCTGGCACGGCGGATGCATGCGGCCGGCTGGATCGACAAACCCGAGGTGTCGGAAGCCAACCGGCGCTGTGCCGTGGTCCCGGCGGGGGCAACCGTGCTGACCAACCGGGTGGGCATGGCGCCACCGCTGGCCATCGAGATCGGCGCCGATCGGTGGCTCTTCGTCCTCCCCGGCATCCCGCGCGAGTTCAGCACCATCGTCGAGGAAGAGTTGATCCCCAAGTACTTTGCCGGCGGGGTGGCGCCGGTCGTGCGCGAGGTCCGCTACCGATCGGTGCCCGAGTCGGAGATGTCCGAGCCCATGCTCGTGCTCGAGGCGGAGTTCCCCGACGTGACCGTCGGTTCATATCCGCAGGTCGAGCGACGAGAGCTCGTCATCCGCCTGCGCGGGCGCGAAGCGGAGCGAGTGGACGCCGCAGTAGCCCGGCTGCGCGCATTGCGCAGTGACGGCTAGGAGAGACGGCAGCGGGTTACCCCGCTGAAATCAGACCTTCTGCAGGTTGCGCGCGCGCGGGCCCTTGGGCGAGTCGACGATGTCGAACGTCACCTGCTCGCCTTCCTGGAGGGCGTCGAAGTCGACGGTGGTCAGCTCGGTGCGATGAAAGAACACCTCGTTGCCATCGTCCGCGCGAACGAAACCAAATCCACGGTCGGGAATAATCTTCTTGATTCTTCCAGCGGTCACAGCATGTCCTCCAGGACTCTCGCCGACACGGACGCCCACCGCGTTCACGACCACTATGGGAGCGTCCCCTGTCAGCAACGGGAACCCGCAAAAGACCGCGATGGAAGCACCGAAGGATGACGATTTCTCGCCGTTCCGGTGCTCATCGCAGCATAGCAGGGTATTCACTTGAGCCGCGTTCCCAGGCCGCACGAAGTTCGTGCAAGCTCTCAGGAAGATTCGCGTAGTAGTCCTCGACATCGATGGTCGCCGGCCATGGGTTGGGGACGGCACGCTCGCGCTCGCGGCGCGTCTCCTCGAGCCAGACACTCCCGAATGCCGTTTCCGCGCCCAACGCATCCATGAGCCCCGCGTCGCGGAGGCCGTGGCGCCGGTCGAACGGTGGTACCTCGGCCGCGCGCGGACCGGGACTGCTCCACATTGCGGCGATCATCCCCGCGCACCCGCAATCGACCAGCGAGTCGACTGCGCCCGCGACGAATCGCCGCGTCTGCGCGTCGCCGTCGAGCTCGTCGTCATCGCCGGTCGCGACGCTTCGTTCGGCTGCGTGCAAGTGCGCAAACAACGGCGCGGAGCCGGTGAGCGACTCGCCGAGCTGCGCGAGAAACGTGGCCGCAGCAGGCTCGAGCATGCCACCGACCTGCGCCAGCGCGTTGCCGCTGAGGTCGAGACCGACGACGTCAACCAGGCGCGCTACCTCCGCCGGCCGCACCGCGCGAGCGATGACCAGGTCATCGGCGCCCAACGACAGCATGCAGCGTTGCTCGCGCTCATGGATGCGGTCGCTCATCATCGCCGTCCAGGCACGCAGGTGCTCGATGCGCTGCGGTCGCACCCCGCCGGCAGGATCATGGCCCATATCCCACATCGCAATCGCCGGATGTCCCGCGAATGCGCTGAGCATCTCGTCGATCCAGCGAGCACATACCTCGAGCATGAGTTGATCCGTGTAGACGTAACGCGGTCCGCCCGGCTGCGTGACCGCATCGGTCACTGCGCGCACCCCGGGACGCCGCGCATCGACGTCGATCGCATAGGCCGGGAGCATCACGCACCCGGCCAGCGTCTGCACGAAGAGCACGGGGATCACCTGCAGTGAAAGTTCGGCCGCAACCCCGACGAAGTGCTCGAAATTGCGCTGTCGCGCCGGCTCGACGCGCGACGGCGTGGGCATGAACGCGTCCCAAAGCAGGTGGGTTCGCACGGTGTGATGACCACTCGCCTTGATGGCACGCAGGTCCATCTCCGTACGCACTGCGTCGTACTCGTGCCAGATGTACGGACCAACCTCGCGCGACCAGTACGTCACGCCGACATCGACCGGTTGGCGCGTCGCGGTCGGATCGCTCGTGTCAGTAAACGAAGAGGTCGATGCCTCCCGCGACGGTGAGCACCTGACCGGTGATGTAGCGTGCCTCCGGCGACACGAGGAACACGATCGCGTTCGCGATGTCCTCCGGCTCTCCGGCGCTGCGCATCGCGGTGCGAAGCACCATGCGATCGTTCATCTTTGCGTCGCCCATCTGCCAGGCCTCGGTGCCGATGATGCCGGGCGCGATGATGTTCGCGGTGATGCCGAATCGCGCGCCCTCGAGCGCCATCGACTTGCCGAGCCCGATCACCGACGCCTTGGTCGCGGCGTATGAGGCCTGCCCGAAACCGCCGAGCGTGCCCGCGACCGACGCCATGTAGATCACGCGACCCCAGCCCTGCTCGCGCATGTACGGCCATGCGGCCTTGGTGCAGTTGAATGCACCACTGAGGTTCACGCGCAGGTCGCGGTCCCACAGGTCATCGTTCTGGTGCTCGATCTGCGCGATGTGATCAAGGGTTCCCGCGTTGTTGACCAGGATGTCGATGGAACCGAAGTCCTTCTTGATGGTGGCGAAGACTTCGCGCACCTGCTCGCGATTGGTCACGTCCATCTTCATCGCGGCCGAGCGCCGGCCCATCTGCCGGATCTCCTCGCTCGTCTTCTCCGCGTAGACGACGTGTTGCGAGGTGAAGAGTTGCGCGAGCGCCGAATGTGCCTCCTCGGCGGTGTGCTCGAGGTCCGGGTCCGACTCGATGAGGATGTCGGTGACGACGACGTCCGCCCCCGCCCGAGCCAGCTGGAGGCAGTCCGCCCTCCCGAGACCACGCGATCCCCCGGTAACGACGGCGACCTTACCGGTCAGCTCGAACATGCAGCGCTCCTGGAGAGTCGGGTGATGCGGCGATCGGAGAGCTTAGCGCTCGGTCGGCTGAACGGGCTCATGACAGATCGGGCTGACTCGCGCTGTGGTAGGGCTTGACGGGGGAGCCGGCCGCTCTGCTCAGCTTGTCCACTCGCTCGTCGCGCAAGCAGATTGTCGCGCTC
>JBAQGL010000411.1:0-13778 GCA_049287785.1 Candidatus Dormiibacterota bacterium | reverse complement strand
GGACACCCGTGAAGGCGACCAGGCTGAGCCCGAGCTCGGGCAGCAGCGGATGCGCGATCAGGGGCGTGATGGCAACCCAACCCACTGCGCCCAGCAGCGATCCAGCGGCGGTGAGCGCCAGCAGCGTGGGGCGAAGGTTGCGCTCGTCGCTGTGTGACCCGGCCAGGAAGTAAGGCGCGGCAAGCGGCACCCCACCCGTACCGAGGAATCCCGCCAGTGGCGGCAGCACGCGGAGGAGCGCGAGGGCGCCCACCCAGATCGGGCCCGCGGTTCGAGCGACCAGCAGCGTCGCGATCCCCACGGCCAGCAAGGCGCCGATCCGGGCGCCGAAATTGCTCATGACCAATCGGGAGCCACTGTCACGAGTCAGCGCCTGGCGAGCGGTGGCGAGTTTCACGTGGCGTGCTTCCATCGCAGCATGCTCGCGGCGGCGACGATCGCAAGCATCGTCCACAGGTAGCGGAAATGCAGGATTTCATAGATGTTCGCCGCGATGGCGAATGCGACCAACGCGCCGAAGAGCGCGCCTGGGTGGCGCACGGCCGCGACGTAGCCCGCTGGGAGCGGGCCCAGCATCCTCCGCGCGTGGAACGCGATCACCAGAATCAGCAGCAGAAGGCCGGCACCGCCGAGCAGGCCGCGTTCGGCAATCGAAGCGCTGTAGTCGCTGTGGGCCTGGAACGCCACGGCGTCCTGTTGCGCCTGCAGAGTCGGCTTGACCTCGTCTGGTCCGATGCCGATGACGCCGCCCTGGGCGACCAGGCCGAGCGTCTCGTGCAGCAACGTGTCACGACCGGCGGTGGTCTGCGTAAAGCGACCGACGTAGTCGCGCAGAATCGGGGCACTCGCCGCCGCGTCATTGACGATCGTGTTGATGTTCACCTGGGAGCCGATCGCTCCAACCACGAGCGCGAGGCCGCACGCCAGCCCGACCACGGGGAGAACGCCGCGCTTCCGCGCCATGCCGATACCCGCGGCCACGGCGCATGCGGCCAGCGTGGCGATCGAGAAGCCGTTCGAGCCCGTGAAGATAATTGCGGTGATCAAGATCGCGCCCGCCGCCCAGCGTGCGGCGCGGTGCCGCGGTGTCGCCGAGGCCCACACGACCATCAGGCTCGCTGCGTAATAGCCGGCCGCCATGTTGGGATCCCCGAACGTGATCGATGCACGAACTCCGGTGCGTGCGGTGATCCCCGACAGCACATCGATGTGGGCCAGCGCCCCCAGCAGCATGGCTCCTGCCCACACCACGCTTGCGTAGGCCCATGTGCGAAGCACCATCGACAGCCCTCTCTCAGTGCGACATACGGTCACCACCGTGGTGCTCCATGCGAGCAGCACCAGGTCCTGGACAACCGCCAGCAGCCCGTTCCCCGGATAGGCGCTGAAGAGCGAGGCGATCGCCCCGGCCAACGCCATCATGGCCACCGGGAGCGCGTATGGCACGTGGACCGGGATGTGCTCGATGAGGACCCAACCCAGCGTCGCTGCAATGGACAGGCCGATGAAAACGTCGAGCGGGGACATGTTGCCGGGCCCGGCGGGCTGGAGGAATGGCAGGACGGCCACCGCGGCGCAGGTGCTGAAGACCGAGAGTTTCGGCCACGGCAGCAGCGCTCGCTGCGCTGCCAGCCGCGCGGACGCGACTCTGCTGGGACCAACCCCGCGACCGGCCGCAATCTCCATCAGTGCCCGCGGTGCGGTGTCGCTGTCTCTCGGTTCGACAGGATGCGCAGGTGTGCGCGGGCGAAGTCGTTGTCGTCGGCTCGCGCCGCCACCTCGGCGACGCCCGCAATCACGGCTTCGCGCCACACCTCTCCGGGCACACCGAGACGTCGCATGCCGAGGCGGAGGAAGGCCCGCAGGAGATCGCAGATCCAACCATCACCGGTGAGGAGGTAGTCGATGCCGCAGCCCCACGTTCCGGCCGACAGGCCGGGATGGCCGGCCATGCGAGCCCCCGGCCGCGTGTGCCGGTCGAGATACAGCGCATACGTGAGAGCAAATCTCGCCAGATCGCGGAGCGGCTCGCCGCGCAGCTCCGCCTCCTCCCAGTCGACGACCCCGGTCACCACGCCGTCGCGCATCAACACGTTGCCGCACCAGAGATCGCCGTGCACGACGGTGCGAGGCGAGCGGTAGCGCCGCAGCGTCGCGCACGCGCGCTCGACTCGGGCGACGACCGCCGCCAGTTCGGGCGCGTCGCCGAACCGGTACGTCAGACGCTCGATCACGCCGTTGTCCATCTCCACGTCCGCGCTGCCGTCGGAGGTCTCGTGTTGCAGGCGCTGCAGCCACTCGGCGACGGCGCCGAGGTCGCGCGCGACGCGGTGATGCGATCGCGTGTGGCCCCAGCGGTGGTAGAGCGTCGTCATCGGCGTTCCTGGGAGGAGCGTCAGCACCATGGCGTCGAGACCGGCTGCGCTAACAGACTCGACGGGGAATGGCACGGTCGTCTCGATCACGCTCGAGTGCAAGCTGTGCAGCGCTTCCAGCATGTGCCGCTCCTGCGCCACCGCGGCCGCACCGGTGACCGTCGTCGGCACCTTGATCGCCCGCCGCGGGGATTGCGGGGCGTCGGGCAGGACGAGCACGGTCACCTTGCCGTTGGGATCACGCGACGCGCCGAGCACCGCCAGACGCACGGTGGGGTCGCCGACGATGTCCAGGATGTCGCGGCGCGATGTGGTCACCGCCGCCACCGCGGCGCTCATATGCGCCAACCAACCGCGATCCGCGAGTGGAGCAGGCGCCGCGCCAGTCTCGACCGGGCTGCGACCGCGCCGACCCGGAGCAGCATCCCTGCCGGACCTGCGAGCCGCACCAACCCTGGAGGAACGCTCAGCAACTCAGTGCACAGCAACGTGAGCGGCGCGGCATCGTCGTCGACCAGATACGCCGGCGTGGTTGCCGAAGGCAGCGCGATCAACTCGCGAACGATGCGTACGCGCGCAGCACGGGCAACCTCATGCACCGAAGCACTGCTCCCGCGCAGGACCACGCCACGTCCTGCGGGGAACGCGCGCACCGAAGCGGCCGCGACTCGGCGGCCGCGGCGGCCACGCGGGATATCGACCACCGCCGCATCGGGCGCAGCCAGCACCTGGTAGCGCGTCGCCCACGCCCCCTCCGTCTTCAATTCATCCCCGCGATCGGTCGCATCCGTGCGACCGGACGCACGATGCCGTTGCGCACCAGGATGCCGAGCCCTTCACCGACACCGCGGTCATCCAAATGCGGCACGCGCTCGGGAGCCGAGGTGTCGTAGCGGAACCGCAGCGTCGATCGGCCTTGCGGATCGGCAGCCGAGAGTCCGCGCTGCTCGAAGCTGGCGATGATCGTGCCGGTGCCGTGGCACGTGGTGTTCAGGGACGCGGCCGCATCCTCGGCCGCGACGCACAGAAATGAGGAGGTGCGGTTGGTGCCGGGCAGGAGCACCGGCTGACCGGTGGTGCCGAACACGGGATGCTGCGCCATCTTCGACGCAGGGAACGCGCGGGACGAATTGTGGCGGTGCATGACGACGCTCTCGCCATTGAAGTCCTCCTCATACATCGAGTCGTGCGGAGAGTCGACGATGAGCCGGTCGCTGTTGATTCCGAGGACCTCGCGCGCGATGCCACGGAGTGCCGCATACGTCGCCAGACGGAACGCGAACCCGTAGTTCATCGCCAGTGCGTTGGCGAGAAGCAGTCGCTCGCCCTCAGGCCCGTGGCGCGGCACTGGAGGACACCCGTCGCGAAAGTAGAGGGCGAGCCGGGTCCGCAGCTCCGCCACCGAGCCCGCCGAGGCCAGGTGATAGAGGGGTTTCTGCGCTGCCATGATCACCCGGTGCTTCCGCGGGTAGTCGATCCGGCGCCCGAAAAGCCGCCCGACCGCACCCGTGAGGATCCCTCCTCCACCGTGGTACTGCAGCGTCAGCTGACCCGCGGTGATCCCCAATTTCCCGGCGATGGCGGGCTCGAAGACCTCCTCGACGCGCTGCAGTTCGATGAAGTGGTTGCTGGGGCCGATGTTGCCGAACCGGAACCGCGAGAGCTGCATGAGCAGCCACGGAAGCTGCCGTCGCGCACGGTCGATGCCGCCGTATGCCTCAAGATCCAGGCGGCCTCCCTCTTCGATGCGATCGAGGTCGGCTCTGTTGATGTCGAACCGGTCGGCGGCAAAGCGGGCGCCGTCGAGCGCGCAGCGCACGACCTCGCGTGAGGTCAGGTCCCGCCGGTTGCCGGGAGGATCCGGCAAGCGCTCGCGTACGAGGCTGAAGAACTCGGTGATCGCCCGCTCCGAGGGTTGGTCGGTATCGAACGCCATCAGCGCCATGCCGCAGTTGACAGCGGCACTGGTCAGCGTCGGACGGATGGTCTCCCGGGTTGCGATCGCGATGCTCGACGGCATCTCGACGTTGCGCTTGTGGTGGAAGTCGGGGAGCACAACCGGGGGCGCCGCGAGGTCCATGCCGCGCACGCTCTGCTCCAGACGCTCGACGAGGGCAGCGTCCGCCGGCGTGTCGCTGCTCTCGAAGACCGACGGCGTCCAGCGGCTTTGATGCGTATCCGCATCCAATCGCGTGGTGCGCGGGGGAAGCAGCGTCAAGCCCACGTCGAGCTCTCCACAGCCTCGAGCGCCTCGTGGAGGCGAATGTCGCAGTGCAGCGGGAGGCTGACCTCGAGGCACGAGAGCCGCCGGCTCAGTCCGGCGCACGTCTCGCTGATCGCCGGGTGTGCCGGACCGAGCGCGGTCGCGGTGGCGAGGGTTGCCGCGAATGCCCAGTAGCGGCGCAGCTCTCCCGCCATATAGGTGCCACCCGCGAGCGAGCGCTCAGCGTCGCTCGAGCTGCAACGCGCCACGGACAAGGCGCCATCGAGACTTCGCCGGAGCACGACGATGGCGTCGGGGATCAGACACTCGACGCGCTGCGGCAGCGGCGTCTCGTGCCGGCCGTGGGTCGTCCGCCTGCCGGCGACTCCTTCGACGCGAACCGGCTCCACAACGCCCCAGCAGTGGTGGCCGTCGCTGACACTGAGGTTGTCGGAGGTGGCGATGCCACCCTGTTGCAGCTCCCGCATGAGCAAGGTGGTCTTGCCGGCACCGGCAGGACCGGCGATCAACAGCGCGACGCCGTCGACGCTCAGTACCGCAGCGTGCAGCGGCACGGCGCCGCGCGTCGCCGCCCACCACATCGCCGGATACTGGAGCAGCGCGGCGCGTGCCAGGAGATAGAAGCGCGAACGCAGCGCCATCGATGCGGCCCGTGTCGTGGGTGGTGGCCGCCAGCGGTAGGTGATACGGGGACGTCCCTCATGCAGCCGCAATCGCAGGTCAAAGCCCGACGTGCACACGTCGCGCATGACCAGCTCACCCGCACCCGCCCATGCGGCACGCGACAGCGGCGCCAATCCCGAGACATCGAAGGGTTCCTTCGAGCGCTCGATGCTGATGGTCAGCTCGGCCGGGTCCGCCGACGAAGCCGGATCGAGGACGAGCGTGTCACCGCAGCATTCGGTCAGCAGCTGGGCCACCCACCGCAACTCGCATTCCACTCCGACCCGAATGCCGGCGGTGCTGACGACGGCGCGCATCTACCAGTCGTTCGGGTACGCAGCCAGCGCAGCAGCCGGATCGCCCGCACTCGGCCGATAGCCGGGCACCAGCGCCGCGAGGAGACGGCGCACCTCCGCGACGTGGTTCTCCGCGGCGGCCGCATAGAGCTGCTGCAGCGCACACTCGAAGTCGCCGGGCAGATCAATATTCGCACGCGAGTTCCAGATCCTGGGATGCGCCGTCGCTACGCGGTCCTCGTTTTCGCTGACCAGCGCCTCGTCCAGCTTCTCGCCGGGACGCAGCCCCGTGAAACGAATCACGACGTCCGCATTGCAGTGCAACTGCTCCGTGTAGTTGCGCACCAGGTCGACGATGTGCACCGGCTCGCCCATGTCCAGGACAAAGACCTCACCGGAGCAGGCCATCACCGCAGCTTCCAGGACCAGCCCCACCGCCTCTTCGACGGTCATGAAGAAGCGGGTCACGTCCGGGTGCGTGATCGTGACGTCCTCACCTCGCTCGATCTGCGAGGCCAGCACGGAGAGGAGCGAGCCGCGGCTGCCGAGCACGTTGCCGAAGCGAACCGAGGCGATGAGCGTGCCGCGCCCCTCGTAGTGGCGAACGACCATCTCCGCAAGGCGCTTGGTCGCTCCCAGCACCGAGCTGGGATCGGCCGCCTTGTCGGTCGAGATGACGATGACCCGCCCCACCCCTGCCGCAACCGCGGCCTCGATGAGGTTGTGGGTACCCGCCACATTCGATTTCACGCCCTCGCACGGGTGGCGTTCGAGGAGCGGGAGGTGCTTGTGCGCCGCGGCGTGAAACACGACCTCGGGCCTGAGGTCCTCGAACAGCTGCCGCAACCGGCCGCGGTCGCGGATGTCCGCGATGATGATGTCGTCCGAGTCCAGCAGACCGTGCCCGCGCAGCTCGAGCTGCAGCCGGTGCAGGTTGGACTCGTCGTGATCGAGCATGTACAGCGCAGCGGGACCGAAGTGATCGATCTGGCGGCAGAGCTCGCTGCCGATCGACCCGCCGGCACCGGTCACCAGGACGCGGCGCCCGGCGACCACCGAGCGCGACGACGAACGTATGACGTGCACCTCGTCACGACCGAGCAGCGCGTCGACGCGAATGCTGCGCAGATCGGAGATGCGCACATCGCGTTCGAGTGCGGAAACGAACGACGGCAGGAAGCGGACCAGCAGACCGACGGAGTGCGCCCGGGCGGCGATCGCGGCGATCCGGCGCGGTGCCAATGACGGGATGGTCACGACCGCCACATCGACGTTGTTCGCCACCGCGACCTCGGCCATTTCGCTGATCATCCCCATGACCGGGAGGCCCGCAACGTGCCGTCGTCTCGAGTCGTCGAGGAAGCCGATCGGCACCAGGCCATAGTCGGGGATCCGCCGCAGCGCCGTGGCCATCGCCCGTCCGGCCTCGCCGGCGCCGATCAACAGCGTGCGGAGGCTGGCCCCACGGACGCGCGGCGCCAGCTCGGGGCGGCCCTGCAGCTCGATCATCGCGGTGACCTCACGGCGTCGGCGACGGCTTCGCAGACCCGGTCGACGTCGGCGTCGGTGAGGCGTGGGTGCATGGGCAGGGAAAGCACGCGATCGGCGGCCGCGTCCGTTCCAGGGAGCAATCCCGCGTGATCGCCCAGCAGCTCGCGGAAATAGCGGAGGTGATGCACCGGGATGAAGTGCACCGAGAACCCGATCCCTGCTTCGTCGAGACGCGCCGCGACGGTGTCACGACTGACACCGGGCGTGCGCTCGACCTGCACCACGAACAGGTGCCACGCGTGGCGGCCTTCGGTTGGCTCGTCCGGCACGCGAATGCCGGGGAGGGGCCTGAGCGCGCGACGATAGCGCGCCGCAATCTCCTCGCGCCGGCACTGCCACGTCGCGAGAGAGGCTAGTTGTGCCCGGCCCATGGCGGCGGTGACGTCGGTCATGTTCGCCTTGATGCCGGCGATCTCGATGTCGTAGCGCCAGGTCCCACCTGGGAGATATCGCCGCCACGCGTCCTTGCTCATGCCATGGAGTCGCGCGCTGCGGACGTATGCGGCAGTTCGATCGTTCTCGGTCGTGAGCATGCCGCCTTCGCCCAGGGGAAGATTCTTGGTCGCGTAGAAGCTGAAACAGGTTGCCCCGGAGAGCGTGCCGACGTTGCGCTCCCCGACTCGCGTCCACAGCGCGTGTGCGGCGTCCTCGACCACGGCTTCCATGGGCAGTCGCGCCGCGTCTGCCAGCGCGACGATGCCCGCCGGCGCTCCTGCGAAGTGCAGCACCACCATCGCGCTCGGTCGGGGACCGCGCGCTGATGCGGCGGCGACGTGCTCCGGCGCCGGCATCAGCGTCTCTGGATCGACATCAACGAGGACCGGTTGCAAACCGGCCTGGAGAATCGCGTGCACCGCACCGGCGAAGGTCAGCGACGGCGTGAGCACACGCGCACCGGGCGGGAGCTCGAGAGCGCGTAGGGCCAATTGGAGTCCCGCGGTGCACGACGAGACTGCCACGGCATGGCGAGCGCCCACCAGCGCTGCGAACTCGCTCTCGAATGCTGCGACCTCAGGCCCGGTGGTCACCCATCCCCCGGCCATGGCGCGAACGGCTGCCGCTCGCGCCTCCGGGGTGATGTCGACGACGCAGAACGGGACCGACGTCGAGTGCGGCGCCGCGACGGTGACGGTCATGACACCAGCACCGCCGAGGGCTGCTCTTCCGACTCCTCGACCTGCGTGGATTCCGGTGTCGCGACTGCGCTCCGCTGCCGGCTCCACGGCGTGCGCCGCCTCCGCGGCATGATGATCGCGCCAAGCACTGTCAGTCCCTCGTCGGTACGAAGCTCGTCCGCCTCCTCGATCGTGCGCAGGGGCACCATCGGCGGCACCACCACCACCAACGCCCAGCGTGGATTGACCGGCTCTCCGGGCACGGCCGCGCGCACGGTCAACGACGGCTTGGCCGCTCGGACGACGGATGGTTTCGTTCCCTGGAGACGTCGCGTGAGGTCACTCAAGTCCTCATCCCGGTTCCAGAGCACCACCGTCGACGCCCTCGCTCGCTCGGCCGCGCGTTGGAGCCGCCCGATGAGTGCGCTGAGATCGCCTGGTGCGCTCGCGTTGATGACGCCGAAGACGGGCGCTCCGAGCGCTCGCTCGATCGCCAGGCGACCCACGAGCGTGGGACGCATCGTTTCCAGAATCACGGCCAGGCCGATGCCGAGAATGAGGCCGGCGATGGCGCCGAGGATGAGATCCAGTGGCAGCCGTGATGGATCAGCCACGTCCGGCCGCGTCGCCGGCGCGACCACGCTCGCACCCTGGCTCTGCACCATCTGCTGTTGGATGTCCGCCTGCTTCGTGATCAGCGCGGTCATCTGCTGTGAAAGATCGCTGCGCTGCGCCAGCAACGCCGTGACTACGTCACTCGACCGAGCCACTGAGAGCTCCGAGCCGATGGCGGCAATCTCAGACTCCAGAGGGTCGATCTGCGCTTGGAGCTCGCCCAACAACGCCTGGCTCGGTTGTTGCGCCTGCGCATTCAGCGTCGCAACCGCGTCGGTGGCCAGCGTGTTGGCCACAGCGGTTGCCACCCCCGCGTTGGGGTCCGTGACCGACAGCTGGAGGACGCTCGAGCTGCTCAGCGACTGCGTGTCAACATCCTTGGTGAACTTCACGATGTCCCGTGTCGCGCCGGCTTCGGCGAGCGCTTTGCTGAGCTCGGCAGGACTCGTCACGATCCCCTGGACCGTCCCTGCCAGGGCCGCCGCCCAGTCAGAGTTCTGCGGCACGCTCCCGCTCAGGACGAGACGCGCCGACGCGGTATAGGTTTTGGTTTCGACGACCTTGTGGACGCCGAATCCGGCGGCGAGGCCGGTCAACAAGAACGCGAGGATGACCAGACCACGGGCGCGGAAGATGCGCTTCGCCGCCTCACTGATTTCCATCCCCGTTTCGATGCGACCCCCTGAACGCTACTTGCGGCTCTCTTCGATTTTGTAGGCGCCGGCGACCACGCGCATCGGCAGTGCAGATGAGGCCACCCTCACCCGTTTGACGTAGGCGCTCTCCGCGCCCGGCACAGGACGGGAAGCCCCCGGTCCGAGCACCCGCGGGCGGATGCCGCAGCGGAATGCGACGTGCACCGCCTCCAGGCTCGAATGCACGCCGAGCTTCGCGTAGCAGTTCTGCGTGTGCGTTCGCACCGTGTTGTGGCTGACACCGAGGCGGCGCGCAATGGCATCCCGGTCGAGACCCGCGACCATGCAATCGAGGATGATCCGCTCGCGGTCGCTGAGCTTCTCCAGCCGCGTCCAGTTCTCATCGCGATCGGAGCGGCGCGCCTGAAGCTCCCGAATGACGGGCGTGAGCAACCGGGGCGGCAGGTGGATCTCGTCCAACATCGCCTCGTTGATCGCCTGCACGAGCGTCGGCGTCGATGTGTCCAGCGATAACCAGGAGTGCGCGCCCTCCGACAGGCAGTCGCAGACCGCTCGAGGGTCATCGTTGATACCAATCACCACGACGCGAACGCTGGGCAGTGCTTCGCGAAGCATCCGCGTCATCTCGGACGCAACCACCCCGTTGGGAAGGACGCCCACCAGCACGACATCTGGACGCATCACCTGAACGGCCATGACCGCCTGGGCAGCGTCAGTCGCCGTGCCGAGCACCAGTATCCCCTGCTCGACAGTCAGCCTCATCGCCATGGCTTCGCCGACCAGCGGCTGTCCATCCACGATGAGAACCCGCAACCCACTCACCGCGCAACCATTGACCACCGCCGTCAAGGTCGACAACCGGCGCCTGCATGAGGTCACCCTCCCTCAATTGCAGGACGACCGACGCGCGGAGGGCTCGAACCCCGCATGGTGTACCGCAGACGATGTAGACGGATACAGCACCTGCAGGTCAGCGTCGCATCCGGGGTCCCGTTGCCGTTCCGAGGTCGGGCCGCGGTGCTGCAAATGCACGAGGAACCTGCCATGCTTCGCAGTGCCTTAATTGCTCGTTAACTACCACAGCAACCTGGGACCCAACGTCACAGAACCGGCGTAAGGGTCGCCACGCGCGATTCGTTCGGCGGGGGCACGAACGATGTGGCAGGGGGGGATCCCTAACGTGACCGTTAGCGCCGTGGTATCGGACGCGCGTCCAAACTGGGAGGGGTGTGAACCGTTTACGGCGTCATCAAGGCCGGCGCGAACGAGGCCGTCCGTCATGCGGCGGGCCACACTGCCGCGTCCAATCGCCGGCTGCGCGCTCGCGGCCACGTGCCGGGGCGGACGCTCGTGAGAATTGTCTTTTGCGATCGACACCGCCTCTTCGCAGAGTCGTTTGCCCACGTGCTGGAGACGCTGGGACACGACGTGTGGCTCGTCGCCTCGTCCGAGGAGGCCGTCGAGGCTGTCTCGGCTCAGCCGACGGGTGCGTGCCTCCTGGAACTCGAATACGGCGATGAGCGCGGGCTCGCCGCACTGCAGACCATCCAGCGCGCGCATCCTGAGACCCGCATCGTGGTGCTGTACGGAGCCGAGGATCCGCGCCTGCTCGAACAGGTGCTGGCGGCCGGTGTCACCGGGGTCATCTCCAAAGAGCAGGGCCTGGAAAACGTCAGCGCCACGCTTGCCAGGCTGATGAACGGGGCTCCCCAGACTCGCGTCCCCATACGCTTCAGCGGCATGACCGCCCGTCGGATCCTTCGGGGTCCGCAGCGGGGTATCAGCGACCTCACGCCGCGCGAGCGAGATGCCCTGCGGCTACTGGCGCTCGGTCACGGCACCGGCGCGCTCGCGCTGGCGTTGGGTGTCAGTTACTCCACGGCTCGCACGCACATTCAGAACGTCCTCGCCAAGTTGGAGGTGCACTCCCGGCTCGAGGCGGTGGCGCTGCTCCACCGGGAGGAAGCCGCCGGGGGCTTCAGACATGTGCTCGTGGAACCTGCCGAGACTGGGGAACCGGGTCGGTCGGATGCAGGCCGGATGGCCCTGTGACGGCGCGGGCTGGATGATGCGGATGTCCTGTGATGACCACGCCGAGCGACGTCATTGATCGACATGTGGCCGCGTACACCCGGCATGACATCCAGACGGCGGCCTGTTCGAAAATAGTCCGCCTCGGCTGTCACAGAGGGACGGAAGTGGCCCGCAGGCCAAGCTGTCAGGTTCCGGTGTTCTTCGCTAGGAAGACGGCCTGGAGCGGCGCCACCTGGCTCAGCGCCACATCACTGTCCTGTGCGCCCCAGGAGTACGCGTAGTCGAAGACCGGAGTGGGCACGACGGCCGCCCAGTCGGCCAGAATCGTGTCCTCCTGTGGGGCCGTCGGCAGCACCCAGTGCCCACCGGCGTCGTCCGAGCCCGTACCCCCGCCGAACGTCTGGTAGACCGGAACGAGCGAACTCACCGGCCATCCCGCGGCCGTCGCCGCGGACACACGCAGGCTGATCTCGGCGAAGTCCGGACTGCTCAGTTCGGAGCGCACCGGATAGGGGTCAAGCCCGACCAGATCGAGGTCGGAGTTGGCCGGGGTATACCAGCCGTAGGACGGATCGACGGCCGCCGACTGGTTCTCAAGTACAGCGAAGGCTCGGGCTCCGGGTACATGGGAGTGAATCCAGTCGTCCTCAGCCTTCAGATTCGCAGCCGAGCACGAGGAGATGTCTGGTTCGTCCATTACGTAGAAACCGAACAACTTGGCATTGCCGACGAAGGCATCAACCGTTGAATCGAAGCTGCTCGTGGCTCCCGCGCAGGTGCCCAACCAGACCAGACCTTGGACGCCCATTGGCAGCGCGTTGACCTCCGCCAGTGAGCTGACGTCGGCCAGGTTGAAGCCATCGAGCTGGGGCACGTACTCCCCTGACGCGCTGAGGTTGCCGTTGGCGGTGAAGTGGAGGCTGGTGGCCGGCCACCGTGACGGCGCCGGCGTGGCGGATGGAGTCGCCGACGGCGTCGCGGGCGCTGTAGCCGGGGCTGTTGGAGTGGACGAGGGCACCCCAGTTGGCGTGATGATCGCGGTTGGAGTCGATGTGGGTGACGGCGATGGCGTGGCGGTCAGCGTTGGTGTCGGGGTCGGATGGCGACGGTGGTGAGAGGCTAATTGTGCCGAAACCAGTGTCGGAGAACTCTCGGCGAGGAGTCCCACTGTAAGGCTGGCGACGACCAGCAGTACGCTCAGGCCAAGGACCCTGCGTGGGCTTGCTCTCATTGCGCTGTCTCCTTTAGGCGACCGCGAAGGCGCTGAAGCCGATGGGCTATCACCGCCCGGCGCTCACGCTGGTCACGTGCGCCGACGACCAACCTAGAGCCGTCGCGGCGTTCGAGCGCGCGGCGTCCCGCGCCGTGTCACACCTCCGTTACCCAACCGCAACAGTCCATTCAAGCTGCGGTTGCGATCGATCGACGCCGCGCCCTGGCCGGCGACTGCTGGAGCATCCCGTCGCGAAGAACTTTGATGCGGATGTCGTAGGCGGTCTACGACAGGTGCATGTGTCCAGGGGACGTGCTCCGCGCTCATCGTTCTGCGACGTGGCCGCGATCCAACATCCGACCAGAGGACAGGTATGGAGGCGCGGTCGCGAATGAACCTGCCGTCCAAAGCAGTCGTGGCCGCGGCGGCTGTCTCCTTGCTCGGTGCCTCTGCCGTCGTTTCTGTGTTCAACGCCACGCCGGCCCGGGCGGCAGGCGGCATCACATTCATCCAGGGGGCCGCCGTTTCGACGGGGTCCAGGGTTGCGTCGGTTCCGGTCACGCTGAGCAGTCCGATCGGCAGCGGCGATCTTCTGGTCGGCTGGTTCTCCGAGTACAACGCGGCGGGACAGGTCGGCGTGTCGGACAGTGTCAATGGCGCCTGGACGCGTGGACCGTCGGCGCTGACCTACGCCGGCGCCGGGGACATCGCGCTCTACGACCTTGCCGGCAGCAAGGCCGCTTCAGGTCTGACCATCACGGTCAGCGCGCCGGCGGCGGCATACCTCGGGGGCGCCGTTGCCGAGTATTCGGGCGTGGCCCTCAGCGCACCGCTCGACCACATGGCGGTGGCGTCCGGCAACAGCACGGCAGTCGACAGCGGGCCGACTGCGGCGGTCGCCGCCGGCGAGCTTGTGTTCGGTGCGCTGATCACCGGAGGGTCGCCGGGGGTGATCACCCCGGGCACCAGCAACGGCGTTGCCTACACAACGCGCGCCAGCACGTCCTCGACGTACGCGGAGGACATCACCTCCGCC
>JBAQGL010000410.1:0-1555 GCA_049287785.1 Candidatus Dormiibacterota bacterium | reverse complement strand
GTCTCGGGGTGCCCGTGGTGGCCGCGCTGCCGGCCGGGATCACGGCGGCGCCGACCTACGCCGTCGTCTCCGGAGGCATCGTGACCTTCAAGTTTGACGCCGCCCTCGCGCTGGCGGCCGTGGGACGGGCGGGCGGTCATCTCCCCACCATGCCGGCGGGGCTCGACGGCAGCATGCTCTCGGTCTCGATCCAGCCCGCCGTGGTGGTGTCGTACGGCGTCGACCCGGCGGCGTTGCTCCACGGCGGCACCGGCGTGCCCTCGGGTCCGGCGTTCATCGCGGTCGCGACCCGCACACCGACGGTCACCTCGACGGGCGTGACCGCGAGGCAGCTCGAGGATTACCTGCTCTCGATGCCCGGTGTACCGGCGGGCGTCGCCTCCGAGCTTCGCGCCCTCGGCAATCCGACGGTGACCATCCCCGTTCCCATCCCCATCGACCTCGCGAGCGGCTCGCCCGTGACCATCAACGGAGCCCGAGGACTGCTCATCGGCGACTCGACAGGGCTGGGCAGCGCGGTCGTGTGGCAACACAATGGCATCGTGGATGCGATCGCCGGAACGCTCACCGCGAATGAGGTGCTCGCTGTCGCACGTTCGACCCGTTGACGCCTGACGTTACCGCCGCGCCGCCGCCCGTCGACGTGGCGGCGGTGCGGACGCTCGAGCTCACCAAGCACTACGGGGCGTCGGTGGCCCTCTCCGGACTCACCATGGTCGTGCCCCGGGGCGAGGTGTTCGGATTCCTCGGACCGAATGGAAGCGGCAAGACCACCGCGGTGAAGCTGCTCCTCGGGCTCAGCCGCCCGACCGGCGGCGAGGCGTGGGTGCTCGGGCGTCCGGCGGGCGACCGCCAGACCCGCAGCCGGGTGGGTTATCTGCCCGAGCTGTTCCGGTACCAGGGGTGGCTGAGTGCCGCCGAGGTGCTCGGCCTGCACTGCCGGCTCGCCGGAGTCCCCCGCCCCGACTGGCCGGCCCAGATCTCCGGAGCGCTGTCCACCGTCGGGCTCACCGGCCATGCCGACGCCAAGGTGGAGACGTTCTCCAAGGGAATGCAGCAGCGTCTCGGCCTGGGCGTCGCGTTGCTCGGGCACCCGGAGCTGGTGATCCTCGATGAGCCCACATCGGCACTGGATCCCGTCGGCCGTGCCGATACCCGAACGATCATCCGGCATCTTCGCGACCGCGGGTGCGCTGTCTTCCTGAACTCGCATCTCCTCGGCGAGGTCGAGCAGATCTGCGATCGCGCCGCCGTGGTCGCCGACGGTCATGTCCTGGCGATCGGGCGCCTCGACGAGCTGCTGGGGAGCGGCGGTGTACGCATTCGGCTCACCGGGCTCAGCGACGCCGGGCGTGCGGCGCTCGCCCGCCGCGGAACGCTCGCCGAGCACGACGGGTGGTATGTCGTCGACGGGGTCGACGCGGACGCGGTGCCGGATCTCGTGGCCGACGTGGTGTCCACCGGTGCCAGGGTCTATGCCGTCGAGCCGGTGCGCCAGACGCTGGAGGAGCGGTTCCTTTCGCTCATCGAGGCCGAGCAGGCGCGGTGGCAGCGC
>JBAQGL010000409.1:0-8315 GCA_049287785.1 Candidatus Dormiibacterota bacterium | reverse complement strand
GGTCCTTGCGAGCTTCGCCGATCAGCTGCAGCTCCTTGTGCCACTCGTCCGGCACAGGGACCGCAACGTTCGGATTGTTGGACTCCGCGCTGTCGACAAAGTCGGCGAGGATCCGTCGCTCCTCCTGGTACTTCTGGTAGTCACCAGGCGCGAAGGCGGCGATTTGCTCCATGTCACTGTCGAGTTGCAGTTCCTTCCTCGCGGCTGCCACCAGTTGAGGATCGAGTCCTGCGGATACACGGCCACCCTGACCGACCGGCTGCCAGGCTGTTCCGTCCCACCACCACTGACCGTCGTCCGAGCGGGGCGCATCAGCCGGAATGTCTGTCACGGATGGTTCCTCCACATGGCATCGTCGTCGACCGCCAACCGGTCGCAGGACCACCAAAAACGAAAGCCCCACATCTTGCGACGCGAGGCTTTTGGTACGGGAGGCGGTGCCTTTCGGTGGCCCTCAGGCTCGACCCTCGTCCGGATTGATGGGCCACCATCGCTCCGGGCCGTCCACTCGCCATCGCTGACGGGTGGGCCCGCAAGCAGTGACTCTACAGACTCGCTCGACCGTCTGCAACATCGCCGTCGGGCCGCGTCGGCCGCATCCACGGAGCGGCTCAGAATGACCTCATCCGCGGGCCTACCTCGACGCAGCGTGCCAGGGAGGGTCGGGGTTAGACGAGGACGACGACCGCGGCGTCGACCAGCATGTGCTTGGTACCGCAAGCGGTGCAGATGAACGCTGCGTCGAGGGGATGACCGCAACGGCAGGCCCACCCGATGCGTCGAGCCGGGTTGCCCGCCACGACTGCGTGAGCAGGTACGTCGCGCGTCGCCACGGCACCGGAACCAACCATTGACCAGGCGCCGATGCGGACACCGCCAACCACCACCGCATACGCTCCGATCGAGGCTCCCCGATCGACCGACACCCCCGAGACCACCCAGTCGGCCTCAGTCTTGAGCGACCCGTCCGGCGCCGCCGCTCTGGGATAGCGGTCATTGGTCAGGCAGACGCCCGGTCCGATGAACACCTCATCGTCAAGCACAGCACCGTGGTAGAGAAGGGCGTTGTTCTGGATCTTGCAACGACTGCCGACCTGCACACCGACATCGATCAGCACGTTCTCCCCGATGATGCAGTCGTCGCCGACGGAGGCGCCGATGCGGAGGTGTGATCGAGCCCATATCCGAGTACGCAATCCGATCGTGACCCCAGGCTCAATGTCCGCGGTCGGGTGGACCATTGGGGACGTCTGGTTTTCAGAGCTCAAGTCGGATAACCTCGAAGCGGGGGGCTCGGCACAACGGAATCGTGCCCCGACTGTGCTCGCTCGTGAAGCGCAGACGATGACGGCGATGCAACATCTCCGCGAAGACGCCGTACTTGCGTTCGATCCCGAAGGGCAAGCCATAGGCTGTGCCGAGTGGCGGACGTAGGAACGATCTCGTTGGTGTCCCGCGCCGGCTCGAGGCGCCTGCCGGCACTCGGCATCGTCGTCGGCATCGCGGGGTCGGCCGCGCTCATCTCGTTCGTGGCCACGCTGGTGCGGCTGCCCATACTGCTCGCGGCGGTCTTCCGGTTTAGCGACGCCCCTGAGCTGAGCTACATCTCGCAGGGGCTGGCGACGGGCCACGGCCCGCAGCTCCTGCCGACTCAGACGTCGATCGGCGTCATCTGGTTCGACGAGCTGCTCCAGTGGCTGCCGTTCCGCGCGGGCGTCGAGTACTGGACCGGACCCGTCCTCACGGTGGCGATGGGGTTGCTCCTCGTCCGCACCGCGCACCTGGTGTTGGGCCGACAGGGAACGCTCCTCACCTCGGTCATGCTCCTCGTCCTTCCGACCGTGGTGCTCTGGCCGCTGCTGTTTCCCGACAACCACATCACCACGTACGCGGCGGCCGTGCTGCTGGGCTGGCACCTCGTCCTCGATTTGCGCCACCGGCACAGCGTCTGGCGCTCCGCGATCGTTGGCGTCGTCGTCGGCATAAGCGTTGTCACCGATCCACAGCTACTGGCGTTCGGCCTCGTCCCCTATATCGCGACGGTTGCGGTGCTGCGGCGGCGGGTAGTCGCCCCTCAGGCGCGGTCGTTCCTGGTCACTTTGAGTGGAGCGTTGGTGGCCATCGGACTCACGTTTGTCGTGATGAACGCTCAGGGGATCCGCACCGTCGTGATTCTGAACAGCAGCGGCGGTCTGAGCGGCGTGGTCCGAGGCATCGGACTCGCAGTCCAGACCCTCGTGTGGACCATCGGCGGAGGGTGGTACGGCGACCCACTGTCAGTTGTGGCCGTGGTCCTCTGCATCGCCACGGCGCTCAGCCTCGCGGCACTCGTTGTCGTCGGTGTTCGTCAGCGAACCGCCCCCGAGCCTCGCTCCATGCCATTGGACACCACGCTTGCCGGTTTCGGGCTGTTCTGGGGCATGAACTTCGCATTCCTTGTCGGCGCTTTCGTATTCCTCGGCTTCGTTGGCGGCGGGGCTCCGATGCAAGGCCACTACCTCGTCGGATGTTATTTCGCAGCAGCGGCCCTGATCCCGGTGATTGCCGTGCGATACGGGTCCAAGCCGCTCACGAGGTGGCGCTCACGCGCCGGGGCTGCAGCGCTCGGCGCCGTGGGCGTGTTCAGTCTGTTCGCCCTCAACAACGCGGTGAGCACAGCGACCTTCGACGCGTCGCAGTTCTACGACCGGCTCCAGGTCCCGGCGGCTTCGGACCCGTTGCCCGTGCTACTGGAACACGGACTGACTCATGGGTACGCGGGATACTGGGAGTCATACGACCTCGACTGGCGATCCAATGGTGTGTTGTCGGTATGGCCGGTGGTCGGTGGCGCGGCGTGCGCTGGTGGGTCCGGGAGCCTGTGCCCCTATGCCTTTGCCCCGAAAGGCGAGTACACACCAACCGTCGGGCGCACCTTCGTGATCACGCCCTGGATGGGGGAAAACTGCGGGCGTTCCTTGCCATCAGAGGCGATCTTCGGGCCACCGGCGGTCGTGTACAAGCGCGGGCCGTACACCATCTCCGTGTACGGATACGACGTTGCCTCGCGGCTGTCGAAGGACGCGAGCTTGTTGTGTTGAGAGGCGTCACCTAGTCGGCCTAACGTCGACATAGAAGTGGCGGCGCGCGTTGCTTACCGGTGCCGTCGCAGAGGGAACACCTCTTCCACGTAACCTCGCCGCATCCAATACGGTGCGCGGCTCGCGGCCTTCAGTCCAATTTGGTTGAATAACTCACGGACCGTGAAGGCCTGGTGTTCATGATTGATCGACAGGAACACCGCGGCCCGGACCTTGATCGCTTCAGCATAAGATCGGGCAACATCACGTGCCAGTTCCGTCAACGAATCAACGTTGACGACCAGATCGTAGGTGTCATCGCCTTCGAGGAACACAGGCGGTGGCAGAATGCGAACGCCTGAACCGTCCTCGCCGAAGAGCCTGATGGCCTCGGTGCCCAATGCTCGGCCTAGAAACGCAGCTTGCGCCACGTTCGACAGGGGAATGTCGATGATCGTGTAGTCCGACACCCCGAACTGAGTCGCGTAGTACGCGGTACGACCGAGGCCCGCACCGATTTCGAGCACTCGCGCACCGGGTCTCTGATCGACCAATTCGGCGATGCGCCAGGCTTGAAAGATCGCCTGAACCGCGCGATAACTGGCAACGCCACGCGAAGTAGCCAATCCGACCTCGCCGGGAAAGGGATTCGGGAATTGCAGCGTAGCGCCGAGAGCTTCGTCGAGTCTCTCCAAAAGTGGCTCGACATCCGGCAACGTGGTTGGCTCCCCATATTCGGGGTTTCTGCTCCTCTCGACTCCTATCGCTTCGGACAGCAGCAACAGGTCGAGGTGAACGTTCCGGCCTCGATACTCCACCCCATGCGCAAGACTGCGCGCGAGGTTCTCGAAACCGTAGAACAGGTCGGTTCGGCCAGGATCTTGGAGCATCTCGGCGAGAACGTGGCGGTCCTTCGCAATGAGCGCGTCGTGAATGTCACGCTTCAGCTTGAAGAAGGCGTTGTCCCAGAATGAATCTGACTGCTGAGTGACGCCGACCGACTGCACATAGGCTGCGATGATCCTCTCCACCATGGCGCCGTCGTCATCCTTCCTCGGCTGCGGCGCGGTGACCGCGGTCGTCTTCATGAGGTTCAGCTCAGCTGCGAGCGCGTCGCGTTCGCGGATCGCCTGATCCCGCTGGTAGAACGGCCGTCGCACCAGCGGAATACGGCGATGGATCCCAAATGGAATCACGAGCCAATTCCCCCACGCACGGCTATTGAGGAACGCCTTGGGACGATACCCGGATTGGGCCATGGATGATCAGACATCGATAGTGAAGCCCTTCTTGTAGAGCGGGTGTGACCCCGAGACCTGAGCCATTGTCCTAGATGCTAAGTCGTGGTCAGTCGACCGCAACCCGGGGCACTAGTTTTGTCGCGGCCGGTCGAGCCGTCAGCTCGAGCGAGAAATTCATGAAGGTGTCACTTCATACAAATCAGTGTATTCGCGCCGCGCCTTTGCGGTCAGTTCGTTGTTAAAAATGATGGTGCCGAGACGCCGCTCCGACCGGAGGACGCATCGCCGGCAGCAGAAAGGCGCTCCGCCGTACGATACGTCGGAGCGCCCGAGAGGGGGGCTCAGGTTGCGACTTCAGTCTGTCGCGAAGGCGAAACCACCTGGCATCGAGGCGGTTTCGTCGACGTCGGTTGCCAACCGTACTGGCAGTATCGGGCAGTATGGTGCAGAATCGCAAGTCGCCCGCGAGATCAGGGCCAAGCAGGATTCTGGAGCTTCGCTCGCAACGACAGGCGGATGCGACGAATCCGAGTGAGTGGACCCAGGCTGGGCTGGCTCAGAAGGTGGGAGCCTCGGTGCGCTCGGTGAAGGCGTGGGAGGCCGGCGATACGCTGCCACGTCTCTTCTACCGTCGCCGGCTTGCCAAGGCCCTGGGCGTGAGCGTCTCGGACCTGGGATTCTGAAGAACCGTCCGTAGATCGTCGAAGGCGCGGCCGAACCTTTGCTAGATTGTTAGCCTGGCGAGCTCCTTCCTACTTGATCCGATAAACGTCAGCAGACGCTGCCACCGGGGGCCCTACCCGAGCGGCGGCGTACGATCGCCTCTGACTGCGAGTTGCGGGCTCGCTCCCAACGCCTCAGAATGACGCACGTCCAGCATTGGAGGGATGTGTCATGAGGGGTCGGATCGCAGCGGTCGCCGTGTCGGCCTTGCTCGGAGGGACGGTCTGGATCGCGGCACCCGCTGGACGCGCGGCAGCGTCTCCGGGTACCGGCTCGATCGCGTGGGGGCCCTGTTCGGATCCCTCGTTGCAGTCCGCACACGCACAGTGCGGTTTCGTCTCGGTGCCGCTCGACTACGGCAACCCTGGAGGTCGGCACATCCAGCTCGCGGTGTCGCGCATCCGGCACACGTCGAGCGCCGCCGACTATCAGGGCGTGATCTTGAGCAACCCCGGTGGTCCTGGCGGTTCCGGGCTCAACCTCAATGTGTTCCTGATCCAGGCGCTCCAAGCCGAGGGTTTCCCAGCAGCCGCTGCCGACTATGACTGGATCGGCTTCGATCCCCGCGGTGTTGGGTCAAGCGTGCCGGCGATCAGCTGTATCCCAAACTATTTCTACGGTCCTCGGCCCAGCTACATCGCGACCACGCCGCATCTCCTCGACTTCTGGCTTGAGTACTCGCAGTCGTACGCGCAGGCGTGCGATAACCACAGCTCGCTGCAATCGGCGCTGCTCCGCAACATGACGACGCGCGACGTCGCGCGGGACGTCGACAGCATCCGCGAGGCGCTGGGCAAGGCGCAGATCACGTACTACGGATTTTCGTACGGCACCGACATCGGCCAGACGTACGCGACGATGTTCCCAACGCACGTGCGCCGGATTATCTTGGACAGCAATGTCGACATGTTGCGCAACGACTACCACGACCTCAACCTCGACCAGGATGTGCCATTCAACCGCAACGTCGACATCTGGATGGGCTGGATTGCGAAGTACGACTCGATCTATCACTTGGGGACGACTGCGGCGGCCGTCAAGCACGCCTTCTACACCGCCGAGGCGAACCTCGCCGCCCATCCGGCCGGCGGGATCGTGGGGCCCGATGAGTGGACGGACCTCTTCATCGAGCCGGGCTACTTCAACGGCACGTGGGTCACCTGGGCGCAGGCCTTCTCTGACTGGGTGAACAAGCACGACACCGCCGCGGCGAACGAGCTCATCGCTCTGTATCAAGCGGTCGACGGACCCGGTAACGACAACGGATTCGCCGTCTACCTCTCGGTGATCTGCACAGACTCGCACTGGCCACTGGAGTGGTCCACCTGGAACCATGACGTGTCAGCTATTTACGCGCGTGCTCCGTTCGAGGCTTGGGGCAACGCCTGGTTCAACGCTCCGTGCATCTACTGGCCGGCGCCGTCCAGGAGTCTCTTCACCGTCAACGGAACTGGTATCAAGAACATGCTGCTTATCGACGAGACTCTTGACGCCGCGACACCGTTCGACGGCAGCCTCGACGCCCGGCAACTGTTCCCGCACTCGGTGCTGCTCGCCGAGCCCGGCGGGACCAACCACGCCGACTCGCTATCGGGCGATCTCTGCGTTGACCGCACGGTCGCGGCGTACCTGACCAGCGGCGACCTCCCTCCCCGTGTCAACGACGCGCAGTGGGACAAGACGTGCGCGCCGCTGCCTCCACCGGTCCCGACCTCGTCCGGATCCTCTTCGGTTGCCGCCGAGTTCAACCTCGCACTGCTCAGGACGCGGTTCGCGCTGACACCAACCTGACGTCGCCGGCAACACATGGGGCAGGGTTTAATTGCGCGCTCGAGCGAGCGAGGCTAAATGGACCGCGCGCGATCGCGTAGTAGATGGGTCACGAAGGTGTCAGGGAAGGTGTCATTTCACACAGATCAGTGGATTTGCGCCGCGCTGCTGCAGTAAATACGTAGGCAAAATGGTGGTGCCGAGGGACAGGATCGAACTGTCGACACCAGGTTTTTCAGACCTGTGCTCTACCAACTGAGCTACCTCGGCGATCCGCGACGCAGTGTAGCGGCATGCCTCGCGCCTCCCATGGCGCGTTTGGGCCACCGAAGCGCCCGTACAATCAAAGCATGGCCCGGGTCATCCACGTTCGCGTGCGCGGGGTCGCGGCAGCCGACCGGGATCGATTACAGGACCGGTTCACCGAGCTCATCACAAGCCGGGAATGGCGCGACCAGCTCCCCTGGCTGGCCGATGCCGCGTCGACCGATCTCTTCGCCCAACTCTTCTTCGACCAGGCCGTCGCCGCCGATCTCCGCGATGACCCGCAGGGGATCGATCTCTCCGCCGCCGGATTCATTCGCGTTGCCGGCGACGAGACCGACGCGCTCGCGCTGGTGTTCGTGCTCCGCGATCTCTCCGAGCGCTTCATGTGCAGGGTCGACATCCGCGACACCGACAACCCGATCGCCAAGCTGCGCACCGTCCACCTCCTGAACGGCAGGCTCGCCGACCGGCGGGCGCTCGAATCGATCCTCGTACGCCGGCCGATCTTCAAGCGGATGCGCGACGGCAACCGCATCGAGATGTACCCGCCGCGCGCGCTCGGCAGCGCCTTCGGGACGATCGACGGAGCCGACGGCGAACGCCGAGCCTGGAGCTTCCTCGTCCACGGCATGCGCGACTCGCGGCCGAGCTTCCTCGAAGCCGAGGCGGAGGCGATGCGGATGTGGCGCGGCCTGCGCTTCCTCGAGTGAGGGCGGTCGTTCAGCGGGTCAGCCACGCCAAGGTCGATGTCGGGTCGGCGACCGTCGGCGCCATCGAGGCAGGGCTCTGCGTCCTGCTCTCGGTCGGTCCCGGCGACGACGAAGCGGTCGCGCAGCGCTTCGCCGGCAGGATCGCGACCCTCCGGATCTTTCCCGACGCCGACGGCCGGATGAATCTCGACCTGGCAGCCTCCGGGGGTGCCGCCCTGGTGGTGAGCCAGTTCACGCTCCACGCGGACACGTCACGAGGCCATCGCCCCTCCTTCGTGCGCGCCGCGGCACCTGACAGGGCCGCCGCCCTCTACGAGTCCTTCGTCGCGGCGCTCCGAAGGCTCGGGCACCACGTCGAAACCGGCACCTTCGGTGCCCGTATGGCCGTCACGCTGGTCAACGACGGACCGGTGACCCTGGTCGTGACCAGCGCTGAGCCTGACTGGCCCGCCGACGCCGGGTAGCCCGGATCAGCCCGCGCGACGTGCCCTGAGCGCTGCCAGCTGCTCGTCCTCGCCGCCGGCGCCGGAGTAGCGGAGCAGCTC
>JBAQGL010000408.1:0-5474 GCA_049287785.1 Candidatus Dormiibacterota bacterium | reverse complement strand
CTCGAACACGGTCTGCAGGATCGGGAGCAACGCATCCGCGTGATCGCGGCGGTCTGCGAATGTCGAGAATCGCGGATCGGTCGCGAGCTCGGGGAGGCCGATCGCATCGACCAGTCGTATCCAGAATTTCTCCTTCGGACATCCGACAACGATCCAGCTGTCACGCGTCTGGAATGCCTGGAACGGAACCAGGGACGGATGCGCAGAGTGATGCGTCCGTGCCGGCGTGAACGCACCATTGAGGTGCCAGGTCGCCGGGTAGGTGAGCATCGCCAGCGCGGTGTCGAAGAGGCTGAGGTCGCAGTCCATCCCGACACCGTCGCGGCGTGCGGCATGAATGCCGGCGAGCATGGCGACTCCGGCCACCAGCCCCGCCGAGTAATCGACCAGCGAGAGACCCGATTTGGTTGGAGGCCCTGACGGCTCCCCGGTGATGTCCATCCACCCGGCGATCCCCTGCAGGAAATAGTCGTAACCGGGTTCGCTCTTTCGCGGTCCGGTCGTGCCAAACCCGGTGAGCGTGCAGCACACGATTCGCTGGTTGAGATGCTCGAGGTCGGCGTAGGTGATGCGCAGGTCGCGCGGGACGTCGCCCCGGAGGTTCGAGTACACCGCGTCGCTGACGCGCACTAGGTCTTCGAACACGGCTCGTCCGGCTGCTGACTTGAGGTCGAGTCCGACGCTTCGCTTGTTCCGGTTGAAGGTCTCGAAGAACAGGCTGTCCTCGCCCTCCTGCAGCGGAGGCACGTACCGGCCGATGTCTCCGCCGCTGGCCGGATCCTCGATCTTGATGATGTCGGCGCCGAGGTCGGCGAGCTGCACGCTGCCGAATGGCCCTGCGGCGTACTGCTCGATGGCGATGACGCGGACGTCCTCGAGGGGCCTCACGCCGGTGTCCCGGCTCTCGCGGCGATCAGCGCCGCAACGCGAGCCATCTCATTGCCGACGATCATCATTCCCTCGTCGACACCCATTCCGGGTTTGGCGAGCACCTGCGTTGCGCCGCACGCCATGGCGACGTGCGCAGATATCTGCGCGGATCGGTCGGTCTCGTTGCAGCTGCCGCCGCAATAGGCGGCGAGACCATGGCGCGCGACCATCAGCAACGCCTCGATGGTGTTGTTGATCCCGCCGAGATCAGGCGTTTTGACGTGGATGACGTCCGCCGCCTGGGCCTCGACGAAGACCTCGATATCCTCGAGCGTGTTGCACCATTCGTCGACGGCGATACGCACGTCACTGCCGCGAGACCGGAGCGCGGCTCGTAGCGCGGCGAACGCGCGAACCTGCGCATCACGGCTCCCCGCGTCGATGACGTGCTCGACGCACACGGCAAAAGGCCGGGCGGTTTCGCCGAGACGTGTGAGGTACCCGCCCACCCTGTCGATATCGCCGTCGAACGCCAGCCCGATGGTGCCGTACACATCGAAGTGCAACCGTGGCGAGTAATCGGGCCGCGCTCGCAACGTGATGATCCGGTCGCGAACCCACGCGGCATAGTCCAGCAGCAGCTCGCCATCGCGGCCGAGCTTGGTGTCGATCTCGTTGATCAGGCCATGCGGGAGAACGTCCGCCTCCTTGAGGATCATCTTGTCCACGTTGATGTACCGGTCATCTCCGGATTGCACGAAGAGCGGCACCGGTGCGATCGCGATGCCGGTGGCAAATTCGTCACGGACGACCTCGGCCATGGTGATGCGGCGCGCGCGGGCAACCGCGTCGAGCAGTGCCTGCGTCACGCCATACCTGATGGCCGCGTGGAGACGCCGGCCTTCGACCACGAGCGCGTCGACCTCGCGCGCGGCGTCGCGGAAGCCCGTGATCTCCCTGCCGCGCAGCAGCGGCGCAACGTGACGCTCGATCAGCTCCGCAGCGGGGTGCGCGAGGAAGAGTGGTTCGCGCCCACCGACGCCCGAGTACTGCACCGCCGCGCAATCACCATGCGCGATCTGTCCGTCCTCGAGGAGCAACAGCACCGATACCGCCTCACCCGGCTGACGGATCGTCGCGAACCCTGCCGTGATCGGCACGCCCGCGTAGGTGAATCCATCATGGACGGCTCCTGCGCGTATGGCTGCCTGGTCGTCGGCAAAGAATCCCGAACGGACCGGGACGGCAACGACGTCGGTGATCACCATTGGATGCGGGCCTTTCTGCGGATGCGGGCCGTTGTGCGGATTCGGGCCGTTGTGGTCAGCGTGCCGCTCCGTCGGGCTGCGACGCGGTTGCCCACACGTCCGCGATCTCGCCGGCGGTCGCGATGTCGAAGCGATGACGCATCAGCAGCATGGACGCCTCGTGCTGCTCCCTGTCGTCGCTCGCGACGCCATCGGCCGCGATCACGACGTAGAGGTCGTTGAACAGCGCATCACGTGCCGTCGACTCGACACACCCTTCGGTGGTGCAGCCACCGATCACCACGGTTCGGATGCCATTGCTCCGCAGCAGGAGCTCGAGGTTGGTGCCCCAGAAGGCGCTCGACCGGTACTTGCGGACGACCGGCTCGCCCGCGCCCGGAGTGAGCTCCTGCACGAACTCGTGGCCCGGGGTTCCTTCCACGGAGTAGCGCAGCGGGACCTCGTCAGGGCGTTTGCCCGCATGCATGCGGAGGTTGAACCGGATCTGAGCCGGCGAGTCGCTCATGCGATCCGGCAGCGTTGTGTTCTGGACGTGGATCACGAGCACCGCCGCACGCCGAGCGGCGTCGAGCAGGAAGGCCAGTCTCGGGAGAGATTCCGCATACATCGAGAGGTCGACGTCAAGCTCACCAAAGAGCCCGTCCGGCGCGACGAAGTCGCGTTGCATGTCGATCAGCACCAGAGCGGTGTGCGCGGGGTGGACGAGCTCGGTCAGCTCGGTGAAGACCTCCTTCCCCTCAACGAGTATCACCTGATGGCTGCCACAGGAACTGCACCTCCGCGTCCGTATCGACGAGCAGAGCATAGCCCGTGCTGCCGGCGACACCTATCCGGCGAAGGGCCACCGGGGAGCGCCGAGCTCGCGCGAGACTCCGCGCGCAGCGTCGACCACTGCGTTGGCGAGGCCGCGAGTGGGTCCCCGTGAAAACACGCGATCCGTGTCACCGACCACGGCGATGGCACCGACAGCATGGCCGGCTCGATCGAAGATCGGCGCTGCGACGCTCGACTCGCCGAGAACCGCCTCGTCGCGCTCGGTTGCAATTGCCTGGAGGCGGATGGTGTTCAGCTGGATCCGCAACGCCGCGGCGTTGGCGGTCCGCTTGGTCAACCGCTCGAGCGGTTCCGACATGAGGTTGTCGAGGACATCGCCGGAAGCGAACGCGAGCAGGGCCTTTCCGAGCGCGCTCGCATGCAACGGGAGCTGAGAGCCGACCTCGAGGATCTGCAGGGTGGCATCCGGTCGAAACACGTGGTGCACGACCACCGCACTCGGGCCGTGCATGACGCCGACGCGCACCGCGAACTTGGTGCGCACCGCGAGCTGCGCTGCATAGGTGATCGAGCGGGAACGCAACTCATTGACGTCGAGATACGAGTAGCCGAGCTGCAGCAGCCCCGCCCCGAGCTGGTATTTCTCCGAGACACGATCCTGTTCGACGAATCCCTGGGCCAGCAGTGTCTGCAGGAGACCGTGCACCGTCGGCCGCGCGAGCCCGAGCCGGTCGGCCAGCTCACTGACACCCAGCCTGCCCGGGCCGCCGGCGAGCGCTTTGAGAATTGCGGCTGCGCGATCGACGGACTGGATGGTCGTGGGTCGCCGTCTATTCGGCATTGCTGAATTATGGTCGAGGATGTAGACTAGTTGGAATTCTGAACCGATGACGTGACAGCGAGGGAAGTCGTGGCCGTCGGGATTGTACTGGTCTCACACAGCCCACAGCTGGCGGCGGGGCTGACCCTTCTTGCCGGTCAGATGGCAGGGCCGGACGTGCACATCGAGCCCGCCGGCGGCGACCAGAACGGAGGTCTCGGCACGTCGGACGAGCTGGTTCGCGCCGCGATCGAGCGAGCCGACCAGGGTGACGGTGTCCTGCTCCTGTGTGATCTGGGCAGCGCAATCCTCACCGTACGCGAGGTGCTCGACGGCAATGGCAACGGGCACATCAGGCTCGTCGACGCACCCTTTGTCGAAGGAGCGGTTGCAGCCGCGGTCATCGCCTCGTCGGGTGCGCCACTCGACGAGGTGGCGCAGGCAGCCGAGGAGGCGCGCGATGCTCGCAAACTCTGAAGCCACCATGACCCTGCCCGAGGGCGTCGCACTGCACGCCCGTCCCGCGGCGCTCTTCGTGCGCACCGCGATGCGTTTCCGCTCGAAGATCATGGTCGCGGCGAACGGGCGCGAGGCCGATGCCAAGAGCATCCTCAGCGTCCTCGGCCTGGGCGCGACCGCAGGCACGACGTTAATGGTGCGCGCGGATGGCGAGGATGCTTCGGCCGCGCTCGACGCGCTCGCGGAGACGCTAGCCGGCGTCGTCGAGTAGCGCGCGCAGCGGGCGTTCCAGCAACTCCACCTGGCTTGCGGACTCGGCGTCGAGCGCGCGCCGCGCGATCGTTGCGGCCTCGGCGAAATCCAGGGCACGCACCCACGCCCTGACCCGCGCCACCGCCGCAGCACCGACGCTGAGCTCGTGGACTCCCAGCCCGACGAGGAGCGGCATGACCAGAGGGTTCGACGCTGACTCGCCACACACTTCCACAGGGATCCCCGCTGTCCGCGCCGCCTCAACGGTCGCAGCGATCAACCGTAGGACCGCCGGGTGGTGCGCGGGGGATCCCCCGGGACGAGCCCTGTCGATGCCGAGCTGATAGCTGGTCAGGTCGTTGGTGCCGATGCTGAACATCCCGACCTCGGGCGCGAGGAGGTCGGCCATTACCGCAGCTGCCGGAACCTCGACCATCGCGGCCACCAGGGGGACCCGGCTGCCGGTGCGTGCGGCGATGCGTTCGAGGGCCGCCCGCACCGCCCGAACCTGACCCGGCTCGGTGACCATCGGGATCAGGAGCCGCAACTCGGTCGCGTCGCCGGTCTCGAGGATCGCCTCGAGCTGCGCGGAGAGCCCCTCGACATCCTCCAGGAGGAGTTCCACGCCGCGCCCGTGGACTCCTTTAAGGAAGGGGGGCGTCTTGTCACCCCCGAAATCGAGCAGGCGAACGGTCGCGGTGAGGCCGCGGAGCGGGGTCAGCGCCGGTTCAAGGGTCCGGCGGTGCTCGGCCGCGGTCGGCCAGTGGTTGGCCTCCAGGAAGGCGAGCTCGGTGCGAAGCAGTCCGACCCCATCGGCGCCCGCCTCGAGCGCGGCGCGGACCTCGGTGGGTGTTGCGGCATTGGCGAGCACCCGTACCAACCTCCCGTCGCGAGTAACGGTCGGCAGCGCTCGAGCGGCCATTGCCCGGCCGTGCGCATTGCGGGCGGCGGCGATCGCGCTCCGGACTGTATCCACTCTCGCGCCGTCGGGCGACGCGATGACCACGCCCTGACCTGCATCGACAATGCAG
>JBAQGL010000407.1:0-2957 GCA_049287785.1 Candidatus Dormiibacterota bacterium | reverse complement strand
TGGTGCGTTCCGTTTCCTCGAGGCGTTCCGCGAGCGCCAGGACACGACGCCGAGCGGCGCGCGTCGCGGTCAGCGCATCCGCCAGCGAGACCGGCGCACCGCCATCCCGCTTCTTTTTTCCAGCCATGATCGGAGCGACCCTACCATAGACTGCGACGGTGCATCCGACGCGTGCGGCGCGCCCACTCACGGCCCTGCTGAGCGCGGCCGGGATCGACAGTGCACCCCCACCGTCCGCGGCTGGGCTCGAGGTCGGCGCGATCGAGTCGGACTCACGGGCGGTGACACCCGGCAGCCTCTTCGTGGCGATATCCGGACTGCGCGTCGACGGCCATCAATTCATTGCCGACGCGATCCGGCGTGGCGCGGTGGCGGTGGTGGCAGAGCGTGCCTCCTCGGGGGCTGTCGGAGCAGGAATCCCGGTGATCGTTGTCGGCAACTCGAGGCTGGCGCTGTCCGACCTCGCCGCTGCCTTCCACGACCACCCGAGCCGCGGCCTCTGCGTCGTCGGGATCACCGGTACCGATGGGAAGACGACTACCGCGACGCTGCTCTGGCATGCGTGGCGCGCTGCGGGATTTGCAGCAGCGTCCATCACGACCGTCGACCGGCGCACCGGCGACGATGTTGCCCTCAACCCCTCGCGGCAGACGACCCCCGAGGCGCCGGAGTTGCAGGCCGAGCTCGCCCGCATCCTCGATGCCGGCTGCACGCACGTCGCTCTCGAGACCTCGTCCCACGCGCTCGAGATGCATCGCGCCGACGGCGTGGACTTCCGCGTCGCGGTCTTCACACGGATCACCACCGAGCACCTCGAACTCCACGGCAGCCGCGACCGGTATCTGGCGGCCAAGGCCCGGCTCCTCGAGCGCGTTTCGACGAGGCCCGACGGCATCGCCGTGCTCGATGCGGGGGATCCATTCGGTTTTCCTCGACTCGCAGCCATCCCGGTCGCCAGCAGGCTCACCTACACCGACCAGCCCGGCGTCGCCGCGGACCTGCGCGCCGATGACATCGTGGCCGAGCCGTCAGCGGTTCGCTTCACCGCGCGGACACCGTGGGGCCTTGTCCCGATCCGGCTCGGCATCGCCGGGACGTTCAACGTGCGCAACGCCCTGGCGGCGCTGGCGGCAGCCTGCGCGACCGGGGCCGATCTCGCGAGCGCGGTGCGAGGCCTCGAGGCAGCTTCGGCCGTCACCGGACGCATGGAGCTGGTGGAGCTTGGTCAGCCGTTCGCGGTGGTGGTGGACTATGCGCACACCGCCGACGCGCTCGAGACCGTGCTCCGGGAGCTGCGCCGGACGACATCGGGCCGGCTCTGGGTGGTCTTCGGGTCGGCCGGCGAACGTGATGTGGAGAAGCGATCGGCGATGGGATCCGTCGCGGCGCGGCATGCCGATATCAGCGTCATCACTGATGAGGACCCGCGCGGGGAGGACCGCACTCTCATCCTCGAGCAGATCGCGCAGGGGGCGGTGGACGCGGGCGGCGATCGCGGTAACAACGTCCTGGTCGTCCCGGACCGTGAGGAGGCGATCGGCTATGCGATCGCCAATGCCGCACCGGGCGACACCGTGCTCGCCGCCGGCAAGGGGCACGAGAAGACGCTCGAGACCGCACACGGTGAGATCCCATGGAATGAGCGGGCGGTGGTGATCGCGGCGATCCGGCGGCGGATCAGCTGATCGGGTGGCGGTTCGGGGTTCCCGGCCGGCGAGGATATTGCTCGGGCGTGGGCGCCACCTTGTGGACCCTGAGCACCCCGTGCGCCGGAGCCTCGGGAGCACTCCCACCGCAGGCTGACGCGGCCGCGACGCACGCCGCCAGCGGCCCCGGAGCCCCGGCGACCAGCGCACAGAGCTGTCCGCCCACCCGAACCAGCGGCAGTGCCAGTTCGCACAGCACCGGCGGCGGCGCCGTCGCCCGGGATGTCGCCAGGTCGAACCCCTCGCGTAAGCCGTCTCGGCGTCCAGCGTCCTCGGCGCGGATCGCCTCGACCGCGACGCCGGTGAGGCCGAGCAGTCCGGCGGCATGGATGAGGAATCCGGTCTTACGCCGGTCGGAATCGATCAGGGTCACCGACAGATCCGGCCGGAGGATCGCGATCACCAGTCCCGGCACGCCGCCCCCCGATCCGATATCGACGACCCTGCTTCGAGCGGATGGAGCGGCGACATCGAGCAACTCCTGCACCTCGACAACATTCCGCGCCCACATCTGGTCTCGCGGGATCGAGGTGAGGTTGAGCCGCGCAGACCACCGATCCAGCTCGTCGAGGTAGGCGTTGAGAGTCGCGGTCACGTCGCCGGCCGGCAGCGGTCCCATGGCGCCGAGCGTAACGTCCGTCCCGGACCATGGCGGGTCGGTGACGGTGACTCCATTGGCTCCCCGACTGGCCGCCTCCATGCGATCATGCAGTGGAGCGATGGAGACGAACCCGGAAACCTCCGACCGGTGCCCGAGCTGCAAGGGCGAGATGCTTTCGGTGCTGTACTACGGCGCTGACGGTGAGTCGGTCGGCGGCCACCGCATCTGCCCCGGCTGCGGACCTCGCTCCGCGGTCGAGCTGGTCGCACCGGACGAGATCCGCCGCCGCCTGCTGGAGCGCAAGGCCTCGTAGCTCGCCTGGCCATCGCGCAGGAGGCCCCAGTCTGGTTCGCCAGGCCCCGCGCTGTTTCGACGGACAGGAAAATGCGCAGCTGCTTCGCCGCGTGAGGCCCCACCCTGGGGCAACGGACAGGAAATCATCCCGGGGCGCTGCTCAGCTTGGCCGCTCCCTCGTTCGCGCAAGCAGATTGTCGCGCTCTCTCGGTCGCTTTCAAATTCGCTGCGGCCCGGACGATTTCCTGTCCGTAGGGCGCGTTGTGCCCTGGCGAGCAGTCCGCCAGTCGGCTTTCCCCCCGTCGGAGCAGCGTGGAGCTGATCGCGGAACAGCAGCCGGGCAGCCTCCTGTCAAT
>JBAQGL010000406.1:0-7500 GCA_049287785.1 Candidatus Dormiibacterota bacterium | reverse complement strand
CTCTGGCGGTCCGCAGCGTCTCGGATCACCAAGTACGCCCTGGAGGAGGCGATGGGCGCCACCGCCGCGCGAAGTGTCAGCGCGTTTCGCCTCTTCCGCACCGACTTGCGGGGCGCATTCGATCGCTACCAGAGTCCGGACATCTCGATCGATGTCCTCCTCACCTGGGCGACGACGCGGTTCGCCGTGGTCAATGTGCGTCAGGAGCCTCGAGCGGGTGGTCAATCTGGTTACACCTTCGGGCGACTCCTTCATCACGCGCTGAATATGATGACGGGCTTCACCACTCGGCCACTACGTATCGCGAGCCTGATCGGGTTTCTCTTCACGATATTCGGCGCCGTCGTCTTTATCTTTGTGGTGGTCCGAAGCCTCGCCGCGGGTGACTCAGTTCCGGGATTCCCATTTCTCGCGTCCATCATCGCGATCTTTTCTGGTGTACAGCTCCTGATCCTCGGGATCATGGGCGAGTACTTGGCGCGCATGCATCTTCGGCTTCTCGAAAGGCCGCCATACGTTGTCGCGGAGACGACTCCGGACGAGCCTCAACCGCCGCGGTAACCGCGTCGCTGCACTCTACCCGCGCTAGATCCGGTACATAGCGATGTCGCGATTCATGAACGCCGGCTTCGGCATGCCCTGCAGATGGACCACCAGGCCATTCACCTTATCAACGACGAGATAGGTGATTCCGACTTTTCGCAACGCATCGACACTTCCCGGCGTCCCATCGAACCACGCGATCAGCAGGCGTGCCCGATCGTCGAAAGCCTTTGTTTTCGTGCCAGCCAGCTTGGCGGCGATGAATGCAGATGCATATTCCTCTGTCTGGTAGTACTCCTGACACTCACACAGTCCCGCGTACAACGTCGCGCCTGGGACGTTTGTCGCTATTACTGTGGAAGTCACGGCGACACTCCTCAACCAGGCGAGGCCCTGGATGATCTCGGGCGTCACCCGTAGCACGTTGCCTCCGGAATACCAGTCCAGCTTTGGCGGAGAAGGCGGCCCCGGATCGCGATAGGCATCCACGCCTTCGGCGACGTGCACGAAGAACTTTGATGCATAGGCAGATCCGTCATCGAAGGGAAGGGACGGCGTGCCACCGACCTTGAGATTCACCCCAACCGCACCGACGAGAAGGATGAGAATCACCACGGGGGTCGTGGTCGCCCGCCGTCGCCAGAGCATCTGGCCCAGGTCGAACAGCCCAACTCCGGCCACGGGGGCGACGAGAACCATCGCCATATAGAGGAAGAAGAGCTCCGAGTCCCCGGGTATGGAAGTGGCGTCAACAATAACCGCTGCAAACACCAGAACACAGATGAGAAACCAGCCGATATCGGCCTCGCCGGCTCGCGCCAGCTTCCACACGCCTACGCCGAGGCCAACCCAGAGAGCAAACGACAATCCAATCGGGTAGAACGCCAGTCGCAGCCAATCGGGAATTCGAAGGAGTTGATCTGCATACGGGCTGAGTCGTGCGGCGGCCGCGAAGACAATCGTCGCCGAATCGGCCTCACTCGGTCGCAGGATCACCGGCAGGGTTGTGGCGCAGAAGACCACCGTGAAAATCCCGAGCAGTATCAGGGGCCGCACGCCGAGTCTCCGGCGTCGCGGCAGTCTGCTGACAATTACCGCACCGATGCCGACGAGCAACAGGAGCCCCGGCACACTTTTCGAACCGGCAGCCATGTACGCGAGCAGCGCGACGACCCACAGGTCGCGTAATCGCCCGCCGGCAAGCGACCATCGAAGTGGCAGGAACAGGGCCGCCAGAGCGCAGTACCCAACCAGGGTGCTGGTGCTGAGATCGAGCCCGCTGTACAAGATCGCGCTCCCGAAGCTGAGCTTGCTCGAGATCAACGAGAAGACGTCGAGCGGCGCAACGATCAAGGCAGCAGCGAGAAACCCAGCCGTGGGGCCGCGAATCGTGCGAGCGGAGTTGAAGAGAAGAAGAATGAGCAGCCATACCAGGCTCAGCCCTGAATAACGCGTGATGAGGTTCGCGAGGGGAACCTGGACGGCAAGGTTCGCCCCGACGGCAGGCCCGTACTCCAACGTGTGATACGCGTATGGCTGGCCCGCAATGCGCGGGTCGCCCGTGTTCAGGTGATCCCGGAATTCGGCTGCCTCGGTGATGTGAAACCAGACGTCGGATTGGTACGTCGGCTGCGGCGAGAGTTCGACCAGGTTGAGCACGACGAACGTGGTGGTGGCGAATGCCATGAGTATCGCCAGCAGCAGCGCGATCCGTCGCGGGTGTGCCAGCGGGGTGATGTCACCCTGCCACGTCCTTCTTCGCCATACGAGCAGGTACGCGATCGGAATCCACAGGAGGAACAGGCGCGGCGCACCCACCGTCTTGGCAAGTTGAATCGAGACCACTTCCAGGACATGGCCCAACGCCCAGCCGAGCCCTATCCACGTGAGCCAGTCGGTGCGCCAGTGGACAAACGACTGGGCGACCAGCGTCCCCGGAAGGACGACACCGAGTGCCAGATAGACGGTGAACGAAAGCCACCAAACGATCGAGTCGTGCAGGACAAGCACATAGACCAGCCCTTCAACGGCTGCGAGCGGCGTGATGACCGCCGCCAGTCTGCGAAACGAGAGTCGCAGCGGAGGCCTTGCCACAGATCCGTGTAACCCCACGGCCGAAGAGCTTATGCTTCCAGCCCGACCAGGGCGCTGGCCCACGGTCACGATTGGCGATGTCTCCAATAAGCTATGCCCCGGCACACGCCGGTACCAAGGACCCCACGGTGACCAACACACCGCTCAGAATTCCGTTCAATCGTCCCACGCACACTCGCCTCGTCGACGAGTACGTCGCCCAGGCGCTCCACAGCGGGCATCTGTCGGGCGACGGCGACTTCACTCGACGCTGCCAGGAACTGCTCGGCGCGCTGCTCGATGACGCGACCATCCTGCTCACCACCTCCGGCACACATGCGCTGGAATTGATGTCGTTGCTGCTCGACATCGGACCGGGCGATGAGGTCATCGTGCCGTCCTTCACGTTCTCTTCCACCGTCAATGCGTTCGTGCTCCGCGGCGCTACGCCGGTGTTCATCGACATCCGCCGTGACACCCTGAACCTCGATGAGGACAAGCTCGACTCACTCATCACCCCCAGAACGCGCGCGATCGTTCCGGTGCACTATGCGGGCGTCGCGTGCGAGATGGACCCGATCATGGAGATGGCCGGCCGGCACGACGTCACCGTCGTCGAGGACAACGCGCATGGCCTCTTCGGTGAGTATCGCGGCAAGCCGCTTGGAACATTCGGCGTGATGGCGGCGCAGAGCTTCCACGAGACCAAGAACTTCTCGTGCGGAGAGGGAGGAGCGATCGTCATCAACGATCCTCGCTACGTCGAGCGCGCGGAGATCATCCGTGAGAAGGGGACTGACCGGCGCAAGTTCTTCCGTGGTCTCGTCGACAAATACACGTGGGTGGACATCGGTTCGAGCTATCTGCCGTCCGACCTACTCGCCGCCATGCTGCTTGCTCAGCTTGAAGATCGGGAATGGGTGTGGGAGCATCGCAGCACGGTCTGGAACCGGTACGCGGCGGAGCTTGCGGCATGGTCTCGAGCCAATGGTGTCCAGATGCCGTTCGTTCCCGAGCACTGCCGGACGCCATACCATCTCTTTCACATGATCATGCCGTCCACGCAAGCGCGCGACGGGCTGATCAGCCACCTACGAGCTGCTGGGATTCTCGCCGTGTTTCACTACCAGCCCCTGCATCTGTCGCCGTTTGGGCAGCGCGTCCAGCCGGTCTCGGACTGCCCGGTCACCGAGGAAATCGCCATGCGCCTGGTTCGCCTCCCGTTCTACACCAACATGCAGGAGACCGATGTCGACGCGGTGATCGAGTCAGTCTGCAGCTTCGCCGTCGAGCAGTGATTCCGATGATGGAGACCGAGCGCGTCATTCTCAGCGCAATCGAACCGGAGCACGTCGCCGCCATCGTGCGCTGGCGAAACCTGCCCGAGGTGCACCGCGGCTTCATCGAATACGAGCCGCTCGGCACCGCGCAGCAGGCTGCCTTCCTCGCCGGCCTGACCGCGAACGGGTCACGGAGACTCTGGCTCATCAATGCGCGCAAGGGTCTCAACGACCCCCGTCCCGTGCCCGTGGGCACCGTCGGCATCATGGATCTCGACTGGCGAAATCGGCGATGCGAGTTCGGACCGATCTTCATCGGCGAATTGGACCGTCGCGGCGAGGGCCTCGCCAAGGACGCCGAGGTTCTCGTTCTGGACTACTGCTTCAACCATCTCGGGTTACACAAGGTCATCGCGCATGTCACCGAGAGCAACGCGGCGGTCATCCCATTCCATGAGGCGGCGGGTTTCAAGCACGACGTCATGCTCCGCGACCACATCTTTCGCGACGGTCGCTTCGAAGGGCTCCACGTGCTCTCGTGCCTGGCGGACGAGTTCCGGGAGCGCTTCCCGGACGGCCGGCCTACGACCGGCTAGGCCGCGTCAGAGCAGCGCAGGCTGGCTCGGCCCTGGAACCTGCCGACCTGTGCCCTGCTCCCTGAATTCACGCCTCATCAAGCAATAGGGTAGCAATCCGTTGACAATCTCGAAACCTGCCCGGCCGCCCCTGTGACGGGCCGCCACAATCACGGGCGAGATGCCGCACTCGATCCGGGGACGTCGGCGCAAGATCAGCGCAATCATCGCCTGCTACCGAGATGCGCCGGCGATACCGATCATGCACGAGCGCCTGGTCAAGGTCTTCACCACGCTTGAAGTCGACTACGAAATCATCTTCGTCAACGACGCCAGTCCAGACGACGCCGAGCAGGTGCTCGCCACCCTCTCCGACCGCGATTCCCACGTCACGGTGATCACCCACAGTCGCAACTTCGGATCGCAGAGCGCGTTCACGAGCGGCATGCGTATCGCCACGGGGGACGCCGTGGTGCTGCTCGACGGTGACCTGCAGGATCCCCCGGAGCTCATCGAAGCCTTCTACGCAAAATGGGTCGAGGGATACGACGTGGTGTATGGGGCTCGCGTCAAGCGCGACGCGAATCGGTTTCTCCGGGTAGCCTATCGACTCTTCTACCGTCTGTTCCGCGCAGCATCGTATGTCCCTGTGCCCCTTGACGCCGGCGACTTCTCCCTCATGGACCGGCGAGTCGTCGATGCCCTAAACCGTCTTCCGGAGACCAACCGATTCCTGAGGGGCCTTCGTGCATGGGTCGGCTTCCGCCAGATCGGCGTGCCATATCACCGGCCGGAGCGCATGTTCGGCAAGACCACCAACTCTCTGCTGCGCAACATCGGATGGGCTCGCAAGGCGATCTTCTCCTTCTCGTACATCCCGCTCGAGATGATCACCGTCATCGGTCTGCTGACCACGGTTGCCGCATTCATCGCCATCGCGGTGGAGATCGTCGTTCGCATCGTCAATCCAGCCTCGGCACCGACGGGATTCACGTCGGTCATCGTGATCATCCTCTTCGTTGGGGGCGTTCAACTGCTCTGTCTGAGCGTCATCGGTTCATACCTGGCACATATCTATGAGGAGGTGAAGCGCCGGCCTCCGTACATCGTCGCGGAGATCCGCAACCGCCCATCCTCGCCGAACGGAACGCACCAATTGATCGAACACGCTGCTGCCAGGGAGAGCGAATCATCCGCTGTCTTGTAACCGGCGCCGCCGGTTTCGTCGGCGCCAACCTGGTCCACCGCCTGATCGAGGACGGTCACGACGTCTGCGCGATCCTCCAGCCGATGACGGACACCGGCCGGCTCGACAGTCTCACGGACCTGCGTCGGGTACAGGGCGATATCGCCGACCGCAGGGACATGGAGTCCGCCTTCAGCGCGGCTCGACCAGAATGGATCTTCCATCTCGCAGCCCACGGTGCCTATTCGTTTCAGACCGACACCGTCGCCATGGCGCACAGCAATGTCGTGGGCACGGCAACGCTGCTCGCGGCTGCTGAACGCCACGGTTGTGCAGTGATGATCAACACCGGCACGTCATCCGAGTACGGCGACCGCAATCACGCACCGCGCGAGGACGAGCCCCCGCGCCCCAACAGCGATTACGCGTCGACGAAGGCGGCGGCGACGTGGCTCTGCCAGCGCGCTCGATCGCGCGGCGTCCCGGTCACAACCCTGCGCTTGTATTCCGCGTATGGACCCTTCGAAGAGGAGCGCCGGCTCATCCCCACGCTCGTGCGTGCCGCGCTCATGGGTACGCTGCCGCCCCTCGCGTCGCCCACCGTCGTGCGAGACTTCGTGTACGTCGAGGATGTCGTCGATGCCTATCTCGCCGCGGCGTCATCGCCGAACATGAGCACGATCTACAACGTCGCATCGGGCGTGCAGACCTCCCTCGCTGAGCTGGTCGCCAAAGCCACGGATACCTTCTCGCTCGCCGTCGGGCCTGAGTGGGGCGGTTACCCGGAGCGCACTTGGGACACTCGAGTCTGGGTCGGGGATCCAGCGCTCATCAAGTCGGAACTGGGCTGGGCAGCCACAACCACCCTCGTTGAGGGCCTGACACGGACGGCAGAATGGCTGACGGCGCATCCACTGGAGTCCGCACCCGCGTTGGCGACCGCGCGCAGCGCCTGACGCTACGTCCGCGACGCGATCAGGAAAAGGTTGCCGAGCGGGACGGGGACGGTGAGCGTGCCGAGGCGAGTCCGGCTCAGCGTGGCGAGCGTCATTCCTTTGATCCGAGCCGGCATCGGAAGCAGGTGCGTGACATATCCGACGCTGTACGTGTTGGTAACGTGTCCCTGCCTCAAAACCTTGAAACCCCCGACCTCGAAGATGCGTCGCATGGTCGCAGGGCTGTAGAGATACGTGTGCTCGATATCGATGATCGGACTGCGATCTCTCATGATGCGCGACGACACCGATTCGACATTGTGGTTGAGGCACAGGATCAGACCGCCAGGCCGCAGCGCGGCACGACATGCTTCCAGCACGGCTTCGGGATGAGGCACATGGTCGAACACCTGGAACAGGCAGACGGCGTCGAACTCGCCGTCAGGGAAGAGTCCAGGTCGCATGACGTCGCAAACGATCTGATCCCGGACCACCGGTGACGCATCGCGGATCGCAGCCTCACTGGGCTCGACGCCGCGAACCGTTCGGTATCCCTGCGCCAAAGCCTGCTCGAGAAAGAAGCCGTCCCCGCAGCCGATCTCGAGCAGTGAGTCCTGGTGGTTGCTGAACGAACGCAGCTGGCCGAGATATCTGCCATATGTGGCCTTCAGATTGGCGGTCTCCGCCTCATAGTCAAAGGTGCTCTCGGCGTACAGGTGAGCGAGGGTCGCCTCATCGAGCACCGGGTCCGAGCGCACCAATCCGCAACGCAGGCAGCGCACCATCCGGTAATGGACGCGATCGGGGAGCCGGCGCGCCGAGAAGCGCGCAGGCGTGATGTCATCGACGCCGAAATTGGCCGGATACAGTTCCCGCGCAGGCGTGCCGGGGTCGCAGATTGCGCACTG
>JBAQGL010000405.1:0-18703 GCA_049287785.1 Candidatus Dormiibacterota bacterium | reverse complement strand
TACCGCCCGGCACCGATATCGACCACCCATTCCACGTTACCGCGCTCCTGCCCGGGCAGATACCAGACGAGGAGCAGGGGCAGGCCGCAGCACAGCGCTTCGGCGATGGTGCCGGGGCCCGCCTTGGAGACCACCACATCGCTGGCGCGCATCCACTCGGCCATGTTGTCCACGTAACCGAGCACGCGCACCGCGCGTCCGCTGCGGGCGCGCAACCCGGTGAGCGCCGCACGGGCGCGGTCGTTTCGCCCGCAGATCACAACCAGGTCGACGTCGGCCGAGGAGGCTGCAATTGCTCGTGCGTGCTTGACGAGGCCGCCCGAGCCATCGGCACCACCGCACACGAGCACCACGAAGGCGTCGGTCCGCAGCCCCAGCCGCCGGCGTATATCGGCGATGCCGGCCGGGTCGCTGGGCAACTCGGTGAATCGCCGGTCGACGGCGAGGCCGAAGTCATGGCAGCGGGAGGAGGGGATGCCCGCTCGGCGGCACTGGTCGAGCGCGCCCGGAGAAGGGACGACCACCGCATCGACCCCCGCGCATATCCAGGCGACATGGATGTCGACGAGGTCGGTGATCACGGTGACCACCGGGATCCGGCGAGTGCGGCTGCGCACCGCGCGCACGCTGATGTGGTTCAGGAGGGGGTGGAAGGAGACCACGCAGTCCGGGTCGATCCGCTCCACGGCTTCGCTGACGGCACTGGTCACGGACCTGAGCACGGTCGCCTCGAGCAGGCGCACCGCCGTCCGGCTGTTGGTCGAGTGATACAGGCCGCCCCAGAGCCACCGTGCGTGCCTGGTGATGGGCCCGTAGAGGCCGGCGGTGCCGCCGATGACCCTCGGGGTGGCGCTGGTGAACGGGTCGAGGATGGTGATCTCGAACTCGGCCGGAAACTCGGCGGCCATCTGCCGTTCGACGGCGGTCGCCGCGGCGCGGTGGCCGCCGCCGGTGTCGGCGATGAGAAAGAGCAGCCTTCTCATCCGCTCACCGCCACGGATGCCGCCACCAGGGTGCGCGGCGCGAAATCGGTGATCGCCTGAACGTTGGTCCCGTCCGCGTTCTCGATGTAGGCCTGGACGATGCCCCCGGCGTCAGCGTTGAGGTATACCAGCTGGCGTCCTGAGGGGGCCACCACCACGCTCCCGAGGGAGTCGGGCGGCGGACCCGACGCCACCGGGATCTGTTCATCTCCGGCAACACTGACGAGAACGAGGGTGGCTGTGCCGATAGGCGGCCGCCGGATCCCGAGCAGCGTCCCGGTCGAGGTGAAGCCGACCGGCTGGACGAGGGGGTCGAGCAGGCGGGGTGGCGTGGACGACGGACCGATGCCCGCGATCCAGGCGCCCTGGCCCCCGGGGGCCGAGCGCAGGAAGGCGAGCTGCGAGCCCTCCGGTGAGATCGTGGCGTCGCTCGAGGCGCCGGTCACGCCCGCGATCGGATACCTCGCCAGCACCACCGAGTCTGCGAGCTCGAGGTGCTCGACGCCGGACGCCCCGGCAACATTGAGCACCAGCTGCTCGCCGAGCGGGCTCCAGACCGCGGGGGCGAGCATCGGGTCCCCGGGCGGAAGGGTGGTGAGCACACCGGTCGTCGGGTTGAAGAACGAGATCCTGGCGTCTCGCGAGAACGCGAGCGTCGAGCCGTCCGGCGACCACGAGGGCAGTGACGAGTTCGCGAAGCTGGTCACCACGGTCCCGGTGGCGGGATCGATCACCAGCAGGACCGGCGTCGGACCGTTCACCGTGGTGTCGAGCTCGACAACCGCCATCCACCCCCCGCCCGGCGAGAGAGCCGCTGCGGCGTAGACGTAGAGCGGCGCGCCGAACGCCGCCGTCCCGCAGCCCGAAGGGCGGGGGCAGCCGGGTGCGACCAGCACCGCCTCCGTCGAGATCGGCTCGCCGGCGACCGTCGGGGCCAGCGGAGACACGAGCACGGTGGTCGCGCCCTCTCCGGGTTTCCCGGCAAGCACCACGACATGGGGACCTGGCGACATCCCCGCGGTCGTGAACGTCGCGGTGGCGCCGGCGAGGAGCGGTTGATGATCGATATCGGTGGCGGTCCTCGCCACGGAGAGCCGGTAGGTGATGCCGGCCTGGAGGATGGCTCCGGGCAGGACCACGAGCCGGCTCGGGTCGCGCGTGTTGCGCACAACGCGTGTTCCAGGCACCGGGGGGTCGAGGGTGATCGCCGCCTCGGTTGCACCGGCGGCCATGGCGGTTGAGAAGCTCACCGAAATCGGCGTGTCCACCGGGACATCCCTCGAGCCGTCCGCGGGCTGAACCGACCGTATCGTCGGTGCCGGTCCGGTGGTGAACGTCCATTGGTGGTCGACCGAGTTGACCACCCCGCTCGGGTCGCTGATGCCCCCGGCCAGCGTGAACGTGTACGAGGTGCTCGGCGCGAAGATCGCGCGGGGATGGAGCAGGGTGAAACCGGTGTCTCCTGCGAGCCAGACGATCCGGCATGGGGCCAGTGGGCCCGCGCTGAAAGCCTGATCGAGGTCGCATGAGGGGATCTGCCGATTCACGCTGAACCGGTCCCTGACGGACGCCGTGACCACGGGGCGGTCGAATTCGACGGTCACCGGTGCATCCGCAGTGACACCCACGGCGCCGCGGTTGGGCGCGAGCTGGATGATCTGAGGGGGGCTGCTGAAACATCCCGCGAGCGAGGCGCAGATCAGCGTTGCCACCCCCCAGAGTGCGCCCCGGCGTCCGCCGGAGGCGAGCGCCTGACCGGCTCGGCTAGTACGCGCGGTTGAGCGCGGCGTCGACGTCGATGGCCGCGATCTCGCCGTCGCCGCCCTTCACCTCGATGACCGACTGGCGGTCGGTGGCCAGCGCAGCCACCGCCTTGGTCGCCTTGTCGAGGGATCGCTGGGATTCGGTATAGGTCCCGAGGATGTCGCCATCGCGAAGGAGGATGATCCCGGCCTCGTTCGGGGTCTGCACGACCACCGACCCGCTCACGTGCTCCTCGGCGAGGTATTCGAGGAGGGCCTCGAGATTGACGAAGCGGCCGAGCAATCCGCTGTACAGGTACGGCGAGGTGAACAGCTGCGCCAGCGCGGTGACGGTCTCGCCCTCGAGCTCGATGACGTCGATGACCCCATCCCCCGCGTCCATGTGCCTCCGGATCTGCAGGAATGCGGCCTCGCCCTGGACCGCGGTGCCGTTGCTGCATAGGGCCTGGAGCGCCTGGCCGTCGTTGAGCAGGATCACCCCGCTGTAGCCGTTGCCGCTGAGGTTGACGTACCCGGTATGCCGATCGGACCGCAGCGTCCGAAGCAGGCGCGGGAAGTCGACGAATGCGCTCTTCAGCCCCTCGTAATGCGCGCGGCCGGAGGGGAGCGGATAGACCCGCACCGTCGGGCTGCTCGCGGCGGCCCCGCCGGGCGCGGCGCCTACCGGGCGGTCAGGGGATGCGGCGGGTGCTGTGGCTGCAGGAGCCGGCTCGTACGACACGGGTTCCGGCGCCGACGTGTAGCTGACGGGCTCTGGCGCCGGGGTCGCGGGGGCCGGGATGAACTCAGGCATCGGAGCAGGGGCCGGCTCGGGAGCAGCCGGTTCGTACGTCTCAGCGGAGTCCGCCGCCGGCGTGCCCGCGACCGCGTACGCAGGCTCCTCGATCGGCTCGGGGAGGCTTGCGGCCGGCGCGGGTGAGTACGTGTCGGGAGCCGAGTACGCCGGCGCGGCATCCGGCCACGACGACGCGCCGGTTGATGATGCGGCTGCAGGCGTGCGGCTCTCGGCGGCGGCGATCAACTCGGCGGGGGAAGCCTTGATGGTCTCCTCGGCGGGGAGCTTGGCTCGCGGGTCGAACTGGTAGGAGCCGTCGTCCCAGCCCAGGGCATCGATGACGACCTCCTCGCCCTGCCCGCCCGGCCCGCTCGCGTGAAACAGGTGCCCGAACAGGAAGTACAGCGAGCAGCTGTCGCCACCGTTGTCGATGGTCAGCGTGCCGGTTGCTCGCTCCGCTTGCATCGATTGCAGCAGCGTGGCGAGCCCACCGTCATGAAGGGAACCCTGGGTCTGCACGGGTGCGGGTCTCCAGTTTTGTGAAGGAAGACCGTCCCGGAGGAGGCGGTCCGAATTGGAGTCGGCCCGTATAGTAGCAACCCTTCACCGTTCCGAACGAGGTTCGATACTCCAGAATGACGCGAGATCACTTCGAGGAATTGGTGTGGATGGACAGCAGGTGCGGGTGCTCGTGGTCGATGACGACGCGCTCGTGCGCAGGGCCGTGCGCCTCACCTGCGAGACTGAGGGCTACACCGTCCAGGAGGCCGAGCGCGCCGGCGAGGCCCTGGCGCGCCTCGAGGTCTTCCACCCGGACATCGTGGTTCTTGACGTCGTGCTCCCCGATCTCTCGGGGTTCGACGTCTGTCGCGAGATCCGCCGTGCCGGCCATCGAATGCCGGTGAACATCCTCAGCGCCAAGCACGACGAGATCGATGTCGTGCTCGGATTGGAGATCGGCGCCGACGACTACGTTGCCAAGCCGTTCCGGCCCCGCGAGCTGCTGGCGCGGATCGGCGCGCAGCTGCGCCGGGCCAAGGAGCTGCGCGGTGACGACAAGCCCGCCGACGGCCGTCTCGTCTTCCGTGACCTGGTCATCGATACCGCTGAGCGGCGGGTAACCCGCTCCGATCACGACATCGTCCTCACCCACACTGAGTTCGATCTCCTCTCGTACCTGGCGTCCAACGCCGGGAAGGTGCTCTCACGCGAGCGGATCCTCAGCGCGGTGTGGGGCTACGAGCACCCCATCGAGACCAGGGTGATCGACGTCCACGTTCGCAACCTGCGCCGCAAGATCGAGCCCGACCCGGCGCAACCGCGCCACATCCTCGCCGTCCCGGGCATCGGGTACCGCTTCGCGGGGCTCAGACGGTGAGGTTGATCGCGGATCTGAGGGGACCGCAAAGTACACTCGGCATGGTGCGAACTCCTCCGATGCTCGACCCTCGCGAATCCTCCGTCCAGAGCCGGCAGGCCGACCCCGTTTCGGCGGTCACCGTCGCAGCCCTCTCGGTCATCGCTGTCGCCCTGTTCGCTGCAGCCTTCCTCGCCACCTACACGTATTCCACCCCCAACGTCGAACTGCCCCTGGTGATCGCCATCGTCCTGCTCTTCGTCGTCGTGGTCGGCGCCAACATCCTCCGGCTGGCGGTTCGCCACCTGCGCCCGGGACGCTGACCGGTGTCTGAGCACCCAGGCGCCGGCCAGGCGGGTCCTGAGTCGGCAGGAGCAGACCGTCCGACGTTCCCGTCCTACGAGGAGTTCGCGTCCGATCTTCTCGAGTCGATCGACGCCGCCGGGCTCGGCATCGAGGACGTGCGCCATCACCTCGAGCCAGGCCTCGGCGAACGCCGCTTCGAGTGCACGGTCCGGCTCATCGGCGAGCCGCCGCCCCGTTACCACGTGCACGTGAGCTACACGTGGGACGCGCTCTTGACCTTCATCTCCGCATACGGCCCGGGAGCGGACTGCGAGCTGTACCACGACGACGACGAGGCGCAGGACTGCCCGCATCAGCAGATCACGCCGCAGGCGTTCGTCGACGTCGAGGCCGAGTTCGTGCTCGGCGACGGTGGATACGAGCTGCACGATCTCGACGAGGTGGGCGGCTGGGTGGAGACCGTCCAGACCTTGCTGGGCAAGGCGTTTTCAGAGGACGACAAGCCGAGCGTGCACGTAGGCATCGCGGTGCTGGGCACGACCACGCTCGTCGAAAAGTTCACCGCGGAGCACTCGTGGTTCCTCGACTTCGAGAAGCAGCCCGACCTGGCAACTGTCGCCCGGCAGATCGACGCGGCGCTGAAGCTGGTGCCGCAGCTCGCCGATCGTCTCCCGATCTGACGGAGGCTCGTTCCCGAGACGCCTATGCCGGCCGGAAGCCGGCCGCCTCGAGCAACTGCAACTCGAAGGGACGGTTGCCGATCTCGGGATGGGGAACGGTCAGGCCCGGCTCCTGGACGTGCACCTCGCCGTGCTCGCCCAGCATGAGGATGTCCGCGTCTACGATCCTCGGCCCCCATCGGTAGGTGGTACGCCGTCCGGCTGCGACCTCGGCGGCTTTGCTGTGCTCGAGCCAACGCCGGGGCGGCCACGGCTCCGGGCTGTGCAGGCGGACCACCTGGTTGTGGAAGTCACCCTGCGCCGTGACCCCCACGGGCCGCGTGAGGATCTCGGGCGACGCGGCGATAAGGGTGACGCCGCTGCCGGTGAGCGCCAGGCGGAGTCGCGCCAGGTTCCGGCCGCGATGACCCATGTTGGTGCCGAGCGACAGCCACGCGGTGTCGGTCGCGACGGCGCCGTCGGTCACCCGGTCGGGCCGGGGATCGGCAGGTCTCGCAGCGCATCGGGTGTCCCGCGAACCACGGCGTCCGCGGCGCGAAGCGCGCGCACCGTTTCGGCGACATCGTGGACGCGAACCATGTGAGCGCCGGCCTGCACGGACAGCACCGCCAGCGCGAGGCTCGGCTCGAGGCGGTGCGCCTGGTCCTTCTCATCGATGAGCATGCCGGTGGTGGACTTCCGTGATGGACCGATCAGCACTGCGTGACCCATTCCCATCAGCTCACCGAGACGGCGCACCAACTCGAGGTTGTGGGCGGGCGTCTTGGCGAAGCCGAATCCCGGGTCGATGATCACCTGCGACGGCGGGATGCCCGCTTTCTCCGCGATGGCCAGGCTCTCGCGCAAACCGAGACAGATGTCCTCCATCAGGTCGCCGTAGTCGGTGCCGTGCTGGTTGTGCATGGCGACGACGCCGGTGCCCGGACGTGCGGCGATCACCTCGGCCATGACGGGATCGCCGCGGAGCCCCCAGACGTCGTTGACGATCACCGCCCCGGCCTCAAGCGCAGCGGCAGCAACAGTCGCCTTGCGCGTGTCGATGCTGATCGGGACAGAGAGGCGCCCCGCGAGCTCACGGATCACCGGCAGGACGCGCGCCATCTCAACTTCGGTTGAGACCGCCTCCCGAGTTCTGGACGGCCGCGTGCTCTCGCCGCCGACGTCAACGATGTCTGCGCCCTCGGCGGCCAGCGACTCCGCACGGTTCACGGCGGCGTTGACGTCGTCTCCGACACCGTCGCCGGAGAATGAATCAGGGGTGGTGTTCAGGATGCCCATCACCAGCGTGCGCTTGCCGAACTCGAGGCGATGCCCCGGCAGCTCGAGCGGTGGTGGCGGCGCACCGCGAGCCACGAGCACGGCGGCGATCGCCACGCCGACCTCGCCGGTGTTGTCGCTCCAGGCGGCGAGCCGCATCGGCAGGATCGCAGCGGTCGCCAGCGGCATGAGCAGCACGGCTCGATCGCCGTTCGCGTTGCTCAGCACCTCGCCGCCGCCCTCGGCCACGAGACGCTCGATCACTCGGATCTGATCCGAGCTCAGCCCGCGAACGGCAAGTGCCTCGACGGCGCCATGCTCGGCGAGGACTGTCAGCCTCTCGGGTGGCAGACCCAGCCGGAGCACCGCGTCGCGCAGCGCGTCTGCGGGCCCGGGCAGCAGCGGCCGGACGCTGTAGCGGGCGGCAGCCTCAGCGCTCCCCGCGCTCACCTCAACTGCCGCCGGCGGGGATGTCCGCCGGCTGCAGCTCGCCGGCCTCGCGTTTCGGAACCATGACGCGGCGCTTGAAGATGCAGACGCGCTCGCCGCGCTGATTGAAGGCGCGCGTCTCGACGGTGATGATGCCGCGATCCGGCTTGCTCGATGACTCGCGTTTGTCGAGCACCGTTGTCTCCGCGTAGATGGTGTCGCCGTGGAACGTCGGGTTCTCGTGCTTGAGCGACTCCACCTCCAGGTTGGCGATCGCCTTGCCGCTGACGTCCGCAACGCTCATCCCGAGCGCGAGGCTGTACACGAGGTTGCCCACCACGACATTGCGCTTGAACTCGGTCTTCGTCTCCGCGTAGTGCGCGTCGCTGTGGAGCGGATGGTGATTCATGGTCAGCAGGCAGAAGAGATGATCGTCTGCCTCGGTGATCGTCTTTCCGGGCCAGTGCTTGTACGTCGCCCCGACGTCGAACTCCTCGAAGTAGCGTCCGAACTGCATGCGGGTCAGGCCCTCGTGTTCATGGTGCAACCTACTGTACGTGGCAGCGAAGCGACTCCGCCCCGACTGGTCGAGGGAGTTGGCCACGATCGTCGAGGGCGAGGCGCTCGATGTCCTCCGGACGCTTCCCGACGGGTGCGCAGGCCTTGTCTATGTCGACCCACCCTTCAACACCGGAGGCCCGCGAACCGGGTTGAGGACGAGCGCGACCGCTGACGCCACCGCAACGCGCCTCGGGTTTGCCGGACGGCGCTATCGAGTGGAGCGCCAGAGCGGGGCCCGATACCACGACCGCTTCGACGATTACCTCGGGTGGCTGCGCCCGCGACTCGAGGAAACCCGGCGAATCCTCTCCTCGCACGGGAGCCTCTACTTCCACATCGATCCGCGCGAGTCCCATTACTGCAAGGTGCTGCTCGACGAGATCTTCGGGCGGGCGTGCTTCCTGAACGAGGTGGTGTGGGCGTATGACTACGGCGCCAGGACCACACGCCGCTGGCCTGCGAAACACGACGTCATCCTCGTCTACGTGAAGGATCCGGGCGGATACCATTTCGACGCGTCCGAGGTTGCCCGCGAGCCATACATGGCGCCGCGACTCCAGACGCCCGAGCGTGCTGCGCGCGGCAAGCTGCCGACCGATGTCTGGTGGCACACCATCGTGCCGACGTCATCACGCGAACGCACCGGGTATCCAACCCAGAAGCCGCTCGGGATCGTGCGCCGGATCGTGTCCGCATCGTCGCGTCCAGGCGATCTCGTCGTGGACTGGTGCGCGGGGAGCGGAACCACCGGCGCCGCCGCCGCCGAGCTCGGCCGGCGGTTCCTACTCGTCGACGATCAGGCGGCGGCGATCGAGGTCATGCGCTCGCGGCTTGCCGGTGTACCCGGACTCCGGGTGATCACGCGCTGATGCGGTGGCGTTCGAGCAAGCCCTTGGCGATGATCAGGCGCTGAATCTCGTTGGTCCCCTCGCCGATGATCAGCAGCGGCGCATCTCGGTAGAGACGCTCGACCTCGTATTCCTTTGAGAAACCGTAGCCGCCGTGCACGCGGAGCGCTTCGCTGACGACTTCGAAGCACGTCTCGCTGGCGAAGAGCTTGGCCATGCCGCACTCAACGTCGGCACGCTCACCCGCGTCCTTCTTGCGGGCGGCGTAGTTGGTGAGCAGCCGCGCCGCCTGGATCTTCGTCGCCATGTCCGCGAGCTTGAACTGGATGGCCTCGTGCTGCGCGATCGGCACGCCGAACGCATGGCGTTGCTGCGCGTATGCGATCGACAGCTCGAAGGCGCGTTGCGCGACGCCGACGCCACGCGCGGCGACGTTGACGCGTCCGACCTCGATCGCGGCCATCATCTGCTTGAACCCCTGGCCCTCAACGTCGCCGAGCAGGTTCGCCGCCGGTTGACGGTTGTTCTCGAACACGAGCTCCGTCGTCTCCACGCCCTTGTACCCGAGCTTCTCGATATGCCGCGACGAGGTGAACCCCGCGTACTGTTTCTCGGCGAGGATGCACGACATGCCACGGTGCGGCGGAGTCGCGTCGGGGTCGGTCTTCACCAGTGTCGCGACCACCGTGGAGTGCTCGCCGTTGGTGGCCCACATCTTCGTGCCATTGATGACGTATTCGCCGTTGTCGCGGATCGCCCGGGTCTGGATCGCCTGCACGTCGGAGCCGCAGTTGGGCTCGCTCATCGAGAATCCGCCGTGAAATTCGCCGGTCGCCATGCGGGGAAGGAAGCGCTGCTTCTGCTCCTCGGTCCCGAAGGTGTCGATGAGGAAGCTGACGATGAAGTGCGTGTTGATGATGCCGGTGATGGACATCCATCCTCGCGCGATCTCCTCGCACACCATCGCGTAGGTCGCGTAGTCGAGACCGGTGCCTCCGTACGCCTCGGGGATGGCGAAGCCGAAGAACCCGAGCTGCTTCATCTGGGCCACGATCCTGTCGGGATAGATGTCGTCGTGGTCGAGGTCGTGTGCGACCGGGAGGATCTCGCGCTCCACGAAGTCGCGAACCATACCGACGATCTCCCGCTGCTCGGTCGTCATGTCGATGGACATCGCGTGAGTCTAAACGCCGGGAACCAGCCTCATGCTCGGGCGACGCCGAGGATGTGCACGCGCGCGTGGTGCAGCCGCGGGGCGTCGAGGATGCGTTCGATGCCGAAGGACACCTCGAGCAGCGGGCGGTTGAAGGCGACGTATGACGGGTCGCCGTTGTAGGTCAGGTCGGTGTGCCCGAAGCCGGCCGCGTTGAGGAGCCGGTGGAGAGAGTCGCTGCTGTTGGCGCGATAACGCACCGGATACGCATCGCCCTCGCCGCGTCCATAGAGGCGGCGCGTCAGCCCGGCGTGCCATCGGTCCGGGATCGCCCGGATCATCCAGGCGTTGTAGTTCCAGGCATTCGGGGTGAGAAACACGAAATGGCCGCCGGGCGCGAGCATGCGATGCACCTCTGAGAAGACGAGACCGGGATGGTCGAGGTGCTCGAGGACCCACGCTGAAGCCACGACCTCGAACGCCCCGCTCGCGAACGGCAGGTCCTCGCCGGAGCCCACGACTCGATGCGCGAGCACTCGATTGCCGGCAAGTGCCGCCGGGTCGGGATCGACGCCGGAGACAACCGCGCCGGGCACGCATGAGAGGTCGTCGCCGTGCAGGCCGTTGCGCCCGCACCCGAGGTCGAGGATTCGAGCTCCCGGCGTCGACACCGTCCCGATGAGCGATCGGTACAGGCTCACGCTGTCGACCCACGTTGGGTTGCGGCGCTGGTACTCCTGCCGTGCGCGCACCTGCCGCTCGAAGCCCTGTGCCATGCGGGCGGCAGTGTAATCGGCGGTTCAGGCGGCGGTCCCGCTGCTACAGTTGCGGCGATGAGCGAACGGCCGTTCGCGCGATGATCGCCGGCCCTGCCCGCAACCCCTCAATGGCACCAGGCGCGGCCCCATCCATCCTTGCGCGCAGGAGCTTCGACATTCGCGCCCAGGATTGCATCGACTTTCTTCGTGGACTTCCTGCCGAATCAGTGGATCTGATCGTCACGGATCCGGCGTACTCGGGGATGAATCGCCATCTGCGTCTCGGCCACGGCCGCATCGTCGGCCACTACGGCAAGCCCGACAACGCGCGCTGGTTCCACGAATTCTCGGACGACCCCGAGTCGTATGCGGTGTTTCTCGGTGAGTGCCACCGGGTGCTCCGTCAGAACCGCCACATCTACATCATGTTCGACAGCTTTTCGATGCTCTCGCTCGGCGCGCTGGTTCGGGAGTGCTTCGACGTCAAGGGCGTCGTGGTCTGGGACAAGGTGCACCTCGGCATGGGTCACTACTTCCGCCGGCGTCACGAACAGATCGTGTTCGCGAGCAAGGGCCGGCGGAAGCTGTCGCGTCGAGACCTCCCGGACGTCTGGTCGGTGCCACGCATTCATCGCGCCACGTATCCGACCCAGAAACCCGTGAAGTTGTTCGAGCTCATGGTGCAGGCCAGCGCCGAGCCCGGTTTCCTGATTTGCGATCCGTTCTGCGGGAGTGGGTCTGCAGGGATCGCGGCACTGCTGGCGGGCTGCGATTTCATCGGTGCCGATATCGATCCGCGTGCGGTCGACATCGCCGAGGATCGCCTGGCAAGGTTCGCGACGACTGGCCAGGATCCGCTCGAACCGGCCCGCTAGTCGCGGAAGACGGCACCTCCGGTCGACGATGGCGATCGCCGGCCAGCCTTCCGATGCGGCCAGAAAGCGCGCGGCCCCGCCAGAACGAGCAGGGCAGGAAGGAGGAATGAGCGCACCAGGAATGCGTCGATCAGGACTCCCACGCCCATGATGAAAGCGAGCTCCCGGAAGGGCTGCACGGGCACCAGCGCCAGGACCGCGAAACTCGCGGCCAGGGTCAGCGCAGCGATCGAGACAGCCCGCGAGGCCCGCGGGAGTGCCGCCTCAACGGCCCCGGCCATGTCGCGAGTGCGTGACTCCTCCCAGATGCGCCCCATCACGAAGACGCTGTAATCGGCTCCGAGAGAGACGAGCAGGACTCCGGCCGTCACCGGGACGAAGAACGTGACGTCGGGGTATCCCAGCGGGCCCTGGAACACCAGGACGAACACGCCAAGCGATGCCGCAAGCCCCAGAACGCTCGAGGCGATGAGCAGCAAGGGCGCCGGCACCGCACGGAAATACAGCATCAGCACAAGGCTCATCAACAGCGCCGCGAGCAGTGCGACGCGCCAGATGTCCGTGTTGGTCGCGGCCACGGCGTCGGCGGCTGCGGGGGTGGCGCCAGACCAGGCGATCGTTGCAGAGCGCAGCCCCGCGGCGGACACGACGTTTGGCATCCGCTGCTGCAGGGATGTGAACGTGTCGATCGCCGCGGAGTCGTAGGGATCGTTGCGAAGAACGACGAAGAGGCGCACCGCATTTCCGCTTGATGTCGCAAACGCCGACGCCCCGAGATGCAACGGCAGCTCGCCGGGACCGACCACCGCGCTCACGCCCGGGCTTCGGCGGATCGTCGCCTCGAGGCGGCCGAGCGCGGCTGCCTGCGACGCGACGCCGGAGCCCTGGAGGAGCAGTGTCGTCGGCCCGACGATGCCGGGACCGAAGCCCTCCGCCGCGGCATCCGCCGCCTGCCGCGGAGCGCTGCTGGACGGGAGCCCGGTGATCACGTTTGTGCCCAGGCGGGCGTGCATGAGCCCCGAGGCTCCGGCCAGCAGCGCGGCCACACACGCCACCGCCGCAAGCGCGGCAGCCCAGCGCCTGCTGATCAGGCGGGCGACGACACGTCTACCGCCGCCCCGTTCCACCTCACGTCTCGGGCGCTCAATGAGACGCCAGGACAGATGCGGCCAGAAGGTAACGCGGCCGAGGACGCCCACCAGCGCAGGCACGAACGAGATCGACACCAGCCCGGAGATGACCACCGCCACCGCCATACCGGGTCCGACCGCATGGAAGAAGTCGAGGTTCGCTCCGATCAGGGCGATCGTCCCGGCAGCCACCGTGAGTGCGGCGGCGATCACCAACGGGACCACCCGGGAGGACGAATTGCGCACGGCGACGGCACGCCGCTCGCCCGCGCCCAGCCGGGCGCGCACTCCGGTGAGCGTGAACACCGAGTAGTCGGTGACCACGCCGAGGATCAGCGCGATCATGATCGGCGACAGCTGCGACGGAATCTCGATACCCAGAAGGTGCGCTCCCCACCCGAGCACGTGCCGGGTGATCAGGTAGGCGATCGCCGCACCGGCCAGCGGCACCAGCGGCGCAACCGGTGAACGGAAGATGACGCCGACGAGCGCCGCGATCACCAGCACGGTCACGATCTCCAGCAGCACCAGGGCGTTCTCGATCAGGTTGCCTTCGCTCATCTCGGCGGGCACGGGTCCGGTGATCCCGACGGAGGCGCCCGGTGGGCGCGGGGTGGCCGCCGCGTACCGATCGGCGCCAACGGCGATGTCCCCTGAGAGCGCCGTGGCGGGAAAGAAGAGAAAGGTGACGGTGGTGGTGGCCGGCACCCGAGAGGCCGAGATCAATCCCGGGACATTGACCAGCGGCAGCGCGAAGGTGGGTTCATGCGGCGGCGCCGACGCGGGGTGCGAGCCGTCCACCACCTGCGCCAGCCGGCCGATCTGGACGAGGGTTGCCGGCGGGATGCTGTGCCGAGCATGCTCGACGATCAGCGCAGGGCTTTCCGCGAGGGATGATCCGAACAGCCGCTGCTCGGTGGCCTGCGCGCGTACCGCAGCGGTGTTGGACGGGACGAGCTGGATCAAGCCGAACCCGGATGCGGCCCCGAAATCGGGTAGGAACATCACCGCCGCGACCGCCGCGGCAATCCAGGCCGCGATGATCGGCAGGCCGAGATGTGCGGTCAGGCCGCCGTAGAGCCTCCAGGGCCAGGGGACATTGGCCGAGTCGTCAGCGCCCGCCTCGTCCTCTCGCGCCGGAGGTATGGGCGGTGATGGAGGAGGACCCGGGTCCACCAGCGGCGACACCGGCGGAAACGCGGGCGGACGGCTGGACATGCGTCACCCCTGCAAACCTAAAATGTGATAGTCATCCTATCAGGTGGGACCGACGGTGCCTTGCGCCAAGAACTGCGTCACGGAGAGCAGATTGCCGTCCGGGTCCTCAAACCAGGCGACGCGGTCGCCTCCCGGTGCGGTCCAGATGCCGGCCTCGTCGACGTCCATTCCTCGAAAGCTCACGAACGCCACGCCCGCGGCGGTGAGCGCGGCAACCGTCGCCGCAATATCGACGACGCCCCAGCCGAGCACGGTGTAGCGAACCTTGGAGAGCTTGCGCACCGGTGTCAGCCGGAGCATCGTCCCGCCGGCGTCGAACACGCATGCATACGGGCTCTCGTCGGTCACCCGCAACCCGAGTGTCTCCGCGTAAAACGCTCGCGCACGAGCGAGGTCAGTCGTGGGGACAAACGCGATGAGCCGTGCGTCGTCGAGGCCGCTCACGTCAGCCGGCCGCGGTCTCCTCGGGCTGCAACGGCGACGGCCTCAGGCCGGCGGCGACACCGCGTGCGTAGAACTGCAGGGCGATCTTCCGCGACGCTTCGTCGATCATCTCGTCACCGAGCATGACCGCACCCTTGCCCTCCACCTCGGTCGCCTGGCGGTAGGCCTCGAGGATGAGTGCGGCCTTGTCGAAATCGGCCTGCGCGGGCGTGAACGTCTCATTCGCCGGTTCGATCTGCACCGGGTGCAGCGCCCATTTCCCGTCGTAGCCAAGCGCGGCAGCACGCGACGCGGCGGCTCTGAACCCCTCCACGTCGTGGATGGCGAGATACGGCCCGTCGATCACCTGAATCCCGGCGGCTCGCGCCGCGACCGCGAGCTTGAACAGCACGTAGTGAAAGAGGTCGCCCGGGTACGTGGAGTCGTTGCGCACCGACAGCGATGGGAGCTGCATCGACGCGGAGAAATCCGCCGGCCCGAATGTCAGCGTCTCGAGGCGGTTGCTCGAGAAGGCGATCTCGTCGGCGCGCATCAACCCTTCGGCATCCTCGATCTGCGCCTCGATACCGATGTGTCCGACCTCGTATCCGAACGCCTGCTCGAGCTGCAGGAGGGCGCGGTCGACATAGGCGATGTCGCCGGCATTCCGTACCTTCGGAACCATGATGCAGTCGAGGACGTCACCGGCACCGGTGATGACCTCGCGCAGGTCGTCGAACGCGAACCGACTGGTCACCTGGTTGATGCGCACAACGCGCGTCTTGCCCTGCCAGTCGTGGGTGCGCAGCGCCTCGACAATCTTCGTCCGCGCCGCCGGCTTCTCGAGCGGCGCGCACGCATCCTCGAGGTCGAGGAACACCTCATCGGCCGCACTCGCAGCGGCCTTCTCCATCATCCGCGGGTTGCTGCCAGGAACGGCAAGAACCGATCGGCGAAGCCGGGCAGTCGACACCCTCGGCTACTCCTTGGTCGGACTTGGGTCGTCGGGCGCCGGCGGCTTGTCCTTCGGCGGGGACGGCCGGTCGTCAAGAGGGATCGGTCGATCGTCCGGCGCAACGTCGGTGCCGTCCGGCGTCATCCCACCGAGACCGCCCATCCCGCCGAACAGACCGCCGAGCATCTGCTGGAACTGCTCGGGTCCACCGAGGTCGTCCTGGACGCGCTCGAACATGCGGGCCATCAGCTCCTGCAGCTGCGGATCCTCGGAGAGCTTCTCCTGAAGGCCGCCCAGCTGGCCCATCAGCTGTTCCATCTGCACCTCCTGGGCCACCTGCATGAGCACCGGCTGCGAGGCCGCCGCGGCGACGACCTGCACCTGCTGGCGGATCACCTCGAACCCTTTGCAGGCCATGCACGTGCCCTGGTGCTGGCACCGGCAGAGCTGGGACTTCAACCGGTCGAGCTCCTGGTGGATCCGGCTGAGGTCAACCCCGGGTTGAGACGCATCGCTCATGACAGTGATCGTAGTTGACATTCCCTTCGGAACCGCGCACGTTGCATTGGCGCCGGGATCGGGTATAGTCATTCGCAGACGGGAGGCTTCGCGCATCCCCGCGGTTGACGTCGATTGGATCGTCGCCCCGCGTCAAAGAGCACCGCCCGAGGCCGTCCCGAAGTCCAGTAATTGCGCCGGTGGACAGGGCCACCGCGCATCCGAGGTTGACAGTCCGCTGATAGCCCCAGACCTCGCGCTCGATCGTCTGCACCTCATCGTGCCCGACGGCAGCGATGCCATGGCCGTCCTGGAAGCATGGGCGAATGGCTCGCAGCCCGGTGCCGATCCACGCACCGTTTTTGCCGAGCGCATCGGTGAGGTCGGCCACGTCTCCGTCTCATTCGGCGATGAGGATCCGATCCAGTTGCGCCTCGATCTCCCCGATCTCGTGCTGCAGTGCGTCGCTCAGCCCGGACCGGAAGGCACGCGTGACCACCTGGGTCTCCGGGTCCTGACCATCCGTCCGACCGGCGGTCAGCCGGAGGGTGCGAAGCTCCTCACCATCACCGCCCGCGAGCCGGTCGTGACCGAGGCGAACGGCGTGGTCAGCGACACCTTCCGCCTGCTCGACTGGCGGATCTCGACGCAGCATGCGGCGAGGTCGGAGCAGCTCTACGCGACCTTGAAGCTGGTCGACAGCCTGGAGCGAGCCGAGAAGCAACGGGCACAGTCCCAGCGCACCCGGTTCAACGGCGCACGTGAGTTCTGGCGCTGCCGGACGTGTCGTGCGTTCTGGCGGCCCGATACCCACGAACGATGCCCGTCCTGCGGACGCGAGTTCACCGACGCGGATCGCAAATCTCCCGAGGTCGGCAAGGTCGAGTTTCAGATCCCCGCCGGCGAGCCGATCAACCTGACCCCTGACGCCGCGGTGCTGATCGAGCCTGACGACGAGACCAATTTCGTCGGCCGGGTCGCCCGCATCGATCACCAGCGCCACGTGGTGGAGATCGTCACGCGCACCTTCGAACACTCCGGCAGCGAGGGGTACATCGCACCGTCCTTCAACAAGGCGCTCTACCAGGCGAAGCGATCAGTGCTGGCGGCCATCGCCACCAAGGACTTCGGCGTCGGGCTGCTTGCGCAACTCCTCGTCAGCCCCGAGACGATCGTCGCGCCCAAGGACGAGTCGGACGCAGAATCCTCGTGGCTCACCAGTGGCATGCGGCCGAACAAGCCCCAGAACCGTGCGGTCGGGCTGCTGAGCCGTCTGAGCGCGGGCCAGGCGGTGTTCATCCAGGGACCTCCGGGCACGGGAAAGACCACGGTCATCGTCGAAGCCGTCAAGCGCCGGCTCGCCGCCAATCCGGACGAGCGGATCCTGGTCACCTCGCACAGCAACCTCGCAGTCGACAACGCGCTCGAGCGCCTCGCGGGGACACCGGGCATGCGCGCCGTCCGCGTGGCTCGCGCCGAGCGAGTGCATCCCGCGGTGGACAAATTCCGCTGCGACGACGAGGACGACCCTCGCCTTCTCGAGGCCAACTGCTACTTCGCCACCTGCGCGACCGCCGCGACGTCGGGCATCACCGACATGAACTTCGACATCGTCATCCTCGACGAGGCGAACAAGGCACGAGCGGACGAGGCGCTCCCGGCCCTGCGTCTCGGTCGCAGCCTCGCACTGGTCGGCGACCACAAGCAGCTCCCGCCGGTCGAGGACGATGCCCTCTACGGGATCGTCGAGATCGACCCGGCGCTCGAGGACCTGGTCAACCGGAGCCTGTTCGAGCAGTGCTGGGATGGTGGATTGCCGGCCGAGGCCCAGTGCCTGCTCACCATCCAGCACCGCATGCACCCGGACATCGCCGCGTACGTGTCCTCGGCCTCCTATGACAACCAGCTCGAGAACGCACCCGAGGTCGAGGCATACGACTACATCACCCGCAAGCCCTTCCCGGTGGCCCTGCACTTCGTCGACACCGAGGGCATGCGCGGCGTTCGCGAGCGGCGCGGCCCGGGTGGTGCGCTGCGCAACGAGGCCGAGGTGCGCGTGGCCGCGCAGGTCGTCCGGCTGCTCGACGAGCGGGCTCCGCGCGAGATGAGCATGGCGGTCATCGCGATGTATGCCGAGCAGGTGGAGCGACTCCGCCAGGCGCTCGGCCGGCGGCGTTTCAAGCGCACCGTGAAGATCGATACCGTCGACTCGTTCGAGGGCCGCGAGGAGGACATCGTGGTCATCTCCCTGGTGCGTTCCAACGAGCGCGGGCGCATCGGCTTCCTCCGAGTTCCCAACCGTCTCAACGTCGCGATCTCGCGTGCCAAGCGGCTGGTCGCCTGCATCGGCGACAGCGCGACCCTGCGGAGCGGCGACGAGTCGATGTACGGGATGCTCGTTGAAGCGTCGCGGTCCACCGGCGGCTGGCTCAGCGCTCTCGAGCTGGTGTCTCAACCCAAGCCGCGTCGTGGCGAGCAGCGTCCGGCCGGACAACCTTCCGGAGGCGAGGGGGGCGATGAGGTGGACCCGGAACGCGCCGCCAAACGCCGCCGCCGCCGCCGCCGCGGGCGTCGGGGAGCGCCGAACCCGGTCACCGCAGGGGCGACGGCTGAACCAGGCGCTGAGCCCGGGGCTCAGGCGCCTCCTGCCGTCGAGGGCCAGCCGCAGGAAGGCGCACAGCGCCGCCGCCGCAGGCGCCGCCGTCGCGGACGTGGACGCGGTGCGGGCCTCGGC
>JBAQGL010000404.1:0-3358 GCA_049287785.1 Candidatus Dormiibacterota bacterium | reverse complement strand
ACATGGCGGGGTTCTGCGATCGCTACGCCGTCGCCTTTGGCACCAGCTTGAACCTGCCGTCCAAAACTCCGGCGTAGAGTGGTTGGCATGGAGGATGCGGTCATCGTCAGCGCGGTGCGGACGCCGGTCGGCACCTTCGGCGGAGCGTTCACGGAGGTGCCTGCAACCAAGCTCGGGGCAATCGCCATCGAGGAGGCGATCCGTCGTGCGGGCATCGACTCCGTCGACGAGGTGCTCATGGGCAACGTGCTCCAGGCGGGTCTCGGTCAGAACACGGCGCGCCAGTCGGCGGTGGGCGCCGGACTCGCCGAGAGCGTTCCGTCGACCACCATCAACAAGGTCTGCGGCAGCGGGCTCAAGACCGTCGCACTCGCAGCCCAGGCGATCCGCGCCGGTGATGCCGAATGCCTTGTGGCGGGCGGGATGGAGAACATGTCGCGTGCGCCGTACCTGATGGAGAACGGCCGCTACGGTTACCGCCTTGGCCATGGCCAGCTCGTCGATGAGATGATCCGCGACGGACTCTGGTGCGCGTTCGACGACTGCCACATGGGCAGCACCGCAGAGAACATCGCTCGGGAATACGAGGTGAGCCGCGAGGATCAGGACTCGTTTGCGGCGGGCTCGCAGCAGAAGGCGGAAGCCGCAATCAAGTCCGGGCGCTTCAGAGACGAGATCGTGCCTGTCCCGGTGCAGCGTAAGAAGGAAACCATCCTCGTCGATACCGACGAACATCCACGTCCCGGCACGACAGCAGAATCCCTCGCCGCACTGCGCGCCGCCTTTGCCAAGGACGGCACCGTCACCGCCGGGAATGCCAGTGGCATCAACGATGGAGCCGCCGCCGTCGTGGTCATGAGTGCATCACGTGCGAAGGCCGAGAATCGCGTTCCCCTGGCTCGAATTCGCGGCTACTCGAGTGCGGGTGTCGCGCCTCGAATCATGGGAATGGGGCCTGTCCCAGCGGTGAGATCTGCGCTGCTGAAGGCCGGCGTCGAGCTACGCGACATCGACCTCTTCGAGCTCAACGAAGCGTTCGCGGCCCAAGCCGTTGCGGTCGGCCGCGAACTCGCCGTTCCTGAGGACCGCCTCAACGTCAACGGCGGCGCCATCGCCATCGGCCATCCCATCGGCGCCAGCGGGACCCGCATCCTCGTCACCCTGCTCTACGAGATGCAGAAGCGCGATGTGCATCTCGGCATCGCAGCACTGTGTATCGGCGGCGGCCAGGGGATCGCGATGGTGCTCGAGCGCTCCTAGCGAGCGTTGGCTCCAGAAGCTACGGGATAGGGCGTCGAGGGAGATGACAATCCCATGCGCGTGTCGCACGGCCTCCGAGGGGCCGAGCACTCCTGAATGGCCCCACCGCGTGCAGGATGGTACCGGTGGCAGGATGTCGACCCATGAGTGAGAGAGATCCTAAGTCCGACCTTCGCGATTACCTGCAGGAGGGCCGTGAGGCCCTGCTCTGGAAGCTCGACGGCCTCTCCGACTACGACATTCGTCGCCCTCTGGTGCCGACTGGCACGAACCTCTTGGGCCTGATCAAGCATGTAGCGAGTCTCGAGATGAAATACCTCGGCGACGTCTTCGAGCGACCACCGGGTGAGCCGCTGCCGTGGCTTGACGACGACGCCGAAGCGAACGCCGACATGTGGGCCACTGCCGATGAGTCCCGAGCCCAGATCGTCGGGCTCTACCGGCGGGCATCGGCGCATGCGGATGCAACCATCGAGGCCCTGACGCTGGACGCAATCGGCCACATTCCGTGGTGGCGGCGGAGCGACGCTACGCTTCACCGAGTGCTCGTACACATGATTGCCGAGACCCACCGTCACGCAGGCCAGGCCGACATCGTCCGCGAGCTCATCGACGGTGCCGTCGGAGCGCGGGCATCGGGCGACAACATGCCTGCAGTCGACGAGGCGTGGTGGAGGAGCTATCACGAACGTCTGACGCGAGTCGCGCACGGGGCCGATCACGAACGATGACGGAGTTCGGCAAACCTAGCCTCGCCAGCGTCCCGACCGTGCCATTGACACCGCCCGCGATCTGGGACTGAAGGAATCGTGGCGACGTCAAAGTACATTAGCGGATGCTCGTCTGGACGATCAGCGTCTGCTCCGAGGCGGGCGAACTCGGGTGGGATGTGTAGATAGCCACATGGCGCACGATTCCTTGGTGGCACACGACCCTGTCCCGGGCTGTTACTCGTGTGCGCACAACGCCGAACCCGCTTTGCACCCTCACGAGCGGATCTATGACGACGGCTTGTGGCGTGTTAGCCACTCCTACAACTCGACTTGGCTGGGCTGGCTCGTGATGGTGTTGCGTCGACACGCTGGGTCACTGGGTGAGCTAACTTCTGATGAGGCTGCGGTGTTTGGGTGGCTCGTTCCAGCCATCTCCCGAGCCCTCGAGGCCGAACTGCATGTCCCAAAGGCCTACGTATTGTTTATCGCCGAGCAGGTGGGATTCGACCACCTTCATGTGCATGTCATCGCTCGGCCGCCGGAATACGCCCGCGGTGTCAAGGTGTTTCAACTGATACAGCGACCGTCTGAGGAGTGGGTCAATGTCGCGGACATGGATGCGTTCGCCGAGCGTATTCGCCCGCGGTTCGTCCCTCCAACCGCTCAAGGGTGATCGGCGGATGCTTGCATGCACCAGGATGTCCTGACCAGTGCTAGCGCGACGAGAGGTCTCAGAGGCCAGCAGCGTCCTTGCCCGTCACCGCGCCGTCGACGAAGGTCACGGTGATGGTGTCCTTCGTCGTCGGGTCGTACCACACAACAACGTTTGTAGTCCCGCTGGGGTTGCCATCGTTTTGGCCCGTTCCGGGCGTACCCATGATGGCCGCCACCTGCGCTAGCGTCATGCCATCCTCGATCTGCGCATATTGAGCAGGCGTGACTAGCCCGACAATCGCCTTGGGGGTAACGGTCGGAGTCGAGGGGCAGCAGGCATTCTGAGCGACCCCAGTTACTGGTGGCTCGAGTGTTGAACCGCAGCTGACCAACGTCGCGGTGACGATGGAAACAGCGAAGGCTGAGATCCCTGCTCTGCGCATCTCACCAGCCTAACCCCGAACGTGCTACATCTCGCGTCTCAGCTTCGATGTGCACTCGCGAACCCTGGCCGGTGCGCCGTCGCTCACACTCGGCCGACCGCCGACGCACACTAACGACGTGCCCGCCGTAGACCCCGACGACGACACGATCCATCGCTGGGTTGTACGTCACTATGCTCAGGATTCGGATCGGCACGAACGCCGCCATCAGGTTGTCGCTGCGTTCGACAATGAAGCGGAGTTCCTGAGACTACTCAGACGGCTCAACAACGACCTCGAACATCGGCG
>JBAQGL010000403.1:0-8841 GCA_049287785.1 Candidatus Dormiibacterota bacterium | reverse complement strand
CCTCGGGCACACGAACGGTCTCTTCGCCAAGGTTGCAGCACACCAGCAGATTGGCGTGCGTATATGCGAGCAGGCTCCTGGTGCTGTCGTACCACGCAGTGGTCGCCACGTCGTCTGCTTCCGAGGCGATCAACAGGACCCGGCGGAGTTCGATCAGCTGCCGGTACCACGCCAGCATGTGGGCGTGCATCCCCTCATGCACCTCATCCCACTTGAGGATCGAGCGCTCGAAGGTCGCAGGCGCCTGGGGGTCGGGCACGGCAGCCGCAGGCCAGCCAAACGCTCGGAACTCGCGCCGGCGTCCATTGGTCACCGCCTTGCGCAGGTGCGCGTCGCCGAGGTCGGTGAAGTACTGAAATGGCGTGCTCGCCGCCCACTCCTCGCCCTGAAAGAGCATCGGCACCATCGGCGAAAGCAGCGTGATCGCGGCGGCCATGTGCGCGCGGCCTTCGCTCACCAGATGACTCAGGCGCTCCCCAGCGGCGCGATTGCCGACCTGGTCGTGGTTCTGCGAGTAGACGATGAAGCGAGAGCGCGGAAGGTCGCCGGCGTAGCGGCCGACCGTGCGCTTGCGGTGCCGCGAATACTGCCCGGCATACACGAATGTCTCGAGCAGTGCGGTGCGCATCTCCTCGGGAGCGCCAAAGTCCTCGTAATACCCCTGCTGCTCACCGGTGAGGAGTGCATGGAGGGCATGATGGAAGTCGTCGTTCCACTGCGCATGCACGCCGTACCCGCCACGCTCGCGCTCGCGGACGAGCCGCGGGTCGTTGCTGTCGCTCTCGGCGATGAGCCAGAGCTCGCGGCCGAGCTCCGCCGCAAGCTCGTCGACCCGCATCGCGATCGCTTCGAGGATGTGCAGTGGTGAGGTGTCGATGATCGCGTGCACGGCGTCGAGCCGAAGACCGTCGAAGGAATAGTCCCGCAGCCACATCTCGACGTTGTCCAGCACGAAACGCCGAACCTCGTCCGAGTGCTCCCCGTCATAGTTGAATGCGCTCCCCCACGGCGTCTCGTACTGGGTGGTGAAATACGGTCCGAAGACGCTGAGGTAATCCCCCTCCGGGCCGACGTGGTTGTAGACAACGTCGAGGATCACCGCGATGCCTCGGGCGTGACACGCGTCGACGAGCCGGTGGAGTCCCTCGGGTCCCCCATATGCATGGTGCGGCGCGTAGAGGTCCACGCCGTCATAGCCCCAGCCGCGCCGCCCCGCAAACTCAGCGACCGGCATGATCTCGATCGCGTTGACACCGAGCTTCTGGAGGTGATCGAGCCGAGTGATGGCTGCGTCGAAGGTGCCTTCAGGAGCGAATGTGCCGATGTGCAGCTCGTAGATGATCGCCTCTCTGAAGGGAAACCCCTGCCAGCGGTCCTCCTCGCGGCGGCGCGGGTGGTCGACTACACGCGAGGCGCCATGGACGCCGCCGGGCTGCCATCTCGATCGCGGATCCGGCATCGGGTCGCTCGCGTCGACGATGAAGGCATAGTCATCGCCGGTGGCAAGGTCCGCATTCGCCGCGAACCACCCGCCCCCCGACTCCTCCATCGGGCATGTGGAGTCGCCGGCGACGAGATCGACGGCCTTCGCAAGAGGTGCCCAGACACTGACGCGGCGGGCGGTCACACGCGCTCCAGCAGCGCGACAGGTGCGGCGTCCAGCAGCGTCTCGACGCGCTGTTCGCCGCCGTTGACCTGCAATCCCGTCAACGCGTCGCGCCACCGGCCCGGAGGAAGTTGCACTACCGTGTCGTTCCACCCGGGGAGGAGCAGCAACGGCCAGCGGAAAGCGATCGTCACAACGACCGGTTCTCCATCTGGGAGCATTCGCGAGAAGCCGATGACGTGTTCACCGCGCGAACCGTTCGCGGCGACGCGGTGATATCCGGAGGCGCTGCCGAACGCCTCGGTGTGGCGTGCGCGCACAGCGAGCGCGGTGGCGATGAGGCGCATCTTGGGAGCTCCGGACTCGAGTTCCGACATGAAGGCACCGGCGTCCGGCCGCATCACATCGGCGAGCAGGCTGTGTCGCGCCTCGAAGTCCACCGGGGTGCGGTTGTCCGGATCGACAAGACGGAGATCCCAGAGCTCCGATCCCTGGTAGAGATCGGGAATGCCCGGAGCGGTGAGCTTGATCAGTGTCTGCGAGAGGGAGAGTTCCTGCCATTCCGGGGTCATCGACACGATCACGGCATCGATCTCCGCGGCAACGTCTGGATCGGCGAGCATGCCCCGGACGAACCACTGGAGATCAGCCTCGTACTGCTGGTTGGGCTCGATCCAGTTGGTGTCCGCCTTTGCCTCACGCGCGGCCTTCAGCATGTACGCCCAGGCACGATCCGCGTCGAGGGGATGCGCCGCGACGAGCGTCTGATAGAGAAGGTATTCGGCCGCTCGCGAGGGCGGGTGCGCGCCACGATGGCGCGCCGCCAGGAGGTCGAGACGCTCGACCGCTTCGCGCCATCGCTCCGGCATCTCGGAGAGCAGACCCACCCGCAGACGCGCATCCTCGGCGCGCTTGGTGTCGTGCGTGGTCGTGGCCAGCAGCGTCAGCGGACGCCGGCGGGCGGTCTCTGCGCAGGTGGCGTGAAACTCGTCGAGCGTACTGATGCGGTCGGGATCGGACCCGACCTCGTTGAGCGCGACGAGACGTGTGTAGCGATAGAACGCAGTGTCCTCGACGCCCTTGGCCATCACCGCTCCGGCGACCTGCTGGAATCGTTCACGAAGCTCGCGGTCCGATGTGGACCCTGCATCGTCGCACCGAAGCACCGCGAGCACCGCCCCGAGCCGCGCGTCGTCACTGAGCCCCGATTGGCGCGCGCGCGTCTCCGCGACTCCGACCGCGCGCTCATCGTCCGGCGACAATCCCGCGTCGCCTCGCGGATAGACTCGGTACCGCGGCATGACCGCTATGATCTCGGCGAGCTCTGTGCGGGCATGCGCGATCCCGGCGGCTTCGGCGATCCGAGTGAGCCTGCTGAGCTCGGCGCTCAACAGAGTTTCGAGAACCTCCGTGCGCCCGCGATACGAATGCGCCTGAAAGTCGCAGCTGTCACCGGTGAACTGCTGGTAGCAACCTGTCAATTCGTCAAGTCCGCGCGGATGGATGAACAGCGAGGTCAGCAGCGCGCCGAATTCGTATCCCGTTGTCCCGTCGATCGGCCATTCCTCCGGAAGACGCTCGGCGGTGGCGAGGATCTTCTCGGCGACCAGCCAGGCTGACGGTGTCCGTGATCGCAGACGCGACGCAAAGCCGGAAGGATCACGAAGCCCGTCGATGTGATCGATGCGTAAGCCGTCGACCGTTCCCTCTTTCACGAGCTCGAGCGCGCGGTCGAGATTCCAGTCGAACACGGACTCGTCTTCGACGCGCACGCCCGCGAGAGATGACACGTCGAAGAAACGCCGGTAGTTCACGCGTGCGGCTCCCGTCTTGAAGTACTCGAGGACGTAGTGCTGTGCCTCCAGGGTGTCGCGAGTGACCGGCCCGACGTCCACCGTCGTCTCCGGCGCCAGCGGAAACGCGCTGCCCTCATGGTGCAGCTCGAAGGTGCCGTCTGCGCTCGTGACCACCTCGAGCCCACCGCGGGCGAGCACCTCGTCGAGCGGCGCGCCCAGGACAGGGAGTAGCACACGGCCCTGCAGCCCCGGCGCATCCCAGTCGATGTCGAAGAAGTGCGCGTACTGGCTCGCCCGTCCGCGTCGCAGGACATCCCACCACCAGGCGTTCGCCCGTTCCGCAATCGACACGTGGTTGGGCACGACGTCGAGGAGCTGACCGATGTGTGCCTTCTCGAGGGCACGGTCGAGCCGGCCGAGTCCGGGCCCACCACCCAGCGCGTCGCTCACGCGGGTTGGGTCCACGGCGTCATACCCGTGCGGGCTGTGCGCCGCAGCCTGCATATACGGCGAGCAATACAGGTGCGAGACCCCCAGCTGCTCGAGGTAAGGGGCGATGGCCGCGGCGGCGTCGAAATCGAACTCCTCGCGCAGCTGCACCCGGTAGGTAGCGCGAGGATCGACCCTCATCGCCGCCGACCGCGTTCGCCCTGTTTCGCTAATATCAGCGCCACTATAACTCTATATGATTCTCAATCTATCAATTTCATAGGGTACGGCATCATTGCAGCGCCATGACCGCTTCTAGACGACGAACAGGAAGCCGGTCCACGCCCCGTCACCAGGCCTGGCCCGGAAGCGAGGCACCGCTCGGTGCCACATGGGACGGAGAGGGTACGAACTTCGCCGTCTACTCGGCATCGGCGGAGAGTATCGACGTCGTCCTTTACGACGAGGGCGGCGCCGAGACCGCGACGTATCAGCTGGAGGAGCGCACCGACCTGGTGTGGCACGGCTACGTCGACCAGGTGGGTCCCGGTCAGCGGTATGGGCTGCGTGTCCACGGGCCGTACGATCCGCTCCACGGGCTCCGTCACAACCCCCAGAAGCTGCTGCTCGATCCTTACGCGAGGGCGATATCCGGTCGGTTCGTGCATGGAGCCGAGCTCTTCGGCTACTCGTTCGATGGCGACGACCTCGATCCGAGCCCGCTCGACTCAGCGGCGTCGATGCCCCGGAGCGTCATCGTGGACAAGAGCTTTCCCTGGGGCGACGACCGCAGACCGGACACCGCCTGGGCTGACACCGTTATCTACGAGTTGCATGTGAAGGGATTCACGATGCGCAATCCCGACGTCCCTGAGGAACTGCGCGGCACCTATGCGGGCCTGGCACATCCAAGCTCGCTCGATTATCTGAAGCGTCTCGGCGTCACCGCCGTCGAGCTCATGCCGGTGCATCACTTCATTGACGCCGGACACCTCGTCGAGCGAGGCCTCGTCAACTACTGGGGCTACGACTCGGTCGGTTATTTCTCGCCGGAAAGCCGCTACTCGGCAGGCGGTGGCAACGGTGACCAGGTCCGCGAATTCAAAGCCATGATTCGCGCACTGCACGGGGCAGGCCTCGAGGTGCTCCTGGATGTCGTCTACAACCACACCGGTGAGGGCAATCACCTCGGCCCCACGGTGAGCTTTCGCGGTATCGACAACCCCTCCTATTACCGGCTCGTCGAGGACGAGCCACGTTTCTACTTCGACGTCACCGGGACGGGCAACAGCCTCAACGTCAGCAGCCCGATCACGCTGCAGCTGATCACCGACAGCCTCCGCTACTGGGTGACCGAGATGCATGTCGACGGCTTCCGATTCGACCTCGCGGCAGCGCTCGCGCGTCAGTTCTACGACGTCGACCGGCTCTCGGCCTTCTTCGACATCATCCACCAGGACCCGGTGCTCTCCCGCGTGAAGCTCGTCGCCGAACCCTGGGATGTCGGTGAGGGTGGCTACCACGTGGGGAATTTCCCGGTCCGTTGGGCTGAGTGGAACGGCGCGTATCGCGACACGGTGCGCGACTTCTGGCGTGGCGACGCGGGTGGAGTGCGCGACATCGCCAACTGCCTCACCGGGTCGAGCAGCCTGTATCAGTGGGATGGCCGGCAGCCCTGGGCGAGCATCAACTTCGTGACCGCCCACGACGGGTTCACGCTTCGCGACCTGGTCAGCTACAACGACAAACACAACGAGGCCAACGGCGAGAACAACGATGACGGCGCCAACGACAATCGCTCGTGGAACTGCGGCGTCGAAGGTGAGACCGACGACGTCGGCATCAACGCGCTGCGTGACCGTCAGCGCCGCAACCTCATCGCAACCGTTCTGCTCTCGCAGGGGTGCCCGATGATCTGCGGGGGCGACGAGATCGGCCGGACCCAGCACGGCAACAACAACGCGTACTGCCAGGACAATGAGCTGTCATGGCTCGACTGGACCAGCGTCGACGAGGTGATGCTGCGATTCGTGCAGCGCGTCGTGGCCTTTCGTCGCGAGCAAGCGGTCCTGCGACGCAAGCGCTTCTTCTCGGGTGAGGCAACCCGGCGCTCGGGCAGCAAGGACATCATCTGGCTCCTCCCCAATGGCGAGGAGTTCACCGACGCGGACTGGGACAACGATGGCGAGCGCTCCATCGGCATGATCCTGAACGGCGAGGAGATCCCCGACCGTGATCCGCGCGGCCACCGCATCACCGGTGACTCGCTGATGATCCTGCTCCACAGCGGAGACGTGCCGATCACCTGGACGATGCCGTCAGGGTGGCCCGGGGGATGGACGATGGTCATGGATACCGATGACCCTGAAGGCCATCGCGGCTCCACCGTTCACCATGCGGGAGACGAGGTTCCGATGCAGTCGCGCTCCCTGATCGTGCTCAATCACCCCGTCAACGCGGCGGACGCGCACGCCGCCGGCTCGGCAAGGACCTGAGGGTCACTCGCGGAGCAACACCGGTTGCGCCGGTAACCCCTGCTGGAGCAGCGCGTTCAACTGCGCACCGAGGTCGCCCGGAGAGAATCGCTCGTTGCTGTATTGAATGTCCCCGATCGCCCACCAGCGAAACGTTCTGAAAGGATCCGACTCCGTACCTTCGAACCGATGCGTATCGACGTCGTGGCTGACCACTCGGATCAAAAAGAATCGCTCCCGCTGGCGCTCGGGTCGACCCTGCCACGTAAACACATAGTCGCGAGTCCAGACAGCCGGCCCCACAGCGGCAACGTCGATTGCCAGTGCCGTCTCCTCGAGCACCTCACGCACGAGCGCTGCCTCATAAGTCTCGCCGGGCTCGAGCGCGCCCCCTGGCGCGAACCACCATGGATGGCGGTCTGGCAAATCACCACGAAAGAGCAGCACCCGTTGTTCGGCATCGACGATCAGCGCACGAGCACATTCACGAAGTGTCATCGTCGAGGCACAGTACATCGCGAACGAGATTGACCTGGGTCGGACGGGCGCCGTCCGAGGCGGAGTCTGAGCCTGGGTCGGACGGGACCCCGGCGGAGGCTGAATAGTCCGGGTTGAAGCCGGAGCCGGGGTCCCGTCCGGCCGCAAGTCACGCTAAACCCTGGATATGAAGCCGCAGCAAACGTCCCGTCCAACGGCAGGTCACGCTGAACCCCGGGATAGGCTTGCGGCCGTGACGACTGAGGTTGTGCCGCCGCGTGAGCGCCGCATCGCACTCGCGGCGGCGATCGCGACGGTCGTCCTGTGGGCCTCCGCGTTCGTGGGGATCCAGGCGGCAGGGCGTGTGCTCGCGCCGGGGTCCCTCGCACTGGCGCGTTTGCTGGTCGGGAGCGTGGCGCTCGGTGTGCTCGTGATCGTCCGCCGGCAGCCGCTCCCGCGACGCGGCGACGTCCCTGGGTTGCTCGCATGCGGGTTGCTGTGGTTCGGCGCGTACAACCTGTTGCTCAACCAGGCGGAGCGGACTGTCGATGCGGGCACGGCGGCCATGCTCGTGAACACCGGCCCCGTCTTCGTCGCCATCTTCAGCGGGCTGTTCCTTCGCGAGGGCTTCCCGAGGCGTCTCGTGGCGGGGTGCATCGTCGGCTTCGCGGGAGCTGCGATCATCGGATTCGCCACATCCTCGCACGGGTTTCAGGCCGGGTTCGGCGCCGTGCTCTGCGTGGCTGCAGCGCTGGTGTATGCCGGCGGCGTCACCGCCGAAAAACCGCTGCTCTCGCGGAATTCCGCGCTCACGGTCACCTGGCTCGCCTGCACCATCGGCGCGGTCGTCTGCGTGCCGTTCGCGCCGCAACTTGTGCACGACCTGGGCAGAGCCGATCTCGGCACGATCGCCTGGGCGCTGTACCTGGGCCTCTTTCCCACCGCGGTCGGATTCAGCTTCTGGGCGTATGCGCTGGCGCGAACCAGTGGCGGCCGGATGGGGATCATGGGGTACCTGGTCCCACCGGTGACGATTCTTCTGGGCTGGTTGATCCTGGGTGACGTACCGCCGCTCCTGGCACTGCTCGGCGGCGTGCTGTGCCTCGCAGGCGTTGCGGTCACGCGGGGTGCGGGTCTGCAGAGGCGCCTTGGATTCCGCCGGCGGGTGAGCATCTGATCGACGCCCGTATGTCATGTATAGTTGACATATGACCTACTCGATCTCGACCCCGGCCGCGGACGCGGCCGTGGCTGAAATCCTGCAGGTGCTCAACGACCTCCCGACGGCAGACCGGCTGGTTGCGCTCCGATCGTTTGCTGTCCTGCTCGGCTCCCGCCGAGCGTCCACCGTCCTCGCCGCCCGCTCTGACGGCATGAGCTGGCAGGACATCGCCGACCGCCTGGGCATGTCGCGCCAGTCGGTGTGGGATCGGTACGCCGCCGAGGATCACGACCCGCCGCCTCCCGCCCGCGGCCGCCACGCCCGCGCTCGCAACGCCACGCACACCTTCTCGAATTGCGCCGCCTACAAGGCGGTCACCACACCCCGCCACTGATCAGGAGAACCCACATGGTCAAGACCGTCGACGACGCGACCTTCGATGCCGAAGTCCTTGCGTCCGGATCGCCCGTGCTCGTCGAGTTCGGTGCGGCATGGTGTCCACCGTGCCGGATGCTCGCACCCATCCTCGAGGAGGTTGCCGGCGAGCGATCCGACGTTCGGATCCTCACCGTGGACGTCGATGCCAATCCTGTGAGCCAGCGACGCTACGGCGTCATGTCGCTGCCGACGCTGCTGCTCTTCGCGGGCGGCAAGCCGCTGCGCCAGGTCATCGGACTGATGTCCAAGGGACGGCTGCTCGCATTCCTCGACGAGGCGCTGGAGGCCGCGGCTTAGTCGTCGGACGGGACCCCGGCGGAGGCTGAGGCTGAGCCTGTGAAGCTGAGCCTAGGCCGGAGGGGACCCGGGCGGAGGGCGAGTACCCGGGGAGACTGAGCCTGGGTCGGACGGGACCCCGGCGGAGGCTGAATAGTCCGGGTTGAAGCCGGAGCCGGGGTC
>JBAQGL010000402.1:0-2310 GCA_049287785.1 Candidatus Dormiibacterota bacterium | reverse complement strand
GCCCGGGGTGGTCGATGCGTTCACGCGGGACGATCTCCGCCGCCAGGCACGCACGCCTGCTGGCCGCGAACTGCTCGCATCGACCTCGTGGATCCGCGATACCGATGGTCACATCGTCGGTGCGATTTGCATCAACATCGATCAGGCGGAGCTGAGGCGAGCTCGCGACATCATCGATCGGCGCCTGGCCGCAGCGGAACGCCCAGAGGATGAGCCTCTCACAACATTTGCCACGGACATCTCACATTTCGCCTCCCTGGCGACCCGTGAGGCGATCGGTGCGGCCAGCTCAACGCGCCGGCTCAGTCGACCAGAGCTGGTTGCAATTGTCCGTCACCTCGATCGTGCCGGTGTCTTCTCGCTGAGGGGCGCTGCACAGACAGTCGGTCACGAGCTCGGCTTGTCGAGAGCGAGCGTTTACGGCTATCTGCGCGAGGCTCGAGCGGACGGCGGTGCTTCCGAGTTGAAGACAGGACCCGCTCGGCGCCACCGTTCTCGATCGGTAGCGAAGGACAAGCGGGCTCGCGCGGGATCGCTCGCATGACTCAGCGTCGGGTCCCAGACGGGGCGGATGCGGGGGAGGGAAGTGGCAACCGCCGCTCCAGCTTGCGCAGCGCGGCCTGGTTTGAAGCACCGGGTGAGCCAGGTCTGGCCCACCGGGCCTATCTCAAGTCGGAGGGCATCAGCCAGCGAGCGCTCAGTAACCGTCCCATCATCGGGATCGCCAATTCGTGGTCAGAGTACGTCAGCTGCAACCTGCACTTCCGAAGGCTGGCGGAGGCAGTCAAACGAGGCGTGTTGCAGGCGGGTGGCCTGCCACTGGAATTCCCCACGATTTCGCTCGGGGAGATCCTGATGAAGCCCACGACGATGCTCTATCGAAACCTCATGTCGATGGACATCGAGGAGAGCATCCGCGCCTACCCGATGGATGCCGTGGTCCTGTTGGTCGGATGCGATAAGACGATCCCCGCATCCCTGATGGGCGCTGCCAGCGTCGACCTGCCGACGATCGTCGTGACAGCGGGACCTGCGCTCGCCGGCTTCTTCTGTGGACGCGAAGTCAGCGGTGGCACCGACGTCTGGCATTACACCGACGAGTACCGCGCGGGTCGGATGAGCCAGGCGGAGTGGGAGGAGTTGGAGTCGTCCTTGGTCCCATCGGCCGGACATTGCTCCGAGATGGGAACGGCGTCAACCATGAGCACATTGGTCGAAGTGCTGGGTCTGGCGCTGCCCGGCTCCGCCGCGGTGCTCGCCGTCGATGCACGACGGTTTGCCGGCGCTGAAGCTGCGGGTGGACGTGCCGTCGAGATTGCGCAGGCACCCATCCGTCCGTCGGAGTTGCTGACACGGGAGTCGTTCGAAAACGCCATCGCCGTCCTGGCGGCGATGGGCGGATCGACCAACGCCATCGTGCACCTGCTCGCCCTCGCCGGGCGCGTCGGGGTCCCGCTGGCGCTGTCCGATTTCGACACGATCTTCCGGCGGACGCCGATGATCACAAATGTCCGGCCGTCAGGCACGCACCTTTTCGAGGACGTGCAACGAGCCGGGGGCGTCCCAGCAGTGGTCAAAGAACTGCTGCCGTTGCTGCATGCGAATGCCCGTACCGTTACGGGCCGTTCGCTTGGCGAGAATGTCGCCGCGGCGGCGATTCACGACCGAGACGTGATCACGAGCCTCGATCAGCCCTTTCGAACCCGCCCCGCTCTCGCCATCCTGCGGGGAACTCTCGCGCCGAACGGAGCAGTGATCAAACCAGGCGCGACGACCGGTGCGCTGGACAAGCATGTCGGGCACGCAGTCGTGTTCGAAGACATCGATGACCTTGGCCGGCGAATCGATGATCCATCCCTCGACATCCGGCCCGAGTCCATCATGGTCTTGAAGAACGCTGGCCCCAAGGGCGCGCCGGGCATGCCGGAGTGGGGACACTTGCCGATTCCCGCCAAACTGCTGCAAGCCGGCGTCTCCGATATGGTTCGAATATCCGACGCCCGGATGAGTGGAACGGCATTTGGCACCGTCGTCCTGCATGTCTCACCTGAGTCGGCGGTTGGCGGCCCGCTCGGGCTGGTTCAAACCGGTGACCTGATCGAGCTTGACGTCGACGCCGGCAAACTGGAACTCCGGGTCGATGATCGTGAGCTTCACGCCCGCGCGGCGGCGTTCCGGCCGCCGACGCCCAAATATCGCCGCGGCTACGGCGCGCTCTTCCTCGAACATGTCCTCCAGTCCGACGAGGGATGCGACTTCGATTTTCTCCGCAAGCTTCCGGACGAGGTAGCTGTCACCGAACCCTTGGGC
>JBAQGL010000401.1:0-17114 GCA_049287785.1 Candidatus Dormiibacterota bacterium | reverse complement strand
GCCTCGAACGGCCGTCCCGCGCCGGTGCGGCCGGACTGCTCCTGCGTGCCCTCCCGTTCGGCCTCCTCAGCCCGCTCGACCGGCCGAGGCTGCGGCGCGACTCGTACCGCTGCGTCGCCATGGCGGGAGCCGATGAGGGCACCGCGGTGACCGCCGTCGCCGCCGCGCTGCTGATCGCCGATCTCCTCAGGTTCGACCTGGAGACGGCACTCATCCGGGTTCGGCAGTCGCTGCTGGAGGACGCCCCGATGGCGCTGCTCGATCGGCTCCGCGTGGTCGACGAAGGACCACCGATGGACGTCTCGGATCCGGATCCGGGCCTCACCCTCCAGCGCGCCATCTGCGCGCTCGCGACGGCCAACCCGTTCGACGACGTGCTCGCCGCCGCGGCCAGCGGAACGGCGGTTGCCGCAAGCCTCGCGGGCGCGCTGGTCGGAGCTCGCGACGGCGTCGCCGCCGTCTCCGGGATCGACCGCGACCATCTTCCCCATGCCGACCGCGCCCTGAGCGTTGCCGGGCACCTCGCCGAAGCGGCCGTCGCGACACTCCCTCGCGATGAGGCGAGCGCCTTCAGGCTCTAACATCAGGACGTCATGGAAGCCACCGCCGCGCCGTCGTCGACGCGAAAGATCAGGATCCTCACGGCCAAGGTCGGGCTGGACGGTCACGACCGCGGCGTCAAGGTCATCTCTCGCGCGCTCCGCGACGCCGGTGTCGAGGTGATCTACACGGGCCTCCACCAGACCCCCGCCATGGTCGTCGAGGCAGCGATTCAGGAGGACGTCGACGGCATCGGCATCAGCCTCCTGAGCGGTGCCCACATGACGCTGTTCCCTGAGATCATCCGGCTCCTGAAGGAGCGCGACGCCTCGGACATCGTCGTCTTCGGCGGTGGGATCATCCCGGACTCCGACGTCACGGCCCTCGAGAAGCTCGGTGTCGACAAGGTGTTCACCCCTGGAACGTCGCTCGACGAGGCGGTGTCCTACGTCAAGGAGCGATTCGGCGCGGGGGCGGCGGCCTGACCCCGGGGGTGCTCTGCCTCGCCGTGGCGACCGCCCGTGCGGGGCGGTTCGTCAATGACCCCGGGGACGCGAGAGCAGGGATTGCGCCGCCGCACCCGGCATTCGCGACCTTCCGGAAGATGTCCTATGTCTGGGTCGACGGGCAGGCGTTCGAACCGATCGGCGACAGCCTCGACCTCTGGCTCGCCTTCCTGCGCGGCAACGGTGCCCGCCAGGCGTGGATGGATGTGAGCGGCGGCGAGGAGGTCTGCCGGGTGATCCGCCGCGACGGCGACGAGACCTGGCGGACGATCTGGAATGGCGGCATCTTCATGCTCCACGGCGCCGAGGAGACCGGACCACCGCGGCCTCACGAAACCGACGTGCCCGCGATGGCGCAGCGGCTCCACGACGCCGTCCACATGGAGATCGAGGGTGGCGCCGGCGAGGTGCGCCGCGCGGCACTGGAGCGCGCTCTCGAAATCCTGGCGTCGCCCGGCGACGGCGAAGAGGTCTCCGATGTTGCGTGGCCCTATTTCGTTCTCCCGGACGGGAGCCCGACTGCCGCCCGACGCCTGGTCGCGGCCGCATCCGCGGCGTGGCCTGAGACCCCGGCGACCGCCGATCCCGACGCCAAACCGGCCCGTGGGGAGGGATGCGTCGATGCCGCCCTGGAAGCAATCGCGGCGGCGGTGAATTCGTCGGCGACTGCAGAGCCGGTAGAGTAGCCAGGCGGATATGGCAGTTTCCCTCGAGCTCAGCGCATCGCTCCGGTCCGAGACCGGGCGTCACGTGCACGCCGTCAGGCGTCGCGGCGAAGTACCCGCAGTGCTCTACGGGCACAACGTCGAGCCGCAGGCGCTCTCGATCGAAGCCCGCAGCCTGCAAAAGGTCTGGCACCACGCCGGCCACAGCCACCTGGTCGACCTGGCGCTCGAAGGCGGACGCGCCCGCAAGGTCCTCATCCGTGAGCTGCAGGTCAATCCGCGCACCACGCAGCTCATGCACGTCGATCTCTTCGCGGTCAACCTCCGCGAGAAGCTCACAGTTGAGATTCCGCTCATCCCGGTTGGCGAGTCTCCGGCCGTCACCGAGCTCAAGCTCGGCGTGCTCCAGCAGATCATCACGTCGGTCAAGGTCGAGTGCATGCCGGGGGACATCCCCGCGCTCCTCAACGTCGATATCTCCGGGCTGACCGAGATCGACCAGGGCATTCGCCTCGGCGAGGTGCCACTTCCGGAGCGGGTCACCCTCGCAACCGGCGTCGATCCCGACGAGCTCGTCCTCAAAGTCGCCCAGGTGCGGGTTGCCGCCGAGGCCGAGGAGGCCGAGGCCGCGCCTGCCGAGGGCGAGGCTGAAACTGCCGAGACCGCCGGCGACGACTCCGAGTCGTCCTAGCGGGCCTCGACCCGATCCCGACGCCGGCGATGATGATCGCCAGTACCCCGACGTGCGACAACAGCAACTGGTTCGCGTTCGTCTGCAACTCGATCCAGTCGCACGATCACAGCGGCCTGGTTGGTCCCCTGGTGCAGAACCTGCTGTCGGCGATCGCTATCTTCATCGTCCTTTACCTGGTCGGGCGGCTGATACGCGTGCTCGTGCTCTGGGCGATGAGCAGGGGCAAGGCGGATCGCCAGGTGCGGACGCTGGTTCGCAACCTCATCACGGTCACGACCTACGTCGTCGCAGTCATCAGTGCGCTGGTGGTGTACGGCGTCAACGTCGCGGTCATCCTCACCGCCGCCGGCGTCGGCACGGTCGCGATCGGCCTCGCTTTCCAGGACCTGCTGCGCAACGTGCTCGCCGGGATCTGGCTCCTCCTCGAGCAGCCGTTCCGGCTCGGCGACACGATCACGGTCATGGATCAGACCGGCGCGGTGCAGAACATCACGCTGCGAACCACAACACTTCGCACCGGCGTCGGCGAGCTCGCGATCCTGCCCAACCTCACGGTATTCACCGGGATTGTCGTGAACACGACGCACTACGACACGCGCCGGCTCACCGTGGGCGTGCGGATCCTTCCGAACGCCGACCTGGCGGAGTTGATGCGCCGTGCGCGCTCCGCCATCGAGGAGGTGCCTGGCATCGAAGCCAAGCCGGCAATCGTGCTCGAGCCGGAGCTCGACCGAGACGTGCCCCTGCTGCGCTGCCACTTCTGGGTGGACCAGCGCGAGCAGGATCCCGACGCCATCACCGCGGCGGTCGCCGAGCGCCTTTGGGACGTGGTCGGCGCGAAGCCGGAGCCTGAGGCCGCCGAGCCCAAGGCCGAGAGGTAGAGTCGCGGCCCGTGGAAACTTCCGAGCCCAACACCTCGCAGCGGATCGTTGTGGTGCGTCACGGCGAGACCGAGTGGAGCCGCGAGAAACGCCACACCGGGCGCACCGACCTCCCGCTCACCGCCGAGGGTCGGGAGCAGGCGAGCACACTGGTTGCGCAGCTCGCCGGCCGCAGCTTCGCCGCGGTATTCGTGAGCCCGCTGCAGCGCGCACGCCAGACCTGCGAGATCGCCGGCTTCGGCGATCGGGCGGTCGTCGACCCGGACCTGATGGAGTGGGACTACGGCGAGTTCGACGGGCTCACGGGTGCAGAGATTCAACAGCGAATCCCGGGATGGACGCTGTTCGGTGACGGTGTCATCGGTGGCGAGACGATCGACGACGTTGCGGCTCGCGCGCAACGCGTGCTCGCGCGTGCACGCGCGCTGAACGGCGACGTGCTGCTGTTCGGGCACGGCCACCAGCTGCGCATCCTCACGGCGCTGTGGCTCGAGTATCCGGCGGCCGCGGCGCAGCGCCTGCAACTCGCGACCGCGTCACCATCGATGCTCGGCTACGAGAACACGTGGACGGCCCTGCTCAGTTGGAACGGCCTGCCCGCGAGCTGAGCAGGCGCCGAGGGATCAGCCCTTGGCGAGGTCGGCCCTCTCCTGCAGCGCGGCGATGCGTCCACGCCAGTAGACGAGGCGGCGTTCGAAGCGAAGGGCCTCGGCGTGCAGGGCCCGGAGATCGGTCTTCTGCACTTCGAGGCTTGCATCGGCGTCCATGGTGCCGACGTGCTTCTCGGTCGTGGCGAGCACCGCGCGCTTGAACTCCAGCAACTCCGTGTAGACCTTGACCCAGTGCTCGGCGTCGTCGAGATGCTGGCTGTTCTCGTCCTCGCCGTCGAGGAGCCGGTCCGGCTCAACCTCCTCGAGCGCGGCCTTCTCGTCGCTCGGGGTGGCGGTCGTCTCCGACCTCTGGTCGTTCATTGCTGCGCGGCTCCTGCGTTGGTCCAGTGGGCCAGCCTGCCCCTGAAGGCTTCGATCTCCTCCTCGAGGATCGCGATGTTCTTACGGCTGAGGTATTGCCGCATCGCATCGGGAGAGCTGGTTGCGAACGCCCGCGTCTCCTCGAGCTGGCGCTCCATCATGGCCACGGCCTTCTGGTAGAGCTCCACCCACCTGGTGGCTTCGGGCGATGCGGCCTCGTTCGGCTCTGACGCAAACAGCTCCTCGAACGCCTTCGGGTCGTGCTCTGCCATCCGATGATCTCCCCCGGGTTGCGGCTGCTCGGCGCTGACGATAATACCATTCACAGTATCACTATGGCTGTGAGCGAGGCTATCAGTATGGCGAGCGATCGACAGCGTACTGACGGCGACGTCGTCACCGCCGCAGACGACGCGCTCCAGGACGTGATGCCTGGGGACGGCCGTCAAAGGGCTGATGCGTCAGCGTTAGAGACGGACGTGATCGAGGTCGATCTCGGCCAGCTCAGGTGGCCGCGGAATGCCGTGCGCGTCGAGGAGTTGCAGACACTTGATGACATAACGGGCGCCGGCGATGTTCAGGCCATGCTGCCTGGTGAGGCGTTGAATCGCGCTCAGAGTGAGGATGTCGCGCTGCGTGTAGCGGCGGCGATTGGTCGCGGTTCGTGCTGGGACACCGAGACCCATGGTCTCGTACATCATCAGTGTGCGCGGATGCGAGGCGAGGATCTCAGCGGCAACACTGATCGTGTACAGCGGCTTGTCGAGGTCGAGCATCCGTCCCGACGTCGGGACCACGGTTTCAAGCGCCACAACTGACTCCGCAGGCCTTGCATGAATCTCGAATGTGCCACGTCGGTCGTATGGGGGTCATGTTCTCGAGTCTAGTCGCGTGCACCGTAAATAGGGCCCCTGAAACCTGCGGTTTGGGGCACAACGGTTGGCCTGCGAAGGCACTTGACTCCGGCAGACTAGGCTGATAGTCTCGCTATCACGTTTACCGACAGTCATGAGGTCACATCGATGAGCATCGCAGCGGCCATCTACGACGGGAGTGTCGCCCGCGCAAGCGCGCTCACGGTGGAGCAGCAGCGCCAGGAACGCGCTCGCCAGCTCGCGGACTTCGAGGATCTGCTCGACTCGGTCGAGTCCCAGAACCTGCAGACCCAGGGCCGGGTGCCGGAGAGCGTCGTGGCCGAGATCGCGGCGGTCGCGCGCACCCTGTCCGTGCCCGCGCCACCTGCGGTGCTGAGCGCCAGGTCGGGACCGCGGCTTCACGAAGCCCTGCTCTCCTGGCAGGGAATGCTGCTCGACGCGCTGCGCCCCCATCGCCTCAGCTACGGCGACCGCTTCGACTGATCGCCGGCCGGCCGGAGCGACTCGAGTGGGTCACCAGGTCCGGATCGGGACGTCGGGCTGGCAGTACGCCGACTGGCGGGAGGTGCTCTACCCCAGGGGGCTGCCGCAACGCGAGTGGCTGCGGCGCTATGCCGAGGTGTTCGACACCGTCGAGCTGAACAACAGCTTCTACGGTCTGCCCAAGGCCGAGAGCTTCGCGAGGTGGAGGGACTCGGTACCGCCGGGCTTTGTCATCGCAACCAAGCTGAGCCGCTACCTCACGCACGTCCGCGGCCTGCGCGATTCCGATGGACCCGTGCACCTGTTCATGGAACGCGCGTCCCACCTTGGACCCCACCTCGGACCGGTGGTCATGCAACTGCCACCGACCCGTGCCAAGGATGAGGACGGGCTCGACCGGACGCTCAAGGCGTTTCCCGCGCACGTGCGTGTCGCCGTCGAGTTCCGTCACCCGTCGTGGTTCGTGGATCGCGTGTGTGACATCCTCCACCGCCACAACGCCTCGCTCGTCTGGGCTGACCGCGGGGGCCGCCTGCAGAACCCCGACTGGATCACCGCCGACTGGCTGTACCTCCGTCTCCACGGCGGCAGGGGCACGGCGGGCAACTACGGGCAGCGCGTCATCGATACGTACGCGCAGCAGCTCTCAAACCTCGGCCGCGATGCCTATGTCTACTTCAACAACGACACGAGCGGCAACGCCGTCCGGAACGCGCGCGCCCTCGATGCGCGACTGCGATCATCTCCTCCGTGAGGGCGAAATCTGGTACAGCGGCTATACGCTTTTCAACAGCTTATCCACCAAACGCACACGAGGAGAACGGCAATGCGAATCGCCTGCCTACTCGACAGCGACTTCGAGGACTCCGAGTTCCGCAAGCCGTACGACGCGTTCAAAGCCGCCGGACACGAGGTGGTCATCATCGGTCTGCAGCGCGACGCCAAGCTGACCGGTAAGCAAGGCAAGGAGGTCGTTCGCGCCGAGCGCGGCATCGATGAGGTCAAGCCCGATGACTTCGACGCCCTGTTCCTGCCCGGCGGCTACTCCCCGGACCGCCTCCGCGCCGATCAGCGGATGGTCGATTTCGCGAGAGCGTTCTTCGACCGTGAACGCCCGGTGTTCGCGGTCTGCCACGGCCCCCAGCTGCTCCTCACCGCGGGTGTGGTCAAGGGCCGGACCATGACGGCCTGGAAGACCGTCCAGGGGGACCTCAGAGCGGCCGGCGCCAACGTCGTTGACAAGGAGGTCGTTGTCGACCGGAACCTCGTCACGTCGCGGCAGCCCGCCGATCTCGATGCCTTCGCCAAGGCGTCGATCCAGCTGCTCAACCAGGTCGGCGCCGGAACCCGGTAAGGCGCTCAACCGGTCGCCGGGGCGGGCTCCACTCCGCCTCGGCGACTCGCTCCCGGCGCCAGAGCGGTCTCCGGGCTTGCACCCCCGGGTACCTTACAGCCATCATTCTTAGTTATAGGTCCACTATAACTACGGATGGAGGTCAGCTCGATGGCCACAAAACGTCAGAAGACGGCAGCACGGAGCAACGTCAAGTCCGCGCAGCGTGCCAGTCACAAGGGCGCGGCACCCAAGCGTGGCAATGAGCTTCGTGATCGTGACCGCAACAAGCTCAGTGCGGATCGGTTCGCCTTCCCGGCGGAACGCAAGGAGCCACTCAATGACGCGTCGCACGTGCGCAACGCCATCGCCCGGTTCGACCAGGTCGAGGGCGTGAGCGATGCGGATCGCGACCGTGCGTGGCGCCGCATCCGCGCCGCCGCGAAGCGACACGGGGTTGCGATCGAGGTCAGGGGCTGGCGTCAGCTCATGGCCGGCAGGAGGTCATAAGCGCCACCGGAAAACAACTGCTGGTGAGCGGCGGAAGGGGCCGCCGGGCTGAGAATGAGTGGCTCGGCCGGCCCCGACCGCCTCTCGATTCGTTTGCGTCCACGGAAGGGGGTGTAGGGCAGGCGTTCGTTGAGCGCCTGCCCTTTTGATTAACGTGGGATGGTTGAGCGATGCAAACGCTCTTCACCGAGGATGGCCATAACCGCGAGGTCGAGGTCGACACCGTCCAGCAGCTCCTGGTGTCCCACCAGACGTTCTGGCTCGACATCCAGGCGCCTGACGACGACGACTACAAGCTGCTGAGCGACACGTTCAAGTTTCATCAGCTCACCATCGAGGACGTCAAGCATCAGAACCAGCGGCCGAAGCTGGATGGCTACGACGGCTACGTCTTCGCCGTGGTTTTCGTCATCGCGCTGAACGGACAGGACGTGTCATTTCGCGAGCACCACCTCTACATCTCCCCCAACTTCCTGGTCACCGTCCATCTGCCCGCCGAGCCGTCATTTGACAATCTCAACCTGCGAATCGCGGAGTCGCCGGTGAGCGTGTGTCACAAGTCGTCGTTCTTGACCTACCTGGTCATGGACGCGCTCGTCGACACCACATTCTCGGCGCTGGAGACCCTCGACGAGTCCGTCGACCGGCTGCAGGACGAGGTCCTTCGCGACGCCAACAACGCGCAGCTCGCGCTTCTCCAGCAGATGAAGCATTCGGCCGTCGAGATGCGACGGATCCTGGGCGCACAACGGGACATGTTCCAGCGTCTGGTGACGTTGTCGCTCGAGGCGGACCGCGAGACCACCGCGTACTACCGCGACGTCTACGACCACATCATCCGTCAGTACGAAACCGTCGATTCGCTCCGCGACCTGCTCACCGGCGCCATGGACGTCTACCTCTCGACCGTGTCGAACCGCCTCAACATGACTGTCAAGGCGCTCACCGTGGTGGCGAGCCTCTTCCTCCCGCTGACATTTCTCACCGGCTTCTTCGGGATGAACTTCGCCTGGCTGGTCACGCGGATCGGCAGCGGTTCAGCATTCGCCATCGGCCTGACACTCATGGCGATAGCGATCATCACGCAGCTGGTGTTCTTCCGGCGACGCGGCTGGATCTGATGTGCAGGATCGTGCGCTCAGGATGACGGCAGGTGACGGCCGGAAACTTAGGGGCGATCCTCGGGCGCTGTCGACGATGCGCCGTCGCGACGGCCGACGATGAGCGCCAGGGCGGTGCCGTACACGAGGTGGCCGGCAAGCATGACCATCTGCCGATCGCGGCGATCCCGGTCGGCCGGTGGCATGAGGCCGAAGGCGGGCACCCAGCCCATGTAGCTGACGCCCCAGATCGCGGCGCCGTAGGCCATCCCCACCGGGACGCGGGCGATCAACCGCTTCGGCGCCACGACGCCAAAGACGGCGCCGGCTGCGGTGCCGAACCCAGCGTGAAGGACTGTCGCGACGGCATCCTGCTGCCCTTCGCTCGGGTGTATGCCGCTGCGCCTCACGACGCTCGAGGTGATCTTCTCGGGTGGCATGCCGCCCATGAGCCCGAACTGCTTGGCGCCAACCATCACCGCAGTCATCGGCGCAGTCGCCAGCGCCCCGGCAATGGCCCCGCGCAGGATCCGGCTCACTGGGCGCTCCGCAGCTCGCGTCTCACCGCGCACGCCAGAAGTAGCCGCCACCTCCGATGAGCAGAACAACGACCACGATGATCAGGATCAGTAGCAACACGGCCTCAACCTCCTCGTTCGTGATTCCAACTATCGCATTATATGATAGTCGTACTGTCATATGGCGTTTCGTGTGCCGGATGGCGATTCGGCCGCATCGGAGACAATCCCCGATCGTGCAGCCCGACAATGAGGACGCGCTCTGATGGCTGAACAACGCGCCGTCGTCGTTGTGTCCGGTGGCCTCGATTCGACCACGATGGCCTATTCGCTTCGAGCGCGAGGATACGACCTGGTTGCCATCTCCTTCGACTACGGACAGCGTCATCGCAAGGAACTCGAGTTTGCGGAGCAGATGGCGGCGGACCTCCACGCACCCTGGACACTGATCGATCTCCACGCGGCGGGGGTGACGAGCTTCCTGACCGGGTCGGCGTTGACCGATGAGAGCGTGACCGTCCCCGACGGCCACTACGCCGACGAGAGCATGAGGATCACGGTGGTGCCGAACCGCAACGCGATCATGCTGAGCATCGCGTGCGCGCTTGCGGTCACGCGTGACGCCGGTGCCGTTGCCTTCGGGGCGCACACCGGCGACCACTTCATCTACCCGGACTGCCGCCCTGAATTCGTGCGCGCGTTCGAGGCCATGGTGAACATTGCCGTCGAGGGACTTGCGAGCATCGAGATCCTGTCGCCATTTCTGTCGATGACCAAGGCGGACATCGTCAGGCTCGGTGCTGAGCTGCAGGTTCCATTCGAACGCACCTGGTCCTGCTACAAAGGTGGTGCGTTGCACTGCGGCACATGCGGGACGTGCTACGAGCGTCGTGAAGCCTTTGCGCTCGCAGGCGTGACCGATCCGACGGTATACGAGAGCGCGTCCGAGGTCGCGCACCGCGTAACAACACTGAGCGAAATCCAAGAAATCTCCAAGAAGCCTTGGAGAGCGCGCTCGTAGTGTCGTCAGTGTCGAATCAACCACCGCTGACACACAGGAGCACTGACATGAACACCACGGAAATCCTGCTCAACATCGACCTCGCAGCCGGCACCACCGCACTCGTTGCACTCGCAATGGTTGCGGTGCCAAACATCGACCGCATCCGCGCATTCAAGCGTGCGCTCACGCGACGCCCTTTCCGTCACACACGTGAACGACGGCTCGTCGTCAACCGCCTGAGCGGATCCTAGTCGCCAGCGCGCGATCGAATTCGCGCACTTCCCTCCTCATCAGAGAGGGCCGTCTCCACCATTGGAGGCGGCCTTTCGCGCGACGAATCACGGTCAATAGCTATACGAGGCCTACCTGGAGCAGCTCCTCAGGGGGCGGTCGGCAAGGGTCCGGTGGTCTGCTCGACCTTGGTCGCCAGCTGCCGCGGCGTCACGTCAGCCTTCACAAGGAATTCGAGCGCCCCCAGGCGCAAGCCCCGCTGTCGCAATTCCGGGTCGCCGTAATTGCTCAGGATGATGACCGGGATCTGCGCCGTCTCGGGCATCTCGCGCAGACGCTCGAGCACCTCGAAACCGTCGAGCTTCGGCAATCGTAGGTCGAGGTAGATGAAATCGGGGAGCTCAGCCAGAGCCAGCCGAACGCCCTCTTCCCCGTCGCGTCCTACCACCACCTCGTAGCCCTCGCCAACCAGGCGGAGGCGGTACATCTCGGCAGCTTCGGCGTCGTCCTCGATGACAAGAACCTTCACGAATTCCTCCACCTGGCTCCTCCTCACAACTCTTATCCAATCCGCCGCAGGCCGATCGCAGATTCATCAGGAGTTCTCGCTTCGTACGCTAGCGTACATAGGGACTTAAAATCAAGCACCATGGCTGCGTTTGATCGCGCCGTGCAATCGCTGGCGCCGGCACCGTCGACGGGCAACTCCGGGACGGCTGACGAGCAGCCGTGGGTTCGAGACTTCAGCGATCCGTCGCGGGAGTGGCGCCGGCTGTTCTCGGAATTACTGGGCACCTTCCTTCTCGTCCTCGCCGCTGCGGGAGCGGGGGCGACCGAATCGGCGACCGGCATTCCAATCTCTCGGGCAGCCGCCGTCACCGCGCCAGGCCTCACGGTGATGGCGGTCATCCTGTTCATGGGCAAGGTGGGCGGCGCGCACCTCAACCCCGTGGTGAGCCTGGCGTTCGCACTGCGCGCGGAGTTCCCGTGGCGCAGGGTGCCCGGCTACGTGCTCGCGCAGGTCGCAGGAGGTCTGCTCGCATGTCTCTTCCTGTGGGCGGCAGTTGGCCGGCCTGGCACGCTGAGCGCGACGGTTCCCGCGACCGGGATCGGCGATGTTCGCGCCATGGTGGTCGAGGCCGTGCTCACCCTTGGCCTGGTGAGTGTGATTCTCGGCACGGCGTCGAGTGCGCAGAACGTTGGCGGACTTTCTGCCGTGGCCGTCGGTGCCTACATCGCGCTGGCCGGTTTGTGGTCAAGCCCGCTCAGCGGAGCATCGATGAATCCGGTGCGCTCGTTCGCGCCAGACCTCATCCGTGGGGACCTGACGCACACGTGGGTCTACGTCGCCGGTCCGGTCGCGGGGGCGCTGCTGGCGGTGTTCTTCGCGGTGCTACTTCGGGGCCGAGGCGGCGATCCCAGTGCGACGCGAGCCGCCGAAGGAGACGCTCCTGCAGCACCGAGCTGAGTAACTGTCGCTCGATGCCCGTCATGCATCAGAAGAGCCAGTGCCCCAGCGCCGCCAATAGGATTGCACCCAGGGCTATGGCCGCGACAAGAATGAGGCAGCCGGAGCAACACGACATCCGTCGTCGACGCCGGACGTAGTGGTACGTCGGGACATGCCGCGCGTGCACACGTCCTGAGGGCCCGGGGTATTGCTGCTGCGACACAACGGCGTAGGAACGATCCGCGTACCTGCGCAGGCGATGGCGCCTCAGGAGACGGATGACGATGAAATCCGCGAGCAGCCAGCGAAGAAAGACAGCCACGACCACACTCCTCGGGTGAACTCTGCCGGACGAAAACGGTCCGCTCATACGAGTACCCGTCCGTACCGCCAACTACACGCCTCACATGGACATCGAAGACCGTGAAGCGATCGTCACCTTGATCGCGTCCGCGCGTCACTCCAGCGCCAGCAGGAACTCCTCGGGGTTTGTATAGCTGGGATTCGTGGTCACGCCGGCGCCGGCAACCTCGGGGTGTGTACGCCGTGCATTGGTGAGCACGCTTTCGGGCACGTAACGCGTGTCGTAGCTGCACACGATCGTTGCCGGAGACGATGCGAACGCGACGTTGATGATCGATTCATAACGGAACCAGTCCGCCAGCTGCGTCTCAGATCGGCCGGTCCACACGGGCTCTCCGAGGATCCGGATCCACGGGGCACCTCCTTCGAAACGCTCTTTCAGGAAGGCGCGGTATCCGATCGCCGCACTGCGCAGCGAGCTGTACCACTCGGCGGCGTCCAGGAACTCGACGTGCTGCGCATTGTTGCCAAGTGCGTCACGAACCAGGTCCGCGTGCCGCTCCGCCGTGACCGTCAGGACAGAGTCGGAGCGCGCGATCCCCTCGGTCAGAAACGGAATCGCGATCGTCAGATACTCGTCATCGGACCCGTACGCGAGGACCCGGTGCTTCAGGAGGGCCGGGGCGACCGTCGCCGAGCTGCCGACGAGATAGTCGACGCTGACCCCTAGGGCACCCGCAAGGGCAACCAGGCTGCTGGCGCGCACCTCGTGGCGCCGTCCGGATTCAATCTGGGTGATGGCGGCCGAACTCAGGCCCGCGTGATGCGCGAGCGTTTCGCGGGTCCAGCCCAGACGCTGTCGCGCTGATTTGAGTGATTGCGCAATTCGAGACGACGCCATGTGTCCATTCTCCACTCGGGGACCGCGCGACCCGCCGACCGCGTCTGGTAGTATGTCATATGACGCTGTCATTTGACGCGGCCGGACGGAAGGAGCCGAGCCGTGGGCGTCACACGGGACACGAAGCCGTGGGCTACCCCCGCCGATACAAGGAAAGGGCCGATCGCCACGCGGGCTGGATCGCGATGTGGCGGGAAGCGGTTCGCACGAGCCCCGTGGCGATTGGCCTCCTCCAACTCTCCACGACGCGTTTCGTCGAGATGTCGGATAGCGCGGCGGAGCTTTTCGGGACGACCCCGGAAGGGGCGGCGGGCCTCGACTACCTGTCCGTCACGGAGCGCCCGCGAGAGGCCGCGCAAACCTTCCGGTTGGTCGGGGAGCGGATGCTCGACGGGCTCCGAGGCCGGCGCCGCTTCCGGAGATCGGACGGATGCATGATCGAGCTGCAGGTCACGGGTTGGGCCGTCCGTTCCAGTACCGGTCCCGACCTGGGGCTCCTCATCGCCTCCGAGGCTGCAGAAGCCGATCAGCCGGCCAACGCAGGGGAGGCCATCGAACCTGTCCCTCGGAGCAGGGCCGGCTTCGACTTTGACGACGTTCAGATCACGCTGAATGACCACTGGCGCATCGCGCACATCAGCGCGAATGCCGGCACGGTCGTTGGGCGACCCTCACGCGAGCTGCTCGCCTGTTCCATCCTGGATCTCACCCACCGGGATGACCTGTCCGCCCTGCTGCTTGCGTTCGCACGCGCAACCACGGACACGAGCGCCGATGTGCGAATCCGGCTGCGCAAAGACCGCAGCTGGCGAAGTGTGCAGGCCGTGATCACCGTTCTCGAGGGCGACGGGACGCTGCCCTTCTCGCTGATCGCCATGCCGGCCGTTGAGCCGTATGCCCCGGACTCCACCGGAACGAGCCAGCTCGCAGGGCACCTTCGTCGCATTGCTGCGCAGATCGAGGCAGCGGGCGCCCTCGCCCCCTTCATCGAGACGGCCGCGAACCTGGCGATGCCTGGCGCGCCGGAGCTCTCGCCGCGCCAGTGGGAGATCGCATCTCGCCTGCTCGCCGGCGAGCGTGTGCCGAGCATCGCAACCGAGATGTATTTGAGCCAGGCGACCGTACGGAACCACCTGAGCGCGATCTTCCAGAAGCTCGGGGTCCACTCCCAGCGGGAGCTCCTCGCTCTCTGGCGCGGCGGACTGAGGAGACCCGCCCCACCAGGAGATGCAACCCGTCACCGCCTGTGATCGACGCCCAGCGGAATCGGAGCCGTCGCCGTGACACTCCGTCTATGCCGGCGTGATACGTCGTCTACGCCGACGTTATCGCTGGGGCACCAGACTGGTTTCGATGACGACTGTCAGCGAGTCGCATCGGTCGGCGCCCATTCCTTCGTCACCCGGTGTGCGGCTCCATGAGTGAGGTGGTGCATCGGCTCAACCCCAGCAGTTTGGCAGCGCATGCTGCCGCCCTGCACGAAGCGAAGCATCTCTACGAGACGATCTTCGAGCGCAGCGCCGTCGGTCAACTCGTCATCGATGTCCCATCGTTCCGAATCGACGTCGTCAACAAGGCGTTTTGCGCGATGGTGGGGTTCGGCATCGACGATCTCGTCGGCCAGGATATCGCCGCGTTGTTTCCGCCCGGCCAGAGCCCGGCCAACGATATCCTCGAACGTCTCAGTGACGGTGCGTCCGAAGGATATGTCGCGCAGCGATTTCTGCAACGCCGCGACGGCACCATCCTGCCCGCTCTCGTCACCACCGCGGTGGTGCGCGACGAGGATGGTCAGGCCTTTCGACTCCTCGTCAGCCTTCAGGATCAAACCCAGCGGCGCGCGTCCGACAACCTGGAATGGCGCAGCCAGGCGCTGATCGACGGCGCGATCGCGGCACTCCCCATGACCTTCACGGCATTCGACACCAACCTCCGCTTCACGTATGTCGCCGGCGGCCTGTCGCAACACGGAACGGTTCCCGTGGAGTTCATCGGGAGGCACGTGCGCGAGTTCACCACGCACCGGCCGACGATTGCTGCGCTTCGCAATGCCCTCCTGGGATACGAGTCGACCACACGGACAGTGGTGAACGGTGAGACCTACCTGAGCCTCCACGGACCCATACGCGACGACGCCTCGAAGGTGATCGGCGTCATCTCGGTCTCGACCAACGTCACCGCCGAGGAGTCTGCAGAGGCAGCGCGCCGTCAGGCCGAGGAGCTTCGACTGTTCATCGCTCAGCACGACCCGTTGACAGGACTTCCCGGCCGTTCGGCGCTCATCGAGCACCTCAACGCGCTGGCCTTCACCGAGCAAGGCCCGGGATCGCTGCTTCTTGTCGACATTGACGACTTCAAGCTCATCAACGAAGGGATGGGACTACCTGCGGGCGATGCGGTGATCCTCGAGGTGGCCAGCCGGCTGTCGCAAGCGTTTCCGCAAGCGATGGTGTCGCGAAACGGGGGCGATGAGTTCGCGGTCGTACTCCCCAGTGACTCCGCACCGGCCGACGCGATCGCGGCGGCCGACGTCATCCGCACCGTGCTCGGCGCTGACATGGACGTGGATGGGCGTCTGCTCAGAGTGACTGCGGGCGTGGGCGTTGCCATCCGGCAGATGGTTGGAGCGTCATCAACGCTCATCGGCAATGCCGACTGGGCGCTGTCTCGTGCCAAGGACGCCGGCATCGACCAATGCCGCGTGTACGACCGGGCGATGCGCGCGGAGGCGGAGAACCGGCTCGTCATCCAGGCAGGGCTGCGAGTTGCGCTCACGGGAGGCGAGCTCAGCGTCGCGTACCAGCCGATCGTCGATCTGGATCGTCGCGTGACGATCGGATCCGAGGCGCTGCTGCGGTGGAACCACCCGGTTCGCGGGGCGGTGGCACCGGTGGACTTCATCCCGATCGCGGAACAAAGCGGGCTGATCATTCAGATCGGACAGTGGGTGATGACCACCGCATGTGGGGATGCTCGACCTCTCCAACTCGAGCACGGCATCCAGCTCTCGGTGAACATCTCGGTGCGTCAGTTGACGGGTGGCATGTTCTGGGAATGGCTCGAACACGTCCTCGAGCAAACCATGCTTCCGCCGACTGCGCTGACCGTCGAAGTGACTGAGACCGCCCTCATGGAAGACATACCGCACATGCGACAGACGTTCGAACGGTTGCGCTCTGCCGGAGTCAAGGTGGCGCTCGACGATTTCGGGACGGGATATTCATCGCTCGCGCGGCTGAGCAGAGTCCCCGTCGATGTGATCAAGCTCGATCGCGCGTTCGTCACGGACATCGACACGCGGGTCGAAGCGCGCCACATGGCGTCCGCAATACTGGGATTGAGCACCGCAATTGGGGCGACGATGGTCGCCGAGGGCATTGAGACCGAGGCTGAGGCCGCTACGCTGCTCGACCTCGGATGCGTTGTGGGACAGGGTTTTCTCTTCGCCCGCGCAATGTCGATCGCCGATCTCACCGAGCGCTTGGCGCTCGAGGCCGCCAAATGAGCCGGTTCGTGATGTTCCGCCTAGGTCTGCGTGATAGGCCGTCTATTGCTGTTGATGCCACAGAGTGCCCAAACTTCTTATGAATGGCGCAGGCACGTCCAGAGGATTGTCCGTTCGACGCGGTGTGCGACGAATCTGCCGCCGAGCGCTCGTTCGTGTGTGTTTGTAATCCGGAATCCGTGCTCCGCATCCTGGCAGGCAGAACATAACAGGCACTGACGGCCAACCCCAGCGCGAGAATCGCATCCTCGCCGCCCTTCCCGCGGTGGAACGACTGCAATTGTTGGAGGCGGGGACCGACGTCACTCTCGATGTTCGAACCGTGCTGTTCGAACCAAGTGGACCTATTGACGCCGTGTACTTCCCGACCGACGGCGTGATCTCGCTGGTCACTCCGCTCGGCAGCGGCAATGTCGTCGAAGTGGCCACCATCGGCAACGAGGGTATCGTCGGCGTTCCTCTGGTCCTACCGGTGGGCGGCTTCGCGGTGCGAGCCATCACGCAGGTTGCCGGCCGTGGCATCCGGCTCGAGGCCGATGTCTTCGTCGAATGCCTCGAGCACAGCCCCGCTCTGCAGAGGCTCGTCGATCGATACACACAGGCACTCTTCGGGCAGATCGCTCAGTCGGCGGCGTGCAATCGGCT
>JBAQGL010000400.1:0-12167 GCA_049287785.1 Candidatus Dormiibacterota bacterium | reverse complement strand
GAGTCGAAGGGCCTCGAGACCGAACTCGAGCTCGTCGAGGGCATGCAGTTCGACAAGGGCTACATCTCCGCATACATGGTCACCAATGCCCAGCGCATGGAGGCCGTGCTCGAGGATCCCTACATCCTCATCACCGACAAGAAGATCTCGGCGATCGCGGACCTGCTCCCGATCCTCGAGAAGGTCGTCCAGAGCGGCAAGCCGCTGCTGGTCATCGCCGAGGATGTCGAGGGCGAGGCCCTTGCCACTCTCATCGTCAACAAGCTCCGCGGTACCTTCAACGCGGTCGCGGTCAAGGCGCCAGGGTTTGGTGATCGTCGCAAGGCGATGCTCCAGGACATCGCGATCTTGACCGGTGGCCAGGTGATCAGCGAGGAGGTCGGCCTCAAGCTCGACTCCGCGCAACTCAGCTCGCTGGGCCGTGCCCGCAGCGTGACCATCACCAAGGACGACACCACGATCGTCGAGGGCAACGGCAGCAAGGACGCGATCAAGGGCCGGATCGAGCAGATCAAGGCCGAGATCGAGAAGTCCACCAGCGACTGGGACAAGGAGAAGCTCCAGGAGCGTCTCGCCAAGCTCAGCGGCGGTGTTGCCGTGATCAAGGTCGGCGCCCCGACCGAGACCGAGCTCAAGGAGAAGAAGCACCGCATGGAGGACGCCGTGTCCGCCACGCGCGCCGCAGTCGAAGAGGGCATCGTGCCCGGTGGTGGAGTCGTGCTCGTCAACGCGATCCCCGCGCTCGACAAGGTGAAGGCCGAGGGCGACGTGCTCACCGGCGTGAACATCCTCCGCCGTGCGCTCGAGGAGCCCCTTCGCCAGATCGCGCAGAACGCCGGGATGGAAGGCTCCGTGGTCGTCGACAAGGTCAAGTCCCTTCCCAAGGGTCAGGGCTTCGACGCCGCCAAGGGCGAGTACGTCGACATGGTCAAGGCCGGGATCATCGACCCGACCAAGGTGACCCGATCGGCGGTTCAGAACGCGGCATCGATCGCCGCGCTGCTGCTCACCACCGAAGCGCTGATCACCGACATCCCCGAGAAGAAGGGAGCACCGGCCGGTCCGCCGATGCCGGAGTACTGATCCGCAACTGATCCGATTCTTGAAAGGGCGGTCCGGGTTTCCCGGGCCGCTCTTTTCTTTTGTCCGTCGCTGTGGCTGTTCGGTGACGCCGCGATGACTCGATCAACGATCGGCTACAACCCGGCGACACCGGAATCCGCGCGGGCGGCGGCTGCTTAGATTCGAGCGTCAAATTCCCCAGTTTCAGAGGTACTTCAATGGGCGACGCGCAGCCAGACCACTCTCCGGCCGAGGCCCTCGGCTCCGCATTCCTGCACGTCACAGGGATTGGGAGCCGCATCGCCAAACGCGAGGCCGACGAGGAGCAGCTCGACGCCCTCGACGACAAGATGCTCACCGACCTCGACCGCGAGTTTCACGAGCGAGGCGAGGAAGCCATCCCGGATCTCGACCTGACATCGGTTACGACAGTCGACCCTGCGTTCACTGCGGACTCGTTCCTGCTGATCGCGAGGGACACGTTTCGCGTTCTGCAGGATTCGCACACCGCGGGCGCACCCGCCCTCGACGCTGACATCGCGTCAGCGGAGGTCACGGCCGCCGCGGTGGTGGCCGGTCGCGAGCGAGTGGTCGTCCGATTCGGGATCAATGGCGCGACCTCGATCAGCCAGGACTGGACCTTCGAGCGCGATCCGTCGGTCGATACCAGCGCTGACGATGAGGACCATGAGGTGGCCGATGGCGGATGGCTTGTGGCGCATCGTGGATGGCGCCTGACGGGGATCGCGGCAGCCGCCTGATCCCGGGTCAGGAGCAGGCGGTGGCGCGGTACGCGGCGTTGCCCAGGGCGGGCGCGAGCCTTCCCGTGACGGTGATCGTCGCGTCGCGCCCCGGGGGCGCGCACCCTCGAGGAAAGACCACGAACACGCTTCGTGCGCCGGCTGAGATGTACCCGTCGCAGGTCGTGTGGTTGCACACGTACGGCTCGAAGCTTCCCGAGAGTGTCGCGGTTCCGTCCGAGTTGACCGATCTCACCGGGTTGCCGAAGAGCCCGGCGAACCCCACGACGAAGAGCACCACGATCACGACCACGGCGATCACCACCACGGGCACGCCCCAGAACGGGCGCCGGCGCCCGACCGCCGGCTCGTGGGTGACTGCTCCAACCAGAGCCTGCTCGGGGGCGCTCGGCGGATTCTCCATGGCACTGGTACGGTACCGAAGTCCGTCATGCGGCAGCCGATTGTCTTCGTCACCGACTATGGGCGCGACGACGCATACGCGGCGGCGCTGATCGGTGCCGTGTGGCGCGTCGACGCCGGTGCGGTGTGCGTCGAGGGCACGCACGGGATCCCTCCCGGCGATGTGCTTGCCGGGGCCTACCAGTTGAAAGCCCTCGCTCGCGCGTTCACCGGCGGGGTGGTCTTCTGCGCGGTGATCGACCCCGGCGTCGGCACCGACCGGCGAGCCATCGCCATCGAGGCCGGGGATGTCAGATGCGTCGGCCCGGACAACGGGCTGGTGTCCTACCTCTGGGAGGAGGCTGCGCCGGCGGACCGCCGGGCGGTGCGTTTGGATGTCGCGCCCGGCGCCTCACCCACGTTTCACGGCCGGGACGTTTTCGCGCCCTTTGCCGCCGTGCTCGCGTCCCGGGAGCAGTTCGACGGCCAGAGCGCTCGCATCGAGGACCCGGTCGTTCTGAGTGAGGCGTTTGCGCTACGCACCGGCAACCGCGTCACCGGACGGGTCGCGGTCATCGATCACTTCGGCAACGCGATCACCACCATTCGGGCCGCGGACCTGGATGGCGCCCAGGTCCGTTCGGTGACCTGGCCGGGCGGCGGCTGCGCCGGTCTCGTCACCACCTACGCCGGCATCGACCGCGGCCCCGGAGCGCTGATCGGGAGCGCCGGCCACCTCGAGGTCGCCGGACGGGGCACCCCTGCGGCTGCGGTTGGCGGGCCGCGCCTGGGCGACACGGTGGAGGTGCAGCTGGCGTGACGGCGAGCCCCGGGTCCGAAACATTTGGCGACCTGACCTCCGAGCAGGTTGCCCACCTCGATGCCGCGGCCGCTGACGCCGGGGTGTCGACTCTGCAGCTCATGGAGATCGCCGGGTGGCAGGTCGCGCGCTGCGCCTGGGGTCACCTCGGCCGCACCGCGCGCGTCGGTGTTATCGCCGGGTATGGCAACAACGGTGGCGACGGGCTGGTTGCGGCACGGCACCTCGCGACCTGGGGATGTGCGGTACGGGTGCTCGTCCTTGCCGCCGAGGAGCGCGTGTCAGGTGTGGTGCTGGACCACGTTATATCGGCCCGCCGGTGCGGCGTCGACGTCCTCGTGACCGCGGATCCCGACGCTGTTCGCAGAGTCATCGTTGAAGCCGATCTTGTCATTGACGCGATCCTGGGCACGGGGTTGCGCAGCGCGCCGCGCGATCCCCAGGCGAGCGGAATACGTGCCATCAACGCGTCGGGGGTCTCCGTCCTCAGCGTCGATGTCCCGAGCGGCCTCGATGCCACCACCGGCGAGGCCTTCGACCCCACGGTTCGTGCCACGCTCACCTGCACGCTCACCGCGATGAAGCGGGGTTTGCGGCGCGGCGACGCCGCCGCCCACGCAGGCGCGGTGTGGATTGCCGACATCGGGATGCCCAGTGCCGCGTGGCGCCAGGCGGGGCTCGACCGACCATCAGGTGTCACCGGCGGCGAGTTGGTGCACACTTCGTCCTGATCTCCCCTTGACCGCAGAGGCGAGTCCCGGCTATTCTTCGACCCGTACTCCGCGCCCCACAGCGCAAACGTCATGATCAACGTCTCAGCAAACATCGCTCCCGAGGCGCGCGAGCTTGCCGCAACCGCACGCGAGCAGCTCGATGATCTAGTCACGTATGCCACGCATCTGGTCAATCACCAGGCCGACGCCGTGGCCTTCGTCGCCGGGGGGATCCATCACGCGAGCAGGTATCCACCGGCGCGCCTTCGCGTCGACGGTCGCGCGGCGCTCTACCGTGCCGTGACCAGAGCCTGCCGGCACGGACAGCGATTCCCACCGCGGCCGCAGGGCATCGGCAGGATGTTCCGGCGCGGCGCCGGACCGGTCCGTGTCGAGGTCGAAGACGGCAATGCCGGTCGCATCAATACCGTCAAGCGCGCTCTCGCGATGCTTGGCTTCGACCGCAGGGCGGCTCTGCTCCTTCGTGACCTCTGTGGGCTCGACTATCACGAGATGTCTCGTGCGCTCGAGTGCTCACCTGAGGCTGCGGCGCGGCTGGTGGCGGCGGCCCGCCGCGAGTTCGGTTCCATCTATAGAGAGATCGCTCTATGAGGTGCAGCCTCCTCGCGCTCAGCAGCTACATCGACAGCGAGCTCGACCAGGAGCCGGCGGGTGAGCTCGAGGCGCACCTGGTGGCGTGCGATCGCTGTCGAACGGCGATCGGCCACCTTCGCGAGGAATCAGGGCGCATCGGCGCGCTCGCCCGCGTGCACGTGCCCGATGACGCAGTGCACGACCTGTTCATTCAGATCGGTTTGATTGCGGAGGACGACGAGTTGCCCGACGGACCTGTGCATCGCGATCGACCGGCGCCCGTGGAGGCCCCGCCCTGGTTCGGCGCCGAGCGAGGCGCGGCACTGCCCTGGGCGCCCCGACCGACGGGCCACGATCCGTCCCAACCTCGCGAGCTGGTCGGCGAGCGCTCGCCGATCGCCGCGGTAGCCGAACCGCCCGAGCTGCTGCTCTGGGACGAGACGATCGACCAGATTCCCACCACGGCGCCGGTGACGCCGCCCGTGCACGTGGTGGCCGCCCCGGAACCGGTGCCGATCCCCGACATCGAGCCGGAGGTGGTCGCGGTTGAGCCCTATCCGATCACGAGCACCGTCGTCGGTTTCGAAGCTGCGACCGAAGCGCATCTCGAGCCCGAACCGGTGGATGATTTCGACCAAGACCCGGTCTCCTCCTTCGAGGCCGGGTCGGCGTTCCCCGAGACCGCGTTCAGCGAGCCGCAACCGCCGGAGGTCATGGCCCCAGAACCGCAACCACCGGATCTCTCGACGTCGGCGCCGATGGTGGCCCCACCACGCCTGGCCACGGGCCCGAACGCATTCCAGCGGGTTCGCGACGTGGTCGCAGTTCGCTTTGCTCTTCGCCGTCGTGACGGGGCAGACCTCGAGTCCGGGGTCGAGATCGTCAGTGGGGTGGGCGCGCCGCGATGGGACCAGCGCGCCCGCACCCGGCACTGGAGCGACAGTCCCCCGATCGTGGCCGCCGCGCCCACCCCGGCAGTGATCGAGCCGGCGGCGCCGGCCGTTCACAGGCCGAATCCCTTCAGCCGGCTCGTGGCACGCATCACCGCCGCGCCGGAGGTCGCCGATGTCGACGACGCCGTGCCGGACGAGACGCATGACGAACTTGCCTTCGCATCGGATCGAGGCGTGACCGCACCCGCCGATGCGAAGGCAACGCAGAACGAGGTCGAGGCGACGCCACCGCCCCAGCTCGCCGACGTGCTCAGTGAGGTCGCGAGCCTGGCCGCGCCGCTGGAACGCCCCCATACGCCGGTCGCCAACGGCACCTACGCAGACCCGCGGTCCTGGATGGACGACACGCCCGCGGAGCCGACCTTCGAGTACCGCGGCGCCGGAGGTGTTTCGACCCCCGCCGCAGAGCCGGATGCCGCGACCATCGAGGAAGACGACACACAATTTGGACTGAGGGACGAGGCGGCATCGCCGCCGGCACCCGGGCGCCATGTGCGGCGTCTGCAGTCGGGCCGCTCGGGACGGCGCGAATGGAATCCAACCCAGCCGGTCACCGGCCGCCACGTGCTCCCGCTCGGCGGACCTGCGGTCGCGGCAGCGGACCGCGACCGTCGCCTCTGGCTGTTCGGCGCAATCACCGTCGTGCTGATGCTGCTCGGACTGCTCATCGGCAGGCAGGTCACGCAGACGGCGCCGCTCGCCGCAAACCTGCCGCGCGCGACCCCGACGCACCACGCAACCACCACCACGCCACCGACCGCCGCGCCACTTCCGGTGGCGACCCCGGCGCTCTCGCCGATCGCGATCCTCCCCACGGCGCCGACGCCGCAACAGCTCACCGGGACCAAAACACTCGGCAACGGGGCCAGTGGATTCTCGGTCGCCGACGTCCGCTACGGCGAGCACCCCAATGACTTCCGCCTGGTGTTCGACATGGCGTTCCCGAACACGGTCACGGGCGACCCGGCCACGGTGATCGGCTACGACGGGGCGACGACGCTCTACGTCGAGTTCACCGGCGTCAGCGGAGCGTCCAACATCGCGACCATGCCGCCGCACCAGGTGGTCGTGTCGGTCGTGGCGCTTCCCGCAGTTCGCAACTCGGACCGGCTGGTGTTCAAGATCACGCTGACCAAGAAGGCGGCCTTCGACCCCTACTACCTATCGGGCGCTCGCCTGGTCATCGACATCACCTAGCCGAGGGCCGTCATCCGGCGGTGGTGGGCGCCTCCTCGTGCGAGGCCGGTGCTTCGGCGCTGATATTGGGTGCGCCATGATGCTCGCGAAGATCGAACTTCAGGACCTTGCCCGCGGGATTGCGGGGCAGCACGTCGATGAAGACCACCGACTTCGGTTGCTTGTAGCGAGCCAGCTTGTCCTGTGAGAACGCGATGACCTCATCCTCGGTGAGGGTCACGCCGTCCTTGCACACCACCACCGCGCGGACCGACTCGCCCCAGCGCGGATCCTGCACGCCGATCACGGCGACCTCCTTGATGCCGGGATGCTGGTACAGGGCGTCCTCGACCTCCGCGGGATAGACGTTCTCGCCGCCGGTGATGATCATGTCCTTCTTGCGATCGACTATGAAGAAATACCCGTCGGCGTCGCGGATGCCGACGTCACCGGTGTGGAACCAACCGTCGATCAGCACCTCCGCGGTGGCGTCGGGTCGATTCCAGTAACCCTTCATCACGTTTGGGCCACGAACGACAATTTCGCCGCGCTCGCCATCGGGAACGTCATGGCCGTCGCCGTCGACGACCTTGACGTCAGTGAAGAATGGCGCGATGCCCGCCGAGCCGAGTTTCTCGGATGCCATCGATGAGGGGAGGAACGACGCGAACGGCGAGGTCTCGGTGAGCCCATAGCCCTGGTTGAACGGAAGGCCGCGGGCACCGTAGACCTTGATCAGCGCTTCCGGAACGGGTGCCCCGCCGCACGAGAGCACGCGGATGCTGCTCAGATCGCGAGTGGCGAAGTCGGGATGCTGTGCCATGAACAGGTACATCGCGGGAACGCCGAACATCGACGTGATGTGGAACTTCTCGATGTTCTCGAGCACCATACCGGGCTCGAACATCTGCTCGAGCACCACCGTGGCGCCTTTCAAGAAGCAGAGAAGTGGCGTGACGTTGAGCCCGCCGATGTGGAACAGCGGCGCCACCACAAGGGTGATCTCCTGGGAGGTCGCGTCATCCGCGAGCATGGCGTTGACGTTGTTCCAGATGATGTTGCCGTGGGTGAGCATGGCTCCCTTGGGGCGTCCGGTCGTCCCCGACGTGTACATGATCAGCGCGACGTCGCTCATCGCCACCGGGTAATCGAGATTGGTGTCGCGCTGATCGTGGAGCAGTGAGTCGAAGCCGCGGGCACCACTCTGCTCGACGGCGCACACGTATTCACGAACGCTCACGTCGTCCCGGATGGAGTCGACGATCGCTGAGAACGCCTCCTCGTACACGAGGGTGTGCAGGCCGGCGTCGCGAATGATGAAGCTCAGCTCGGGCCCGGTCAGCCGGAAGTTGAGCGGCACGAAGATTGCGTCGAGCTTGGCCGCGGCGAAGAGGGTGAAGAAGAAGCGCGGATGATTGAGCCCGAGGAACCCGACTCGGTCGCCGGGGTTCACTCCCAGCGCGTGGAGGCCGTGAGCCACCCGGTTGGTGAGTTGATCGAGCTCCGCGTAGGTCCACCGCTCGTCGCGGAAGATCAGCGCGGTGCTGTTCGGGTTGAGCTGCGCACGCCGGCTCAGCGTGAAACCGATGCCCTGGTCGTTCGCCATACCTGGAAGCCTCCGATTGCCCACTTCGCCGCATTGCGATTCTCCCATCCACCGCATGGGGACGTTTCGCTAGGCGGTCCACCCTCCGTCGACGACCAGGACCGACCCGGTGACGAACGATGCGGCGTCCGAGGCGAGAAAGAGCGCAGCTCCCGCGATCTCGTCCGGGACCGCGTGGCGGCCGAGCGCGGTCTGCGCCAGGATGTGGTCGTGGATCTCGGTGGTCTCCACCAGGTAGCGGGCGAGCTTGGTCTCGACGAGGCCTGGTGCGATCGCGTTGACACGGATCCCGAGTGGGCCCAGCTCCCGCGACAGCGTGCGTGTGAGCGTGATGAGCGCTGCCTTGCTCATGTTGTACGCACCGGTGAGAGACTCGGGACGGATCCCGGCGACCGACGCCATATTGATGACGCTCCCGCCGTGGTCGCTCATCCAGGCGGCAACCGCGTGGCGGGTGAGGCGGATCGGGCCCATCACGTTGACGTCCCAGATCTTGCCGATCGCTCCCTCGTCGGCGTCGAGGATCGGTCCGTACTGCGGGTTGGTCGCTGCGTTGTTCACCAGGATGTCGAGCCGCCCCGTCTGGCGCATGACCTCGGCGACCAGCGCCTCGCAGGTCGCGGCGTCGCCAACGTGCCCGGGCACGGCGATGGCCAGGCCTCCCGCGGCAACGATCTCCGCAGCCGCGGCCTCGCACGCGTCGGCATGCCGGGCGTTGAGCGCGACGGTTGCCCCACCCTCCGCGAGCGCTGTAGCGATGGCAAGCCCGATGCCGCGGCTCCCACCCGTGACCAGGGCGACACGGCCGTCGAGGGCGAACCGCTCAGCGACGCCCATGCTCAGTTGAGGCTGGAGGTGCCGGCGTGGTCCTTCGAGCGGACCAGCATGCGGTCAAGGAGCGCTGCCTCGCGGCGGAGCAGGCGCAGGCATGCCACCAGCCGCTCCGCGGTACCGTCGGTCTCGAGCAGGCGCTGGCGCTGGGCGGTCTCGACCTGCATCGCCGCCGCGACGAGGTAGGAGAGCAACTCCGGGTCGGAGGGCAGCCCGAACTCGAACGGGTCCTCCTGGCCGATCCCGCGGAGCTGTCCGGCGTAGCCACGAAAGGCGGAGGTGACCGCGGCTGCGAGCCGCTCGGTGTCATCGACCGCAGCCGGGATGTCCTGGAGGTAATGGACCGAGCCGACCAGGTATGGCCGCTGGTGTGAGAACGAGTCGATGTGAAAGCGTGACGCGCCCACGACGGTGAGGTTGTACCCACCGTCGGGGAGCTCCTCGATCTCGTCCAGCTGCGCCAGCGTGCCGACCTGGTAGGGGACCGCACCGCCGCCGGTCTCCTGGCCGGAGCGGATGGCGACGATACCGAAGGTGGTCGACGCCCTTCGGCAGTCTCGCATCATCGCCTTATAGCGCTCCTCGAAGATGTGGAGCGACATCGGCATGTGCGGGAAGAGCACGGTGCCCAACGGAAACAGCGGGACTTCGATGGCCATCAGGTGACGGTCCGCGCCCGCATAGCGCCTAGGCGGCTTTGCAGTTCTTGGTGTGCTTGATGATCCGTTCGCGGCGCGGCTCGCCCGGACGGCGGCTGTGCCGGAATGCGATCTCCACGCCGATCTCGTTCTGACGCATGAGGTTGTGGCAGATCGGGCACCGGACGTGCGTGAGGATGTCGCGCTGGGAGGCGACGCCCTTGGATTCCTTGATCGTGTTTGCCATGGCTGCTGGGGCTCCTTCAGGGGGTGGGCTAATTCGATTGTACGCGGCGTCGGGGTACGATTCGCCGCCGATGTCTCAATATCCCGGCGCCCTCAGGCTGCGTCTCATCGGCATCGCGGCGGGCGCAGCGCTGACGGGTCTGGCACTCGGTGGGTGCGGCACCCTGGTCACCGTGAGCAGCCAGATCACCCCCCCGCCTCCGAACTGCTCGACCCCGCGTCCGGTCAGCGCGTCCGACTCGTTCGCCACCGTGGTGGTGCTTCAGCCGGGCGCTTCCGGCCTGCAGTACGGCGAGATCAGCGTCGGCTGCGGAAAGGTCGCCAAAGCCACCTCGAACGTGAACGTCCAGTTCACGGTCTGGCTTTCCACAGGCAAGCTGGTGATCACCACCCGCGGCGCGAATCAGCCGGTCAATTCGCTGCAGCTCTCCAACCCGTCGACGCTCCCGTTCTGGAGGGTTGGCGTGCCCGGCATGAAGGTCGGAGGGACCCGAAGGCTGATCGTGCCGCCGGCACTCGGGTTCGGTGCAACCGGGAACTCGTCGGCGAACGTGCCGGGTAACGCCACCCTGGTCGTCGACGTCGAACTGGTCTCCGTGGCCTGAGCCGCTAGCCGGCTAGGAGCGAGCCCTGCTCCAGAGGATGAAGAGGCCCAGGCACGTGCCCGCGGCGAGCAGCACGAACGCGACTGGGATGCCGATCACCACCGAGAGGCCGGGAGCCGACGTTGCGAACATGCGGTGTGAAGCATACCGCCAAGACGATCCGCGACCCGGCTGACGGGTCAGATCAGGAGGCGACTTCCATGCGGGCGCCCAGCAGCCCCAGCTCGATGTCGTGCATCACCGTGATCCGGAACGCCTGACGTGCGGCGGCATCAAGCTCCGGTGCGATCGTCTCGTTGCGCGGCCGGCCGATCCACGGCGGCTGGTGCCGGCCCATGGGCTCGCCGCCGACCCGGACGATGACGGCGCGATCGTCCTCCTCATCGACCTCGATGGACACGTGCTGAAGGACGCCGGTGCTGTCGACGAGCGTCCACGACCGCAGCCAGACGGGCATCGTGCTTCCGGGGACCCGCACCGGACGCACGGCCCCGCTCACGACGTAGGCGTCCTTGTGGGGAGCATCAGCCGTGAGCGCGATGCGAACGGCGGTGTCCAGCTCACCACCGACCCAGGTGGCGAGCGACGGGGCGCGGTTCTCGACATCGGGCAGCATGTGCGTGAAGAAACCGTTCGAGAGTGACGGCGCGACCGTGGCGTGGCGGCGGCAATAGGGAAGTCCGAGGACAATCCGGCTGTGCTCGTCGCACCAGGTGGTACCGCACTTCACCTGTCGACGGTCGACGTAGGTGCAGCGGCAGGTGGCAGGCTTGGAGCACTCGCCGTCGAGGCATTTGCCCAACGAATCATGGTCGGAGCCGTCCGGCCCGCTACCGCCCGACTGCTTCCTCGCGAGCCGCTGCCACGGCTTCATCTTGTCCAACGTAGGTAACTCCTCGGCACCCACGAAACGGTGCCAGGACCACAGCCTAGTCGCCTTTCCGCCCCCATTCCGGTGAGCGCATCCATCTTGTTACGCCTCGGATGCCGGTCGTGACCTCGGCACAGTCGCCAGGGAACCGTTCCCGCGCGATCCTCTGTGGTTGGTACCCCGTATCGGATTCGAACCGATGGTCTCCGCCTTGAGAGGGCGGTGTCCTGGGCCACTAGACGAACGGGGCCCGAAGGCCCCGGATCATACCAGCGCCAGAAGACGGCTCAGACCTGGTCGGGCGCCGCCATCCCCAGCGTGTGCAGCGCGTCGGCGAGCGTGGCGCGTGTCGCCGCCACCAGGCCACGACGGAACCGGCGCACGGAGGCATCCTCCTCGCGGACGATCGCCGGGGTGTGCTCGTAGAAGTCGCTGAACGCTGACGCAAGACCGAACGCATAGGTGGTGAGCAGTGACGGCGACAGCGCAAGCGCCGTCTCGGTCAGCGCGCGCGGGTACGCCTCGATGCTGTGGAGGAGCTCTCGCTCCGCCGGGTGCAGCTCGTGGGGCACTTCGATGCTCGCACCGTCGTCGCCGACCTTTCGGAGAATGCCGGCGGCTCGCGCGTGCGCGTACTGCAGGTAGACGCCGGTGTCGCCGGTGACGCGGAGCGCCTCGTCGAAATCGAACGCGATGATCTGGTTGAGCGAGAACTTGAGCAGGTAATAGCGCACCGCCCCGGCGGCGACCAGCGTTGCGCCGGCTGCGTCGCGGGCATTGGCGGTGAGGCGCGCGATGGCGCGGTCGAGCAGGCCGTCAGCGCGAACCTCGATGCCGCGCCGCCCGCTCAGCGCCACACTGTCGCGCCCCTCTTCGATCTCCACACCGAGCTCGGCCGCAGCGGCAGGTG
>JBAQGL010000399.1:0-7455 GCA_049287785.1 Candidatus Dormiibacterota bacterium | reverse complement strand
TGCGACGCCGGCGCGGAGGTAGCGGTCGCCTTCGCCGACGGTTCCGGCGACTCGCCGGGTCGCGGAGAAGGCTCCGGGCGGCAGCAGCGCTCCTCGCAACAGGGGTCGCCATCGTCCGGGTCGCCGGAGCGGTTGCCGTGGCATCGATCCCCCGGGTCGTTCGAGCCACTCGAGACCGCCGGCGCCGCGCCATCGGAGTGCGCAATCACGCCTGCCGCTGCGGCGGGGACATCCAGCGCGCCGAACAGCATCCAGAACAGCGACGCGCCGGCAACGGTCATCAAGAGAGCGCGTCTGATCAGCAAGTCACCTCCGGGTCGATGCTACGGCCGCCCTCGGTTGGACTTGTGACCGAAATGTGACACTTTCCCGGTGCCCGTCGTCGTCATCAATTTCATCGATGGTGAGGTCGTTCTCGCCGATGCTCCCGAGATCACGTTTGATCTTGCGATCCTCGACGCGGAGCTGCGATCGATCAACCAGAACAGCGAGCGAGCGCTCTTCCCGGTGAGCGCAATCCGGCAGATCCTTGTCGGCGATCCGGAACCGGCTCCGCCGGAAGCCGAGGTCGCGACCTGGGACCGCGCGGCATTTCACTTCATCGACGGTCCGGTTCTCCGCGCCTCGATACGTTCCGACGCTCATCTCGGCCGGTACGGCGGCGTCTGGCGAATCGTCGAACCCGGCGCTACCGAGCTGCGCACCATTGCGGTTCCTTACGCCGCGCTCAAGGGCGTCTACCAGATCCGTCAATGGGATAGCCGTCCGGCGAGCGAACGCGACGAGCATGCCGAGCTGGATCAGCTCGCGCGAGTGCTCGCGGAGCGCGAGCGGACCATCGCCGGAGGTGGCACGGTCCCGACGATGCGACCGCTGCTGTCGCGGATGCGACGCCCGCCGGGTTCGGCCTGATCTCGGACCTGTCGCGCGTCTGTCGTCGGCGCAGAACCGGTTCCGACCTCGTGGTACCGTCGGCGTTGTGACCACCACGCTGGTGCGTGGCGAGCCCGAGATCAGCGAAGCACCTCCTTCGCTGACAAGCCGCCTCCTCACCCCCCGAACCATCGCGTCCATCGGCATCGCCGTCGTCATCGTCGGCGTCGCCGTCTGGCGCGCGCCCATCGACTGGGCCTCAGCCTGGGACAACATCCGTCATGCCAACCCCTTCCTGTACCTGGCGGCGCTGGCGGTGTACTACCTGTCCTTCGTGGTGCGATCGATTCGCTGGCACGTGCTCCTCAAGAACGCGGGCGAGGAGCGGCCGGCCGCGTCGCTGATCGGCATCGTGATCACGTCGTTCTTCGTCAATTGCGTCGTGCCGGCGAAGATGGGCGACATCTATCGAGGGTACCTCGCCAAGCAGAAGTTGGACGTGCCGGTGAGCAAGGCGCTGGGAACGATCATCGCCGAGCGGCTCATCGACCTCATCGTGCTGATGGCGCTGCTGCTCGCGGCCGGTTCGGTGGTGTTCCGCACCAAGGCGCCGGGGATCCTGATCCCCTACGTGGTCATCGGCGTGGCGGTCTGCCTGGCCGGTGTCGGCGTGATCCTCGTGATGCGCGCGGGCCGCGGCCAGCGAGTGCTGCGCCATCTTCCGGAGGCTGTCTTCCACCGCTATGAAAGCCTCCGGATGGGCACCGTCGACTCGTTTGCCCGCCTGCCCACCCTGTTGATGCTCACCGTGATGGTCTGGGCGGCCGAGGGCGCGCGGCTCGGACTCGTCGTCTTCTCGCTGCACCTGGCGGGCGTTCACCTCGGCCCATCACAGTTCCTGCTCATCGCCCTGGTTGCGGCGCTGCTCACCACCGTCCCGTTCCTCCCCGGCGGTCTCGGCCTCGTTGAGGCGGGCATGATCGGCGTGCTCATCACCGTCGGCGGCGTCACCAACTCAGCGGCGGCATCGATCACGCTGCTCGATCGAAGCGTCAGCTACGGCAGCCTGGTCGTGATCGGCTTCGTCATCTTCGTGGTGACCCACGTGCACGCCCCCAGGGCGCACCGGGTCGCAACCCAGGGGTGAGAGCGCTCGTCACCGGCGGCGCCGGGTTCATCGGCTCGCACATCACCGATGCACTCATCGATGCCGGTCACAGCGTGACCGTGATCGACGATCTGTCCCGCGGCAGGCGCGAGCAGGTCAATGCAGCCGCGACCTTTGTTCAGCTGGACATCACCTCGCCGGAACTGGGTGCTGCGGTTGCCGATGCGCGTCCCGAAGTGGTGTTCCACGCGGCCGCACAGATCGATGTCCGCGAGTCGGTGCGCGACCCCCTGCACGATGCCGACGTCAACGTGGTCGGCACCGTGAATGTGCTGCGCGCGTCTGTGGATGCGGGGACACGCCGCGTCGTCTTCGCCTCCAGCGGGGGCGCGATCTACGGCGATACCGACGTCATCCCCACACCCGAGGACCATCCCTGCCGGCCCGAGTCGCCGTACGGCACGGCGAAGCTCTGCGCGGAAGCGTATGGCGGTACGTTCAGCCGTCAGGCGGGTCTGGAGTTCGTCGCACTGCGCTACGCCAATGTCTACGGACCGCGCCAGGATCCGCACGGTGAAGCCGGTGTGGTCGCCATCTTCGCCACCCGCCTGGTGCATGGAGCGCCGGTGGTGATCAACGGTGACGGGACACAGACGCGAGACTACGTGCACGTTCAGGACGTGGTGCGTGCCAATCTCGCGGCGGTCGACGGACCCGCGGGGATCTACAACATCGGCACCGGCATCGAGACCGACGTGAACGCGCTCTATCGCATGCTGGCCGAGGCGACCGGCGTCGCCGTTGCGGCCGAGCACGGTCCCGCGAAACCGGGAGAGCAACGACGCTCGTGCCTGGACACGCAGGGGACGCGAGAGCGTCTCGGCTGGAGTGCCTCGGTCACCTTCGAGGACGGGGTGCGCACCACGGTCGACTACTTCAGGACGGCGAGCTAACCGTCGAGCTGCGACCGGGCGCGTTCCAGGTTGGCCGAAGCGCGACTTCGCAGGCTCGTGCCTGCATCGCTCAGCGCGTTGTCCCTCGCGTACCCCGGTGCCTCCGCGAGTCGGGCGGCCCAGCTCAGCTCATCGACGGCAAGCTCGAGCGCGGTGCGCGCCTCATCAAGGGTTGCATTGACAGGGATCCCGGCGATGCGTTCCAGCGCCTGCGCGCAGCCGTCCAGCCGGCGCCTGACCGCATGCGGCGAGCTGGCGTCGTCGCCGGTGCCGGGTGTCCCGTCGAGCACCTGCGCGGCCTCGGTCGCGGTGCCGAGCACCGCACCAAGCACGGCGCGCGGGTCTTCTTCGACAGTGGCGCCGGCTCCCATCATCCGGTAGGCGCCATAGAGGAAAACGAGGACAACAAGCGCGGCGATGACGTAGATCGCCGTCACGGCCGGGTCCCGCCGGTTACTTGTAGCGGAAGGTGATGCGCCCGCGCGAGAGGTCGTATGGGCTCAGCTCGACGCGCACGCGATCCCCGATGAGGATGCGAATGTAGAACTTGCGCATCTTCCCCGAGGTGTACGCGAGCACATCCTGACCCGTCTGCAAGCGCACCTTGAACATCGCGTTGGGCAACGGCTCGACGACCGTCGCGTCCATCTCGATGGTCTCTTCCTTGACCTCGACCTGGGGAGTGCCGTCAGCGACGTCCCGTCGACGGACGGGGCCGCGCCTGCGGGTACTGCCGGGACGGGGTGGGCGTCGTGCCAAACAGGGTCTCCTCTAATCGGGTCGGGCGGTTCGCGAGCGTATCACGGAGCCGTTCCCTGATAACGTGATCTCGATGGCCGCCCCGGTTCGATCTCCATTCCTCGACGCGCTGCGCGAGCGTGTGCTCGTCTTTGACGGCGCCATGGGCACCAGCCTCCATGCCGAGAACCCAGGCATCGACGACTACGGCGGAGCCAGGCTGGAGGGCTGGATGGACGGTCTTTCCATCCATGCTCCGCAGATCGTCGAGCGGGTGCACCGCGGATTTCTCGAGGCGGGGTGCGACGTCATCGAGACGTGCACGTTCCAGGCGACGCGCCCGCGACTCGAGGAGTGGGGTCAGGGCGACGTCACCACCGACCTGAACGTTTCGGCGGCGCGCCTCGCCCGGCGGATCGCCGACGAGTACGCCGCCGACGGGCGTCCGCGCTTCGTTGCCGGGAGCATGGGCCCCACCGGCTTCCTGCCCGCCTCGAGCGATCCGTCGATGAGCCGGCTGGGGTTCGCAGACCTTGTGCCCGTCTACCGCGAGCAGGCCGCCTCGCTCATCCAGGGTGGCGTCGACGTCCTCATCATCGAGACGCAGCAGGACATTCTCGAGACCAAGGCAGCCGTTTTCGGCGCCCGCGAGGCCGCTGCCGCCGCGGGGCGCCCGGTCGCGATCATGACCACCGTCTCGCTCGACGTCACCGGCCGCATGCTGCTCGGCACCGATGCGGCGGCGGTGCTCGCCGTGCTCGAGTCACTCCACGTCGACGTCATCGGTTTCAACTGCTCCACCGGGCCGGAGCACATGCGTGAACCGATCCGCTATATCACCTCGCATACCACGCTGCCGGTCGCATGCATCCCCAATGCGGGATTGCCGATCAACGTCGATGGACAGGCACACTATCCCTTGCAAGCGGTGCCCATGGCCACCGAGCTCGCGAGCTTCGTGAGCGAATATGGGGTAAGCGTCGTCGGCGGCTGTTGCGGGTCAACTCCCGAGCACATTCGCGAGCTGGTGACGCACGTACGCTCGGCGACGCGGGCACACGTGTCGCCGGACGCGGAACCGCGGCTGGCGAGCAGCATGCACGCGATCGACCTGCGTCAGCAGCCGGCGCCGTTGCTCATCGGTGAGCGGGTCAATGCCCAGGGGTCGCGCGCCATCAAGCGTCTGCTCCTCGCGGACGACTATGACGGCATCCTGGAAATCGCGAGGACGCAGGTCGAAGGTGGCGCGCATGCGCTCGACCTGTGCGTCGCGGTCACCGAACGCAGCGATGAGGCGGATCAGATGCGCTCCGTCGTCAAGACGCTACAGATGAGCATCGATGCGCCGCTGGTCATCGACAGCACCGATGCCGACGTCATCAAGGCGGCGCTCGAGGTCTACCCGGGACGCGGCATTGTCAACAGCGTCAACCTGGAGAACGGACGTCTCCGCTGCGACGCGGTGCTGCCGTCGGTGCGCGACCATGGCGCGTGCGTGATCGCCCTGACCATCGATGAGCAGGGCATGGCACGGACGGCGGAACGCAAGGTCGAGATCGCGCGCCGCATCCACGACCTCGCCCGGGACGAGTTCTCGCTGACCCCGGATCAGCTGATCTTCGACGCTCTCACCTTCACGCTCGCCACCGGGGAGGCGGAGTGGATCGACTCGGCGCGGGAGACCATCGAAGGCATTCGCGCCATCAAGCGCGAGCTGCCCGGCGTGCTCACGGTGCTCGGTGTGTCCAACGTGTCGTTCGGACTGGCGCCGCACACGCGGCCGATACTCAACAGCGTCTTCCTCCACCACTGTGTCGAGGCGGGACTCGACGCCGCGATCATCAACCCGACGCATGTCGTCCCGTATGGGGAGATCGATCCCGAGGCGCGACGGCTCGCCGAGGAGCTGGTCTTCAACAGCGCCCCCGACGCGCTCACCAAGTTCATCGCTCATTTCGATGACGGCGCGTCCAGCGGGGGGGCCGGCCTCCCCGAGACGTCCGACCCGTATGAGGGGATGTCGACCGTCGAGCGCATTCACGCGCAGATCCTGCACCGGCGCAAGGACGGTATCGAGGAGCAGATCGACCTCGCGTTGCAGGACATCGATGCGGTGACCGTCCTGAACACGGTGCTGCTGCCCGCCATGAAGGACGTCGGCGACCGGTTCGGTTCCGGCGAGCTCATCCTGCCGTTCGTGCTGCAGAGCGCCGAGGTTATGAAGCGCGCGGTGGCGCACCTCGAGCAGTACCTGGAGAAGCGCGAGGGCTACACCAAGGGCAAGGTTGTGCTGGCGACCGTGTACGGAGATGTGCACGACATTGGCAAGAACCTGGTCAACACCATCCTCAGCAACAACGGCTACACGGTGTTCGACCTCGGCAAGCAGGTGCCGCTCAACACCATCATCGAGAAGGCGCTCGAGGTCGAAGCCGATGCGATCGGGCTTTCGGCGTTGCTGGTCAGCACCAGCAAGCAGATGCCCGCGTGCGTCAAGGAGCTCGACGAGCGCGGCCTCAGCTATCCGCTGATCATCGGTGGCGCTGCGATCAACCGAGGATTCGGCAGACGCATCCTCTACCTGGATCAGGATCGTGCGTACGAGCCTGGGGTCTTCTACTGCAAGGACGCCTTCGAAGGACTGGAGACGGTTGACCAGCTGCTCGATCCGGATCGGCACGATGCGTTGCTGACACGCGTCCTCGAAGAAGCGCGGGTACATCGGGTGCGCGAGCACGAGAAGCTCGAGCGCCGCAACGCCGCGGCCGCCGGCGCCGCGACCGTACCCACCCACAGCGCGGTCCGGCGGAATGCGCCGATCCCCACGGTCCCCTTCTGGGGTGCGCGGGTGCTGCGCAACATTCCCATCTGGGACGTGTACCCCTTCATCGATCGCAACTCGCTCTACAAGATGAGCTGGCAGTTCCGCGGTGTTCGCGACCCCGCCAAATGGGAGGAGCTCCTGCGCAGCGAGCTCGAGCCTCGCCTGCAACGCTCGATGGAGGACGCAGTGCGCGACGGCTGGCTGCAGCTCGAGGCCGTGTACGGCTACTGGCCGGCACTCGCCGACGGCAACACGGTGGTCGTGTACGACCCGGCGGACATCGATGCCGAGCTGGGAAGGTTCACGTTCCCGCGCCAGTCCGAGCAGCATCGGCTCTGCCTCGCGGACTACATCCGCCCTGCCGAAGATGCTGCCGACGGTGAGCGAGACGTCATCGCGCTCCAGGTCGTCACCACAGGTCCGGGCGCGTCCGAGCTGTCCAACCGCCTCCAGGTCGATGGGGCCTACGACGACATGCTCCGGATTCATGGCTTCGCCACGCAGATGGCCGAGGCCACCGCCGAGTACGTGCACCACAGGATCCGTCGCGAATTGCGCCTCGGAGAGGACCAGGGTCGCCGCTACTCGTGGGGCTATCCGTCGTGCCCCGACCTCGAGGACCACGAGATCCTCATGCGGATCGTTCCCGCCTCCGACATCGGCGTCACCCTCACCGAGGGCTATCAGTTCGTCCCGGAGCAATCGACGGGGGCGATCGTGATGCACCATCCCGAGGCTCGCTACTTCGCCGTGTATGGGGGGGCGGCGATCGAGGAGGACGCGCCGGGCGCGCCTGAACCGGTGCTCGTGGCCCCGGGAGTGTAAAAAAAGGTCTGGTCCGGGGCCTGTCACGGCGGGGACCCCTCGCCGCTCAGCTGCCCGGTCTGACTCCCCACCACTCAACTTTCTGGGAACGTCTTGCGCGGCGCCGGTCAGCAGGTCGGCGCTTCCCCCCGCCG
>JBAQGL010000398.1:0-9321 GCA_049287785.1 Candidatus Dormiibacterota bacterium | reverse complement strand
GACGATCCTTGACCTCCTCCCACAGTTGCGCGCGACGCAGCGCGCTCTCGGCGATCTCATCCAGCTTCCGATCCCCCGCCGACCGGGCGAGACGCACGCCGATGATCGCGTTCTCGAAGATTGATTTGGTCGGAAATGGATTCGGCCGCTGGAACACCATCCCGATCTCGCTGCGCACCGAGCCTGGGTCGATGTCCGGATCGTAGATATTCTGTCCGCTGAACATCACGCGACCCTCGACGCGGGCACCGGGCACGATCTCATGCATGCGATTCACGCAGCGAAGAAGGGTGCTCTTGCCGCAACCAGATGGGCCGATGAGCGCGGTGACTCGATGGGCGGGGGCAACCAGGTCCACGTCGGCCACCACGTGGTGCTTGCCGAACCAGGCATTGAGCTTGTCAATCGACAACCCGTCGGCCGGTGTCTCCGGGATCGGAGTCGTGCCATCCACCTTCGGCGTGGCAGGCGCTGGTTCGGTTGCCACGTCAGGCATTCGACGTACGCACGCGGCGACCGAAGATGCGAGCAATTACGGTGAAGATCAACACAATGGCGATCAGCGTGAGCGCACCCGCCCATGCGCGTCCTTGACCTTCCTGAAACCCGGTCACCGCGTTGTCGAAGATCTGCAGGGAGAGGGTGGACATGCGCTTTGCGGGGTTGTACTCGGTGAACAGGTCGTTGCCGAGTGCGGTCAGGAGCAAGGGGGCGGTCTCGCCCATGGCGCGGGCGACGGCCAGCATGGCTCCAGTGATGATTCCGGGCAGTGCGGTCGGAATGCACACCCGCATCACCGTCTGGCTTCGAGTAGCGCCCAGCGCCAGGCTACCTTCCCGGAGCTCGTTCGGCACCAATCGAAGCATCTCCTCCGTCGTGCGAGTCACCAGCGGCAGCATCACGATGGCGAGTGCGAGTGACCCAGCGAAACCCGAGAAGCCGAATCGGGTCACCCAGATTGCATAGATGAATGCGCCGGTGACAATCGTGGGCACCCCAATCAAGACGTCGTTGAAGAAGCGGATGGTATCGGCCAGCCGCCCTCGCCCATACTCGACCAGGTAGATCGCTGCGCCAATTCCGAGCGGGATAGCAATCAGCGCTGCAATACCGACAACGATGAGACTCCCGATGATGCCGTTATAGAAGCCACCGCCGGCGGCGGCCGGATTGCCAGGAGGGGTCTGGGTGAGGAAGCCGAGGTTCAAGGCAGCCAGGCCCTGGATGGCCACGTAGACGAGCACCCAGGCAAGCACGCCGACCGCGACCACCACCGCCGCAATGAGCAACCCGACGAGGACCGCGCTCTTGGCACGTCGGCGGCGCAACGCCGGACGGTTGCGGAGGCCTGGCGTGCCGACCGCGAGCTGGGTCACAGCGCTACCCCACGGCGCACCACAAGGCGCGCGACGATGTTCACCACCAACGCGACGATCAAGAGCCAGAAGCCGACCACGAACAGTGCCGACAGATGAAAGGGCTCGGTGGCCTCAGTGAATTCGTTGGCAATGACGCTGGACATCGTTGCCCCCTGCGAGAAGATGCTGCCGTTGATATGCAGCACCGCGTTGCCGATCACCATGGTTACCGCGATCGTTTCTCCCAGTGCGCGCCCCAGACCGAGCAGCGAAGCCCCGACGATGCCCGAACGTGCCCTCGGCAGCACCGCAATACGGATCATCTCCCAGCGTGTCGCCCCGAGCGCCAGTGCAGCTTCCTTCTCATTCCGCGGCGTGCTCCGGAAGACTTCACGACAGACCGCCGCGATGATCGGCAGCACCATGATCGCGAGCACCAGCCCTGCGCTGAAATACGAGACGCCAAAGAATGGGCCCTGGAAGGCAACCCCGATCACCGGCACAGTGCCGAGCGTGGTGGTGAGAAAATCAACTACCGGTTTGATCGCCGGTATGAGCGCGAAGATCCCCCAAAAGCCGTAGACGACGCTGGGGACCGCTGCCAGCAAGTCCACCAGTCCAGATAGCGGACCCTTGATGCGCTGCGGTGCCACCTCGGTGATGACCAGCGCCGCTCCGACAGCCAGTGGGACCGCAATGATCATGCCGATGATCGAGGTGAGCATCGTGCCGTAGATGAACTGCAGAATCCCGTACGGATTCGGGTGCGAGACGTTTGGGAAAGCAGTTGAAGGAGTCCATCGCGCCGCAGTGATGAAGGAGAAAAAGCCGTAGTGCTGCATGGCGGGAAGCCCTTGCAGCACCAAGAAGACGATCATCGCGGCAATCACGACTAGCACGAACACGCCGGTGATCGAGACCCCGGTTCCGAAGATCCGGTCAGCGATACGCGGCCGGCCGCGCTTCAAGAGGGTCGGCGCGAGCCTAACGGTAGAGGCGGCGATGCCGCCGCCCACATCGGCTGGCGGCGGCATCAGGAATCCACCACAGTCAATATGGTTTTCGGCTCACGGCGAGACGGGGGTACCGTTGACCGTGATCTTCTTGAGTTGGGCGATGCACAGGGCCTGCAGCGTCGCACCCAGTGGCGTGTAGTTCACCGATCCCGTCAGATCCTGACCCTTGGTAAGGACCCACGAGAAGAAGTTGACGAGTGCCGCTGCCGTCGCGGCCTTGGTCTGATTCTGGTAGACGAGCGCCCAGGTCAACCCGGTGATCGGATATGCCTGCGTGTTCGACGACTGGTTGACGATGTCAACCCGCAGGTCGGATGGATAGCTGGTAATGCCGACGGTGGCCGCAGCCGCAGTCTGCTCACAGGGCTCGACGAACACCCCTGCCTTGTTCTTGACGTCTGCGTAGGTCTGGTGCTGCGCGATGGCGTAGTCGAGTTCGACGTAGCCGATGCCACCGGCGGTTTGGCTGACCACGGCGGACACTCCTTCGTTGCCCTTGCCGCCGATCCCGACCGGCCAGGCCACGGTCTTCCCAACGCTGGTGCTCGATCCGCCCAGCGCTGTCACCCAGGCAGGGCTCGTCTGCGTGAGGAAGTCGGTGAAGATGGCAGTTGTCCCCGACCCGTCCGAACGGTGGGCGACGGCAATTGGGGTGCTCGGCAGAGTGATCCCCGGATTCAAGGCCTTTATCGCTGGATCATTCCAAACCGTGATGCCGCCGGAGAAGATCTTGCCGATCGTATCGCCGTCGAGCTTGAGTCCACTCACGACTCCAGGAAGGTTGTACACAACCACGACCGGTGCCTGCACGAGCGGGATCTGTACGACGGGGCCTCCCTTGGCCTTGGCGATGTCGGAGTCTTTCATGAACGCATCGGAATCGCCGAAGTCGACGGTTTCGCCTTGGAGCTGCGAGATTCCAGCCCCGGAGCCGACCGACGAGTAGGCGACCTGGATCCCTGCAGCGGTCGCGTATGCCTTGGTCCAGACCGACATCATGGGCGCCACAAAAGTCGAACCAGCTCCACTGAGGGTCGTCGCCTGGCCGGCAACCGTCGCCAGACCGTTGGTGTAGCCCGGGTTCGCTGTGGTTCCCGTGCAGACCGGCGTTGGCGTGGCACTCGGGGCCGCGGTTCCAGCAGGCGTGCTCGTGGATCCACAGGCGGCGAGGACGGCGCCGCCTGCCAGCAGCGTCAACGCACCTCGTACGCTCGTGCCTCCGCGCCAAAAGGGGCGCTCGCGATTCAGCGATGGTTCGATCTCGACCGTCATCTCAGCCCTCAATTCCCCAGATTTCGCCCTGTCGCGTTGCGACTGCACGCGGCTATGGTGCCGATCGAGTGGTTAACGGCGACACACGAGGACGGTTAAGGACCGCTTAACGGTTGGCGCATTTCCGCGCTCCCCCAGCGGACCGTCACACGAGCGCGCCGCGTGTGATTCAAGTTTTCGGCGTCCCTCGTCCGCCGACTCGTTCTTGAACTCTTGCAGTACCCGTGGACAAATTCCCCGCGATGAGAAGTTTGTGCAGGTGTTACGTGATGGTTAAGAAACGGGGGACCCAGCGAGACCCGCCAGAAGAACCCTGACAGAGGCCTTCGGATCGGGTCCGGCGGCCGCCCTCACCACAACGATCCGGTCCGCCCCGGCCGCGACAACGCGCGGAAGCGACACACCGTCGATGCCCCCGATGGCGAACCACGGGCGGTGTTCCAACCGCTCTCGCGAACGCCTCGCCGCGTGGGTCACGACCTCGAGCCCTGTTGCCGGCCGGCCCGGCTTGGTCGGCGTAGCGTAAACGGGGCCGACGCACAGGTAGTCGGCCTCCGGGTCACCGGCGTCGAACTCAGCCGTGGAGTGCGTCGACAGCCCGATGACCACGTCGGGGCCGACCACCCGTCGTGCCCACGACGGGGAAAGGTCGTTCTGACCGAGATGGACACCGTCGGCTCCCGAGGCGACGGCGAGATCGGCACGATCGTTGACCACGAAGAGAGCGCCGTGGCGGTCTGCGGCGTCACGGAAGACCTCACTCCAGCGAAGGATGTCTCCAGCCTCGGCGTCCTTCTCGCGGAGTTGAATGATGTCCGCGCCGGCCTCCAGCACGGCGCCGAGGAACTCCGGAAGGTCGTTCTCGACCTGGCGCGCCCCGGTGACCACGTAGAGGCGCGCTCGCTCGAGGCGCTCGCGCCGCGCGTCACCGAGCGCCGGCATCACCCAGCTTCGGCAGCATCTTCCGGCCCGTGCCGAGGTCGGCGATCCCTTCCCAGGACGTCGACGCCTCGGCGTAGAGCCGCTGCGGAATCCGTCCAGCCCGAAACGCGAGCCGTCCGGCTTCGACGGCACCGCCGATCGCCCGCGCCATCAGCACGGGCTCGGCGGCACGCGTGATCGCCGAGGCGACCAGCACAGCGTCGCATCCGAGCTCCATCGCGATCGCGGCGTCGGACGCGGTGCCGACTCCGGCGTCGAGCACCACCGGGACACCGGCACGCTCGCGAATGATCCGGAGGTTGTAGGGGTTTCGGATCCCCGATCCGCTGCCGATCGGCGCTCCGAGGGGCATCACCGCCGCGCAACCCAGGTCCTCGAGGCGGCGCGAGAGCACGGGGTCGTCGTTCGCATACGGGAGCACGACGAAGCCGTCATCGATCAGCTGCTCGGCGGCGACCAGCAGCTCCGCGCCGTCGGGGAGCAGCGTCTCCTCATCGGCGATCACCTCGAGCTTGATCCAGTTCGTCTCGAAGGCCTCGCGAGCAAGCTGAGCGGTGGTGACCGCGTCGTGGGCGGTGTAGCAACCGGCGGTGTTGGGCAGGATCCGCCGCCCTCCCTGGGCCACAACATCCAGGAAGGAGCTTGCCCCGGACGGATCAAGGCGGCGCAGCGCCACGGTGACGATCTGCGTGCCGGAGGCGTCGAGCGCCCGCTCGAGGATGTCAAGGCTCGGGGCGCCACCGGTTCCCATGATCAGCCGCGAGCTGAATCGCTCGCCGGCGATCACCAGGAGGTCGGCTAGGTCAGCCATCGCACCTCAGCCACCCTGGACGGCGTGGAGGATCTCGAGGCGATCCCCGGCGGTCAGGGTGGTGTCGGCCCAGCTTGCCCGAAGCACGACGTCACCGTTTCTCGCCACAGCGATCCCGCGCTGCTCCGGCGGGAGCTCCATCTCGCGAAGCAGGTCGGTGAGCCCCAGCCCTTCGGCAACCTCACGGCTCTCGCCGTTGACCACGATGATCACGCGCCGACCTCGGCCGTCCGCCGGAACCGCGATGGGGCCCAGGGCCGGGTGGCCTCCGGCCACGGCGCTCCGGTGAGCGCGCCGGAGACGGCGTCGGCCGTGGCCGGCGCAAGCAGGTAGCCGTTGCGGTAGTGGCCGGTCGCGACGATGAGGCCTTCGGTCGTGGAGTCACCAACCATGGGCATATTGTCGGGCGATCCGGGTCTCAGTCCGGCCGACGCCTCGACCAACTCCAGCTCGGCGACATCGGGCACCAGCGCGCGTGCCTCGCGGAGAAGCTCGTACACCGCGCCGGCGGTCACCGAGGTCTCGAATCCGCGCTCCTCGACGGTTCCGCCGATGACCACACGGCCGTCGCCCCTCGGCAGGACGTAGACGGAGCCACCGCGTATCGTCCGCGCGATCAGGTCGGGGATACCGCGCAAACGCAGGATCTGTCCCTTCACGGGCCGTACGGGTGGGACGTCGTCCTGAGGGATGCCGGGGACGGCGCCTGACCAGCAGCCGGCGGCAAGCACCACCTTGGATGCATCGAGGCGCTCACCGTTATCGAGTGCGACACCGGCGACCCGGCCCCGCTCGACGAGCAGCGAAGCCCGGCTGCGATGGATCTGCACCCCGAGCCGGCTGCATGCCTGGAGCAGCGTTGGGACCATGGCGCGAGGATCCACCTGGTGGTCGGATTCCACCAGCATGCCGCCGCGTACCGATGGTGCAAGCCCGGGTTCGAGCTCGCGGGTCTGTCGCGAGGTGAGCCGTTCGACGGGGAGGCCGAGCTGCTGGCGGAACCGGAACTGCCGCTCGAGCGCCATTTGTTCGTCGGCGTCGACGGCGACGTGAAGCGTTCCCGTCTGGCGGTAGCCGGCGGAGCGTCCCGCGTCGAGCTCGAGCTCCGCGATGAATGACGGGTATCGCGCCGCGGAATCGCGGTTGACGGCGACGACCGACTCCTCGCCGAACTCCGCCTCCCCCACCGGGGCGATCATCCCGGCGGCAAAGTTCGACGCACCGGATCCCGGGTCCGGATCCACCACGGCAACGCTGAGCCCAGCCCGCGCTGCTCGCCAAGCCACCGACAGACCGATGACACCTCCGCCGATGACCGCTGCGTCCACGCGTCTCCTCCGATGCCCGGTCGAGTTTACGGGGCCTGGTCGATTGCGCCGATCCGGTCGAGGCGGTACCCCACCCCGAACACGGTGGTGATCCGGAACGGGATCTGCGCGAAGGGCTCGAACTTCTCGCGGAGCCAGCGAACGTGCACGTCGACGGTTTTGGGATCGCCGTAGAAACGGTTGCCCCAGACCGCCGCGATAATCGCCTGCCGCGAGAGCACCCGTCCGGGATTGCGCAGCAGGAGTGAGAGGAGGTCGAACTCCTTGGGCGCGAGCCGGAGCTCCGTCGTCTCGACATGGATGGTGCGCGCCGCCCGGTCGATCTTGAAGCCGTCGAACTCCTCGATCTCGGGTGCACCGACGGGTCGGGCGCTCATGTCCGAGCGCCGGAGCAGCGCGGTGACCCGCGCGAGCAGCTCATTGAAGGAGAAGGGCTTGGTGACGTAGTCATCGGCCCCGAGTTGCAGGCCAACCACCTTGTCGACCTCGGTTCCCTTGGCGGTGAGCATGAGGATCGGCGTCGACGACTCCTGGCGCAGCACCCGGCACACCTCGAGCCCGCTCAGCCCGGGAAGCATCACGTCGAGAAGGATCAGGTCGGGACGCTGCGCCCGCGCCAGGTCGAGCGCATCCGGTCCCGTGGAGGCCTCGACGACGTCGTACCCTTCGCGGGCAAGGTTGTAGCGGAGCGTCTCGCGGATGGCGTCCTCGTCCTCGACGACGAGAATACGTTTGGCGACGGTGGGCGCCATGGACCGAGCTTAGCGGTTCCCTTCGAGAGGCGCCTCGAACGCGCGCCTATACTCGCCGTGGTGGATGCGCTGGACGCCGTCGAGGTCCTGTCCGGTTCAGGGAGCATCGACGTGCTCCGGGCCGTGGGGCTCCTCCTTGACCCGGGCATCGTGGGTCTCGACGCTCAGGGACGAGTGCTGCTCGCCAATGAGCCGGCCCGGCGTTTGCTCGGGCTGGCGCTCGCCGAAGGATCGGATTTTGTCGCCGGCGAGGTCGACTACCGAATCATCCGGCTGCTCGACGCGGCGCGCCAGAGCGGCCGTGTCGAGGAGCGCGCGATCACCCTGCACGACCGGGACTTCAACGCTCGGGCGATCGCTCTCAACGGCGAGGTGTCGACTCTGCTGATGGTGCGCGACGAGACGCGCGTCCATCACCTTGAACGAGTTCGGCGCGACTTTGTCAGTAACGTGTCGCACGAGCTGCGCACCCCGATCACCGCGGTGCAGCTCATCGCTGAGACGCTGGCGAACGGAGGTCTGGAGGATCCGGGCGCCGCAGCCGACTTCGTCCGACGGATCGGTCAGGAGGCGTCGCACATGGCGCAGATGGTCGAGGAGCTGCTCGAGCTCAGCACTATCGAGTCCGGGCTCCGGCCCATGGCCAGCGAGCGCGTGCCCATCAGCGTGCTCATGGGCAGCCTCGACCGTCTCCGCCCGCTCGCCGAGAGCAAGGGTGTGACGCTCGACGTCAGCGTCGCGCCGGGAACCCCCGACCTGGTCGGCGACGCGTCGCACCTCGGTCAGGTCCTCCGCAACCTGGCGCACAACGCGATCAAGTTCACGCCGTCGGGCGGCCTCATCTCCATCACGGCCGCGCCCGGAAGCGCTGGCCAGGTGGTGTTGCGCTGCCGTGATACCGGTGTCGGGATCACGCCCGCGGACCTGCCCCGGATCTACGAGCGCTTCTGGAAGGCGGACAGCTCGCGGCAGCGCGACGGTGAGGGATCGGGGCTCGGCCTGGCGATCGTTCGCCACGTCGTCGAGGCGCACGGAGGCACCGTCACCGTGAGCTCCGAGCCGCGCCATGGGACCGAGTTTCAGGTCGTCCTCCCCGCCGCGGTGGACTTCTGAACGCGGAGCGATTGCTCGGCTTGCCGGGGCGGAACTGGGTTGGTTACCATTCGACGATAGTTACGACGTAGAAAGCTTCCTTGCAGGGGGAGGCCCATGGCGGAACGTGTCCTCGACCTCGATGCGTCGTCGCCGATCGAGGCGCTGCCGGCGCTTCTCGACCGGCATACCGAGTTGCTCGACGACGGCCTTCGAAAGACCGCTCCCCGTACGCGGGGGCTGCTCCGGCAGATGTCCGCCTACCACCTCGGCTGGACGGACGCGCAGGGCCACCCGGCGAACGACCCCGCCGGCAAGCGCATCCGCCCTGCGCTGGCGCTCTGGGCCTGCGAGTCGCTCGGAGGCGACCCGGCGTGGGCGTTGCCCGCGGCCGTCGCGGTGGAGCTCATCCACAACTTCACGCTGATCCATGACGACATCCAGGACGGCGACCAGCTCCGCCGCCACCGCCCCACCGTGTGGACCATCTGGGGCGCCGAACAGGGCATCAACGCCGGCGACGGCATGTTCGCCAACGCGATGAGCGGCCTGCTCGCCCCGGGGCCGCGCCCGGGGCGTCGAATGCGCGCGGCGCACCTTCTGAGTGCAGCGGTGGTCCAGGTGGTCGAGGGCCAGTGCCTCGACCTGTCGCTCGAGGGCCGCGCGGGCGCCGCGCAGGCGACCTACCTCCGGCTGGTCACCATGAAGACGGGCGCGCTGATCGGCGCCGCGATGGCGGCGGGAGCCATG
>JBAQGL010000397.1:0-3081 GCA_049287785.1 Candidatus Dormiibacterota bacterium | reverse complement strand
GGCAGTGTGTCGAGGCCTGGAGCCAGGGCGGAGGCGGCGTCGAGCCAGCCCTGGCGCAGGATCTCCACGTTGGTTGTAGTCATGGTCATGCGCTGCGGCCAATTGTGGTCGGCACCGACGCCGGTCTCTGGCACCATGGCGCAACGACTCTGTGACCGCTCGTCATACAGGGGAGATCTCTTTCGGTGACAGCCATCGTCGTCGACGGTTTGCGCAAGTCCTACGGAGCCGTCGAGGCCGTCCGCGGGGTGAGCTTCCACGTCGAGGAGGGCGAGGTCTTCGGATTGCTCGGTCCCAATGGCGCCGGCAAGACGACCATCATCGAGATCCTCGAGGGCTACCGGAAGCGAGATGCCGGCGACGTGATCGTGCTCGGGATCGACCCGCACACCGGCGGCCGGAAGCTGCGCGAGCGGGTCGGGCTGGTGCTTCAGGAGGCTGCGGTCCCGCCCATGCTGTCCGTGACCGAGCTGGTCGACCTCTATCGCGGCTACTACCCGTCGCCACGCCCGACCGCCGAGATCATCGAGCTGGTGGGCCTGACCGAGAAGGCCGGCGAGCGGGTGCGCAAGCTGTCAGGAGGCCAGCAGCGCCGTCTCGATGTCGCGCTCGGCCTGGTGGGGGATCCGGAGCTGATCTTCCTCGATGAGCCGACCACCGGTTTCGATCCGTCGGCGCGCCGCGCCGCCTGGGAGGTGGTCCGCAACATGCGCACGCTCGGGAAGACCATCGTGCTCACCACCCATTACATGGATGAGGCGCAGTACCTCGCCGACCGTATCTGCGTGATCGCCGCAGGTCAGGTGGTCGCCCAGGGCACCCCCGAGACGCTGCGGGCCGGAACCGATCAGATGACGCACATCCGCTTCGAGCTGTCCAATGGCATTGCCGTCAGCGCGCTGCCGCTCAAGGCGAGGATCGACGGCGAGGTCGCGATCATCGAAACCGCGACGCCGACCCGGGCACTCAACGAGCTGACCACCTGGGCGCTGGCGCAGGGGCTCGAGCTTCCCAACCTCGAGGTCGCCCGGCCATCACTGGAAGATGTCTACCTGGAGCTGACCAGGAATGAGTAGTGCCGGCATCGCGCTGCGCCAAGTCTCGTTCGAGCAGCGGTCGTTCTGGCGCAACCCCGCAAGCGCATTCTTCGCGTTCCTCTTCCCGATCATCTTCCTGGTGGTGTTCGCCACCCTGTTCAAAGACCAGAACGTGCAGATCGGTTCGGTGCGGACAAGCTACGACGATTACTACATTCCGGCGCTGATCGCATTCGGCGTCATGGGCGCATGCTTCACGAACATCGCGGTCACGCTCGCGCTGCGCCGCGACAACGGCATTCTCAAGCGACTGCGTGGAACCCCGCTCCCACCGTGGGCGTTCATCGCCGGCGTGGTCGGCTCGTCGATCATCGTGAGCGTCGTTCTCGCCTTGCTCACCACCGGTTTCGGCATCCTGGTCTACGGCGTCCACGTCCCCGAGCACATCGGTGCCGCGGCCGCGACCATCGGTGTGGGTGCGCTGGCATTCTGTGCGTTGGGCATGGCGATGACGATCGTGATCCCCAATGCAGAGGCCGCGCCGGCGATCGTCAACGGCGTCTTCCTGCCGATTGTGTTCATCTCCGGGACGTTCTTCCCGGTGGCGCCGACGTCGATCCTCGCGCAGATCGCCGAGTGGTTTCCGGTCAGACATTTCATCAACGCGATGTTCACGGCGTTCGATCCCGCGCACCAGTCCAGCAGCGGCTTCAACGGGACCGACCTGCTGATCATGGCCGCCTGGGGCGCCGGCGCGGTGCTGCTCTCCGTGCTCCGTTTTCGCTGGGAACCGCGCAAGACCTGACGAAATCGGCTACCCCGGTGCCGAGCCGGAGTCGTCCTGGTTCTGCAGACCCGCCAGGACCAGGGCGTCGTCAAGCCGTGTCCCGCCATAACGGCCGCGCGCGACGATGAGGCTGACGAGGTTTCCGGTGCGCCACACAACGGTGATCTCGACCGCCGGAATCGCTGCCGGCGTGGATCGAACGACACTGATCGCGTGTGCCTGATCTCCGAGCGGACCGGTCGACACCGGCACTGCGCCCTGCATCGCGTCGAGGTGGGTAACCGTGGCGGTGTAGGCGGCAGAGGCTCCGCTGATGCCGCCAAAACGCTCCACGGTGGCCACGACATCGATCGGGCCATTGCTCGTGCTGAAGTCGACACCGCGTTGGTACTCAACGCTCGCCGCCGAGCGAAGGCCGTCCGAGGCGAGCGCTGTCGCCAGCATGGAGTCGCCGCCGGCAAGCGCTGTGGCATTCACGTGCGCGGCGGCGACGGAGACGGTGAAGTCTGGAGCGACGAGCTGATCGATGGTGAGCAAGGAGCGCAGAGGATCCGCCGTTGACAGCGCGGGCGAATCGCTGCCACACGCGGCGAGCGCGATCATCGGCACCAGCGCGACCAGAACGCGGACACTCCCCCCGTCGATGGGGCGCATACGCGTCGCTACTCGTGTCGCAGCGCGCTGAGCACGGACGTTCGCACCGCTCTGCGAGCTGGACCCATGGTGGCAACGATCGCAGCCAGAACAACCACCACCACGAGCACGATCACCGTCTCGAACGGAAACACGAATCCTGGCGCAAAGGTCGGCGTGCTGCTCGCCTGAAGCATCGGCACTGCGATCAGACAGCCTGCCGCCACGCCTATCAGGGTTGCTGTGCCCGCGAGCAGACCCGCCTCGGTGAGCACGCGGCGCATCGCCTGCCGGCTGCCGAGTCCGACGGCGCGCAACAGCGCCAGCTCGCGAGTCCCCTGCCGCACGTTGACCAGCAGCGTGTTGACGACGGCGAGCATGGCGATGATCACCGAGATGATCGCGACGGCTAGCACAAGGCCGATCGAATGCTGCAGGGCGTCGCGCGCATCGCTCTCGATGACGCTGACCGGGACGGCACGCATGCCGTAGGTGGCGGCGGTGGTTTCGATGGCCGCCTCCGCGCCGCGAGTCACGACCACGAGGTCATCGAACCCGGCCGCCGTGGCACCGAAGTAGGTTCGCGCCAGGTCGTCGGCCATGACGAGGCTCTCGCCGCCGTTG
>JBAQGL010000396.1:0-14926 GCA_049287785.1 Candidatus Dormiibacterota bacterium | reverse complement strand
GCACGAGACTCGATGCGGTTCACCAAACTGCGATCGTGGACCTATGAACGATCTATCGCGGTGGGCTTTGCAGCCTGCGTGATCGCCTTCGTTGTCATCAGCGTGGTCTCCAACGTGATCACGGAGGTCATCGTGCTCTGGTATTACGTTGCCTTTGCCGCGGCCGCATACGCCGTCACGCGCTATCGCGAGAACGCGGTGCTGCGTGGTCTCCCGCCGCCCGTCGAGGAACCCGAACCGGTTCGGGTTGGCAGCTGACCGGGCGCGCCGCGTCCGTCACATGTCGCTAACCTCCTAGGCAACACCAGGTGCGAATCCTCCACGTCAACAAGTTCCTCTACCGTCGGGGAGGTGCCGAGGCGTATATGGAGGACCTCGCGGACCTCCAGGTAGCCGCAGGTCACACGGTCGCCTTCTTCGGGATGGCGCACCCGCTCAACACTCACCTGGAATATGCAGCCCACTTTCCTTCGCACATCGAGCTTGAACCCCCGCCGCCGACGTTGACCGGGCGCATGCGCGGCGTCGCGCGCATGCTCTACTCGACCTCCGCGAGCAGGGGTATGGACGCTGTGCTGGCAGAGTTCCGGCCGGATGTCGTGCACATGCACAACATCTACCACCAGCTCTCGCCGTCTGTGCTGCGTCCGGTCGCGCACCGCAAGATCCCCGCGGTGATGACGCTCCATGACTACAAGCTCGCCTGCCCCACGTATCAGTTCCTCGACCATGGGAACCTCTGTCAGGCGTGCCTCGGAGGACACTTCCAGCACGCGATCCTGCGACGCTGCAAGGACGGATCGCTCGGATCGAGCGCGGTGATGGCCGGCGAGTTGTTCGTGCACACGATCACCCGCGCGTATTCCCCGGTGCGCATCTTCATCTGTCCGAGCCGGTTCCTCGAGGGACGTATGCGTGCTGCGCGCGTGTATCCCAGGCGCATGCGTCATATCCCGCACTTCATCGAGACCCGGGATATCCCGGTCAAGACAGCTCCCGGCTCGGGTGTGCTCGTGGCCGGTCGGCTCTCGCCGGAAAAAGGCATCGACGTCGCGATTCGCGCCGTGGCGGAGATCGACGGCGCCGTGCTCGACATCGCCGGAACCGGGCCCGAGGAGGCAGCGCTGCGCCGGCTTGCCGATGCGGTCGCCCCCGGGCGCGTACGTTTCCATGGCCTCGTCGACAAGGCCGAGGTGCAGCGGCTGATGCTCGCCGCGGCGGTGGTCGTGGTGCCGTCGCGCTGGTACGAGAACCAGCCCATGGTCGTCCTCGAGGCTCTTGCCCGGGGGGTGCCGGTCATCGGCAGCGCGCTGGGCGGGATGCCCGAGTTGATCGAGCCCGGTGCCACCGGCGATCTCGTGCCGGCGAACGACCCGCTCGCGCTGGCCGGCGCGCTCACGCCCTACCTGCGCGACCCCGGTATTGCCTTCGCGATGCGCGACCGGGCACGGGCGACCATCGCGAAGGAGTTCTCGCCGGAGCGGCATCTCGAGCGCATCAGCGATACCTATGCGCTGGCGGCAAGGACCCTGCAGCCGCGCGCCGCATGAGGCCCGCCCGCGTCGCCTTCATCGGTCAGCGTGGTGTTCCGGCCACCATTGGCGGTATCGAGCACCATGTCGAAGAGATCGGCTCACGCCTCGTCGAGCGCGGTCACGAGGTCACAGTGTACACGCGGGCCAATTACACGGTCGACCGCGTGGCCGAGCACCGCGGCATGCGGGTGCGCTACATCCCGACCGCGCCCACCAAGCACCTCGAGGCGCTGGTGCACAGCGGGCTGTCCACCGGTGTCGCCATGCTCCCGAGCGCGCATCGAGCCGACATCCTCCACTACCACGCGATCGGCCCGTCGATCTTCACGCCATTCCCACGTGCGCTCACGCGCAGGGGGGTCGTGCTCACCATCCACGGCCTCGACTACGAACGCGACAAGTGGGGCATCGGGGCGCGCACCGCGCTGAAGAGCGCGGCCTGGATCAGCGCGCATGTCCCCCACGCCACGATCACGGTGTCGAAGAGCCTCGCCGATTTCTACCTCACCCGATACGGCCGCCACGCCCACTACATTCCCAACGGCGTTGCGCCCCCGGTACGGTGCGCGCCCCGGCTCATCACCCAGCGGTTCGGCTTGCAGGGCGGTGACTACGCGCTCTTTCTCGGCCGTCTCGTGCCCGAGAAGGCGCCCGACCTGCTGGTGCGGGCCTTCCGCAACGTGGACACGACGGCGCGCCTGGTGATCGCCGGCGGCTCGAGCTTCACCGATCAGTACGTCCACGAGCTGGAGGTGCTTGCGGCGCGTGATCCGAGGGTGCTCCTGGTCGGATCCGTGCATGGAGAGCTGCTCCACGAGCTGTACACCAATGCATCGTTGTTTGTGCTCCCCTCGCGTCTCGAAGGTCTGGCGCTGACCCTGCTCGAGGCGGCGTCCTACCGCCTGCCGCTCGTGACCAGCGATATCGCGCCGAACCGCGAGGTGCTCGAAGACGACGGCCCGGGGCGCAGGATGTTCGCCAGCGGCGACGCAGCCGGCCTCACCGCCGCCCTCACGGCGACCTTCGGCAGCCTCCCCGCGGCGTGCGCTGCGGCTGGGGAGCTCGGCGATCGCGTGGTCCGCGAATACAACTGGGATGCCGCGACATCGGCGACCGAGGACGTCTACGAGCAGGTGTTGCGCCGTTCTGGCGCCGCCCGCGACCGGCTGCACTGACCCACGACACTCCCCGGGGACGATCCTGTCCAGCCGGCGAGCGGGCCGGGAGTCGACAGCAGGACGAAAGGGCCCCGGAGCTAGGCTGATGGAACACACGGAATGACGAAGTCTTTGCGAAAACCGCTGCTCATCAGCCTCGCGTCTCTGGTGGTCGTGGCCTCCGGCGTGATTGGGTTGGTTGCGATCAGCCAGCACAACGGGCCCATAACCGAGCCGACGCCTCAGCCGACGACGTCGTCGACACCAGGCTCGCCCACGACCATCGGCGTATACGCATTCACCGCCGGCTTGCAGTACGTCGACAATCCATCAAAGGTGATCAGCGATCTCAAGACGTCTCAGTTTCAACCGGTGGGGATTGACTGGGTGGTCGGCTGGCGTGTTATCGAACCCAGCCAGGGACAGTACGACTGGACGACTCTCGACAAGGACCTGGCTGCGGCACGGGGCGCGGGATACCGGTCGATCATCGAGGTCATCCCTGGTGTCGACGACCCTGGCTGGGCCCTTGCACAATGTCCTGTTGTCTCGGTGACGCTCGGCGGGACGGGGCAGACTGCCTCGATCTGCGTTCCCACGTCCCCACAATTCCTTGCCCTCTGGACGCAGATGATCACCGCGTTTGGTCAGCACTTCCACGGTGAGCCGGACCTGACCATGGTTCAGGCGACTGGGTGCGGGGTGCAGGGGGAGATGCAACTTCCCAACCACGACGCGGCGTTCTGGGCCGGGTATGGAGTCGACTCCTCGACATTGCTCAGCGCGTGGGAACGGGTGACCTCCGCATGGCGGACAGCACTCCCCACCATCCCGTCGGCCCTCGCGATCGAGGAACCGCTGGGTGCCGGCAACTCGACGGTTCTGCAGCCGCTCCTGACATATGTGCGAGAGCACTTCGGGGCAATGCTCTGGGTGCAGCAGAATGGTCTCCGGGAAGGAACCAAGACGAGCCCGGGGACGTACGGTGGCGACCTTGCCGAAGCTTCACAGTGGACGACGGTTGGCTGGCAGATGTACGGCGCCGGGACCCGCAATGGAAACTTCGCGCTTGCAGTCGGCGGAGGCCTCGCCGCGCACCCCAGGTATTACGAGGTCTATCTGAGCGACATCCTTGATGCGGGTGCGGCACCAACGCTGGGCCAGCTCAGGGCAGGCACGTTAGCGCAGACCTGACGCCGATCCGCGCTGCCTGAACCGGAGGTCGCCGGCATCGTGGGGCCAACGAACCTCGTACCGCGGTGTGGCGTCGCGTCCGAGCATTCGAATCCGGGCGTGACGGCCCTGTAACGACGCGTCGCACTGCGGTCCCCCGCGGACGCTCCCTGCGAATACTCAGACCGTCGGCTCCCTGACAACGGCAAAACCTTCGTGAGGAGGTGACGCAAAGCCACGGATCTCGTGTGAGATCGCCGGGCTACCACAAGGAGTCACACGTGGGCCGGCATGGAGGTTTCCATGTTCGTCCGAGGTTTCACTCGTAGATCGAGTCCGCAGACTTCATCACGCCAGACACGGTGGGCCCGGCGCGCGCTTCGCGGCTCGGGCACGCTGGCATTGGTAGCGCTGCTCCCCCTCGGTGCCGCGGTTTCGCAAGGGGTTGTGGCGCAAGCCGCGATTCCCGCTGCGGTGAGCGGGACGTGGGCGATGCTGCAGGTGAGCACCCCAACCGCACTCAACTTCTTTCGTCCGAGCATCGACGCCGCTCTCGCGATTCCCGGTGTGACCGGGCTTTCACTCCGGGCACCATGGACGGCCATCACGTCCAATTTGAGCATCTTCGAAGGGGGCGTGCAGATTGCCCAGGCCGATCACAAGGCCCTGGCTATCAGGTTCGTCTCCGGCGTCGATACCCCGTCAGCGTTTCTGGGCAACAGCACGAGTGTCGGAGGCAGGAGCATCCCGCTCCCCTGGGGTGCAGGCAGCACGCCGACCTCGTTCGTTCCGAACACGACCTTCGAGAACGCATACCGTTCGACCGTCGATGCGTTGGCGACGTTCGCACGCGCGAACGGTGTCCACATGCTGCATCTGCCCTGGTACTCCGGTACCACGGCGGAGATCTACAACGGTCCCGAGGTACAGAACGCTCCGGGCTACAGCCTGCAGAATTTCATCACCGGGTACGAGCGCCTGGTCGCCATCGGCATGTCGGTGGCAGGACCGGACCTCACCGTCGAGTTTCCGCTCGGCGGTACCGGCACAGGGTCGGTCGTCGGTCCGCTCGAGTCGTACATGTCGACGACCTTCGGCAGCGACAATCCGGCGCTCACGGTCCAGTTCAACGACCTCAATGACTCGACGTCGCCGATTCAGCATCCGGCGCTCGGGGTGAACATGAACCGGCAGATGAACGGACAGGGCGATTACGACTGGACGAATGTCTACCACACGTTGACCGTCCAGCACTCTCAGTCGGTGGAGGTCTACCTTCAGTCGTTCGCGGCCTCGCTGCCGCACTACGCCCTGCTGCGACAGGAAACCGCTGCGTTTCCCGGCAGCACAGCGACCAGCATCAGCGCGGTGACTCCGGCTGCCGGCCCGGTCGGCGGCGGTCAGGCGGTCACCGTGACCGGCTCGTCCTTCTCAACCGACATGACCGTCACCGTTGCCGGCATTGCCGTGACGCCGTCGAACGTCACCTCGAGCTCGTTCGACATCATCACCCCGCCGCAATCGCCCGGCCTGGTGCAGATCCAGGTCACGGTGTCGCCTCCGGGAGGGACACCCACGAGTGCGACTGCCGGGTATACCTATGTGGCGCTGTCGAATTTCGTCCCCCTCCCTCCGTTTCGGATTCTCGACACGCGTTCGTCCTCCTGCATCCAGTGCAGCGGCCTTGCGCTCGGACCCGGAGCGACTCGGAAGCTGGCATTGACGAGCGTCACGGGTCTCCCGAGCGGCGCCGACCCAATCCCGGTCACGGCAACCGCCGTTGCGTTGAACGTCACCGCAGTGGGGAGCACGACCGGCGGACTCCTCGCGGTCTACCCGACGGGAACCAAGCAGCCCAGGGTTTCCAACCTCAACTTCGGCGCCCACACCGCCACGCCCAACCTCGTCATCGCGACCCTCGGTCAGGGCGGCGCTGTGAACATCTACAACCCAATCGGCAGCGTCAATGTCGTGGCCGACGTCGAGGGGTACTTCGTTCCTCAGCCATCGAGTGACGTCACCGGGGAATTCCACCCCATCGCCCCGGTACGCGTCTGTGATACGCGCACCTCATGCTGGGGTCACGGCGCGCTCACCGGCGGAACCGCAGTTGTGGTCACCGTTGCCGCAGCGGGCGCGATTCCAGCTGATGGAACTGCCGAGGCGGCGGTGCTGAACCTGACCGCGGTGGCGGGGACGGCGGCAACGTTTCTGAGCGTGTTCCCGACGAACTCAGTCGGAACCTGCGACTACAGCGGAAGCCACGGCCCGCCCTTCTCGACGATCAACCTCACCGCTGGGGCTGTGGAGGCGAATCGCGTGTTCGTGCGCCTCGGGCCCGCGACCCCTGAGGGTCCTGACACATCGGTCTGCATCTACAACGCTGTCGGCACGATCAATGCGGTCCTCGATGCCAACGGGTGGTTCGGAAACAACAGTGCAGCTGCCGGCTCGCAATATCAGGCGATCGGGCCGAGCCGGATCTGCGACACCCGGGTTTCGTCGGGGCTCCCATGCGCCGGTCACTCGCTCAGCCAGGCCGGGGTCGGAGTGGTCAAGGTGGCCGGCCTCGCGGGTGTGCCGACGGGCAGCCCGATAGTCGTGGCGGTGATCGCCAACGTGACGGCAATTGCCCCCACTCAGGCAACCTATCTCGTGCTCTACCCGTCGAATCTCAGCGGTCCGCCGCATGCCTCGGACGTCAACGTTGCCGCTGGAGGTGTCCTCCCCAATCTGACAGTCGTGCAACTCGACACCAGCGAGGGCGGTCAGGTCGGCGATATCGATGTCTACAACTCCGCCGGCCAGGACAACATGGTCATCGACATCGAGGGATGGTTCCAGTGATGCGCGGGGCAAGGACCGCCCTCATCTGAGCCTCAGGCACCGGATCGGGCCGGTGGGTTAGCCTCGGAACGATGAGACTTTCGGAAGGCCTGCGCCCCAAACGTTGCTGGTTGGGGGTCGCCGGTGCAGCGGTGCTGCTCGCGGCCTGCGGTGAACCGAGTCCAAGCACCTTCACCGTTTCCCCGACAAACACTCCGAGCCCAAGCGCGACGGCGCTCAGTCCTCAGAATCTCAAGCCGATGATCCACGGCCTGATCGATCGTGACGGGCCACCGCCGAAGACGTATGTCGGGCCGATCACCGCATTCGTCGTGAACGTGACCTGGACCCAGCTCCAACCGTCGCCCAACGGTCCGATCACCGAGAACAATCCGATCGACCAGGCGATCCTCGCCGCGAGGGCGCTGGGCACCGGCGTCGGCCTGAAGATCCGGCTGCTCACGGGGATCGACGCTCCCTCCTGGGTCAAGGCACTCGATGGTGGCCCCGTATCGGTCTATTCGACGCTGGACCACGTCGGCGGCACCATCGGTCGCTTCTGGACAACGGATTTCGGGCACGCGTACGACGACCTCTGGGACAAGCTCGCTGCCAGGTACGACGCGGTCCCGGAAGTCCGGGAGATCACCGCCTCCCGCTGCATGACCGTCTTTGCGGAGACGTTTCTCCGCGACACATCCGACCCGACCACGGTCAGCAACCTCCTGGCGGCAGGCTTCTCAGCCACCGCAGACCAGACGTGCATCCAGCAGGAGATCGCCGACGGCGCCGTGTGGAAGCAAACTCGTATCGGCGTGGCATTCAACCCCTATCAGGAGATCCTCCCCGGAGGAGTCGTGCGAGTTGACGAAGGGTTTACCGAAGGGATGATGCAGTACTGCAGGACCGAGCTCAAAGCCCAGTGCGTCCTCGAGAACAACTCGATCCGCTGGCCGCCGATGGACTCTGCGTATACCGAGATGTACGCCGCGATGCAGTCCCTGGGAGCGCCGATCTCCTTCCAGACCGCAGCGGGCGCAAGGATTGGGAGTCTCACCCAGACATTGACGTGGGCTGCGTCCGTCGGTGCCGACGCCGTGGAACTGCCGCAGGGATATCAGGCGACGCCGGTTGCGATTCTGGCCGGCGCGGCACAGGCTCTGGAGGTCAATCCCACCTAAGCCCCGCCCGAAAACGCAGCATAAGCTCCGTTTGCGCCGTACGGCACACTTGACGCGGCGACGGCATGCCGCTAGTCTTCAGAGAAGCGCGCTCGCGTCCGGCACACGCGTGGACTTGGGAAGGACAGTTCAACGGGGGTCCAGGTGATCGCACCTGCATCGCCTATATTCGCAATCGACGCAATCCAGATGATCGAGGGGTAGCCAGAGATGACCGAGGATATCGGGCAGCAGCCGAGCCAGAACACACGGCCGGCGCACCGGAGACTGTCACTGTCGGTATCAGCCCTGGTCTGCGGGGTCCTGGCGCTAGGAGCCACGCAAGCCCAACCGGCCGGAGCAGCGACATTCGTCAACTGGCCCGGATATCTGTACGGACCTTCGCATTCGTCCTTCAGCCCGGCGACGGCAATCACGACGAGCAACGCCGCGAACCTCAAGCGTGTCTGGAACTGGCGGTGCCCGGCCCCGACCATTACCGGCCAGCCCAGCGCCGGATTCGTGGCCAGCCCAAGCGTTTACAACGGCACCGTCTATATCGGCTGCAACACCGGCATCTTCTACGCCCTGAACGAGACGACCGGCGCGGTGCTCTGGACTCAGATGCTGGGCTACGTGACCAAGAAGACGTGTGCAGCTCGTGGAATCTCGTCCACGGCGTCGATCGCTGTTGATCCCGCAACGAGCAACCCCGCGGTGTACGTCGCCGGTGGTGATGGCTACCTGTATGCGCTCGATGCCGGCACCGGAGCGGTGCTCTGGAAGTCGGTGATCGGGATTCCCTCTGCGACGAAGAACGACTTTTACAACTGGTCGTCGCCCGCCATAGCGAATGGTCTGGCGTACATCGGTGTCTCCTCCCAGTGCGACCAACCTCTGGTCGCGAACGCGGGTCTGAAGGCGTATGACCTCGGTACCGGAGCTCTCAAGTTCACCTATATCACCTTGCCGAACAATGAGCTTGGCGGGAGCATCTGGTCCAGCCCGGCGCTCGACACCAACGGCAATGCGTTTGCAACCATCGGCAACGACCTGCCCGGCGCCGCGCAGCCGGGTGACTCGTCGTCGCTGGTGAGCCTGAATGCGAGCTCACTGGCGCGCACCGGTGGCTGGCGGGTCCCACCCGCTCAGCAGGTCGAGGACAACGACTGGGCAGCGTCACCCACGGTCTTCCGGGCGACGATCAACGGCACGCCGACAGAGATGGTCACCGCGTGTAACAAGAACGGCTTTCTCTACGCGTTCAACGCTGCGTCGATCACTCCAGGTCCGGTGTGGAGCTTCCAGGTCGGGGCCGGAACCGGCAACGGCGTCCTCTCCTGCCTCGGTGCAGCGATCTGGAATGGCACGAACCTCTTCGAGCCCGGTAACGCGACCACCATCAATGGGACCGCATACAACGGCTCGATGCGTGAGCTGAATCCGGCAACGGGAACCCCGATCTGGGCGACCGGACTGCCGGGCATCATCCTCGGCAGCCCGTCCATGGATTCGGCTGGTGTCATCGCTGCGTCGACCTACGGTCCGACCACCACCAACGGCACCTACCTGCTCAACGCCAGCACGGGCGCCGTCCTCAAGTTGATCGGTCTTGGCAAGGAGTTTTCGCAGCCCATCTTCGCGGATAACTACCTGATCCTTGCCACCCAGGGAGGCGGCGTCAACGTCTACACGCCGAAGACGTAACCGGATAACCAGTGCCGTGGGCGGGAGGCGTTCTCGAAGGGACGTCTCCCGCCTCACAACGGCTCGGAGCGGCGCGCCGCCGCGAGGGAGCCATCAATCGCTTTGAGATATACTTTTGAGATTGCCGCACTTGCGGCCGACTAGGGGGAAACGTCGTGGGGGTTCAGGAATGGTTCCAGGCGGTCAGTGGCGCGTCCTTGACGTTCTCGGTCATTTGCAGCGTTCCCGCACAGGCGAGCCGGGCATGACACCTCGCCTCGGCAAGATGGTGGCCGTCGGCGCGTTCGCCGGATCGCTGGCGCTCCTGGGGATGCAGTCGGTAAGCGGTGTTGCGCTCGCAAGTGGCACGAACCCGCGGACGGCATCCCTAACGGCGCCGAGCTATCTCACCACCCTTGCAGGCGCATCGATAGCCAACATGTACTCGTCGGGATTTGCCTGGGATCCGGTGAACCATCGCATCGTGGTTGCCGATACTGGCAACAACCGGATCGAGTTCTATAACGACACCACTTCCGGCGCGCAGTTCGTCAGCGCTTTTGGCAGCTTCGGATCGGGTGACGGTCAGTTCAACTCACCACGCGAGGTGGCCATAGACGGTAGCGGCAACATCTATGTGGCCGATGCGGGCAACAACCGGGTCGAAGCGTTCACCAGCAGCGGCACCTTTCGCTGGGCTTCGCAAGACCAGCCCGGCTGGACGAACTCGACCGGTGGATGCCTCTACCCCGAACGCAGCACGGTGTGCCTCAACCAGCCGATCGGCGTTGGTTGGGATTCGGTCCTCAACCAACTCTTGGTGGCGGACACAGGTGACTCGTACATCAAGGCGTTCAGCCTTTCCGGTTCTGGGACCGCGGCAACATGGATCTCGACGTCACCGTCGGGCAAGAGCATCCTCGGGTTCACCAATCCGCGCGGCGTCACCCGTGGACCGGGCGGCTACATCTGGGTCTCCGCCTACGAGCAGAATCAGATCAAGGCGTATCAGGTCACAGGCTCCGGATTGACGCAGACGTGGACTCTCAAGGTCACGCTCGGTTCGACCGCGGGTCACGGCAACAACCAGCTGAGCTTTCCGTACAACGTTGCGTTCAGCCCGGACGGCACGTATGCATATGTCTCGGACATCGGCAATGACCGCATCGCCGTCTACAACATCAGTAATCTGAACAGCCCAATGTGGCTGGGTCAGTACGGAAGCCGTTGCAACCAGCCGTGTGGCGATCCCGGCGTCAAGGGCGGCGATACGGGCAAGTTCGCATTCCTCCGTCGCGTCCTCGTCGAAGGCGCTGATGGCCCCCACCCCGGAGCTGTGTTCGGCGACGACTTCTGGGGCAACGGGATGAACGCGTGGAACCCGCCGGTCGCCAACGTGCTGGCATCGGTCCTCCTCGAGCAGGTCGACGGGGTGCATGCACCCGCTCCCGGGTTTGCCCAGGCGTTCGGCGTTGCGGTCGGACCGGGCACAGCTCCGGACGTGTACGGGGTCGACCGGCTGAACCAGCGCATGGAGCAGTTCGTCCAGTCGACCAATGCTTTTGTCACCGCCTCTGGCGTACGCGGCAGCACCAAGGTCGCAGATGGCTTCTCGTGGCCGGAGGACGTCGCCGTGGCCCCTGACGGCACCGTCTGGCTTGCCGACACTCGCAACTCCCGTCTCCAGCACTGGCCCACAATGTCCGTGACAGGTGTCTACGACGTCGGGACCAAGGGGTCGGGCAAGGGCCAGTTCAACTACATCGAAGGCCTGACGGTGGACGGCGGTGGCAATGTCTGGGTTGCCGACACCAATAACAATCGCATTGAAGAGTGCGCTAACCCCTGCAACGCAACGGGTAGCACGTTCCAGACCTTTGGCGGCCCCACCCCCGGGACCGGTGTTTGCCAGTTCAACAATCCGCAAAGCGTTGCGGTTGGCCCCACCGGGCAGATCTACGTTGCCGATACGCTCAACAACCGGATCGACGAGTTCACGATCAGCGATGGGTCGTGCAACCCGTCATCCTGGATCACCTACTCGGGTTCGCTGAACGGACCGCAGGGCGTCACCGTAGCCGGCGACGGGACCGTGTGGGTCGCCGACAGCGGCAACAATGCGGTCGTGCATCTCGACGCGTCGCTCAACAATCTCGGCGATGGGTTCGGTGGTCCTACGGCCGGCATGGGCACCATGCAGTTCGACGATCCGCACTCGCTCGCGGTCTTTGACAACATCGGAACCGGCACGCATACTTTGTACGTAGCGGATACGTACAACAACCGCATTCAGGAGTTCAACATCGCCGGGGCCTGACGGGCGCGGGCAGACCTCGGGTATTCACGACACGTATCGATAAGAGAGAAGGGGGATCCATCACATGATGCATCACGCATCCAAGCTCACGCGCGCCGCCGTAACAACGACCATTGCAGTGCTCGGCATTGCTGGTGCAGCCATCGCGACACCTGCGCTCGCGAGCGCACCCATCCACTCGACCCACCTGCAGACCTGCTTGAACGGCGGCGGGTACACGCGTCTCAAGATGACGCCGGCGCCGATCACTGTGTTCGGCTCGTTGCAGGCGAGTCAGTCCGCCACCTTTTCTGTTCTCGCTCAGAACGGATCCACCTGTGTGGCCGGCACGGTCGTCTACGTGGACATGAGCTCGCACGTGAACGGCGATGTGCTCTCGCCACAGACCCCTTCGGAATGCGGGAACACGACGTCGATCGGCTCCGGTTACGTCGCGTGCACCACTGACTCGACCGGCAAGGTCGTGCTTCTCTACACCGCCCCGTCCACGATTCCCGACAGCGGCACCGTTGAGGTCAACGTCGCGAACTCATACTCGCGTGCCAACGTCGTCGGCCACGACTGGTATCTCTACCAGATGGTGTACCAGTTCAGTGCGTCGCCGATCGCGCACAGCGGCACCCTCGCGGGTGGAGCGTCCGTCGTCGATACCCTCACGGCCTCCGGCGTCGGCGGCACTCCTGAGCAGAACGACAACGTCTACCTGAGCTTCGCGTCGACGGCTTCGCCCGCGGGATCAGCGAAGGTCAGTGGGATCCCGCTCACCAGCTCCCCGACGGCCTTCAAGACTGACAGCAACGGACAGATCCAGATCACATACACGACTCCGATGACACTATCGTCGGCTGGGGTGGACACGATCAAGGCGGGGAGCAGCACCAGCTCGACACCGAACGTCTTCAACGCCGCGTCGTATGCGTTCGCATCGACGACGCCCGTGGTCTCCGTAGGCGACGTGGCCCAGGTCGAGGGCGACGGTGCGGGCGCGAACGACCCCAAGGGGAAGGGAACGTATGCGGAGTTCGACGTGACCCTGAGCGCACCGTCGACCGTACCGGTGAGCGTTTCCTACATCACCATCTGCGGCGTCGGCGACAAGACCTGCCAGGAGGATTACCTCCAGACGGTATGGCCGAAGACCCACGTCGTCACCTTCAACGCTGGTCAGACACGGCAGCAGATCAACGTGACGATCTACTCGTACCCCGCCATCGAAGCCTATCCAGAGACGTACTTCGTCCAGCTCGTCAATCCGTCCAATGCAGTGCTGGGACGCTCAGTCGGCAACGGCACCATCATCCAGGATGACGAGACCACCAGTGCGCAGACCCTCTACGTCGGTGACACGGGTGTCGTGCGTGGCGACAGTGGCACGCAGTTCGCGGAGTTCACGGTCACGCTGGCCCTCTCACCGAGCTCGCCGGTCACCTTCGACTATGCGACCGCAAACGGGACCGCGATCGCCGGCACGGACTACAGCGCCACATCGGGAACAGCGACCATCAACCCGGGCAGCACCAGCGCACACCTTCAGGTGCCGATTCTCCCGACCACCAGCCCCGGCGTCACGCTGACCTTCACGATGACGATCAGCAACGCCAGTGGCGCCAACATCGAGCGGGCGGTTGGAACCGGGTCTGTCCTGAACTGGAATTGATCATTGATGGACGCTCTCCCGGCCACGCAAAACGACCTATAATGCCGATTGGCTCTGACGATTTCGAAGAGGGGCGGAAGGTATGACATTGGATGTGAAGACGTCGAAAATAGTTCGAGTCGGCTTGCTGGCGGCCGGCCTTGCCTTCGCGGCCGGGGTCACGGCCACCCCCGCTCTGGTCGCTGCCCAACACGGTCGTGTGCCGCAGCAGTGCGCCCCGGGCACGACGTACACACGCATCAAGATGAGTCCTCAGCCGATCGCGCCATTTGGCTCGCTCCTCGCAAACCAGACCGCGTCGTTCTTCGTGCAACCGTTCAATGGTCTGGCATGCGTCGCGGGTGCCGTCGAATACGTCTCGGTGACCCAGTCCGTCTCGGGCTCCTCGGTCACCGTGCAGACGCCCTCGCAGTGCGGCGGCGCAACCACCGTGACCTCAACGCCGTTGGCCTGCACCACGGATTCCACCGGCAAGGTCTACTTCACCTACAAGGCTCCTTCGAGCATCCCCGATCACGGGTCTTCGGAGGTCACCGCCGCCAATCACGCCACGGGCGGTGGATTCTCGACGCACGACTTCTACGAGTACGAGATGCTGTATGCATTCTCGGCGTCTCCGATCGCGCACAGCGGCAGGCTCACGGCCGGCCAGCAGGTGAATGACACGCTGGCAGTGAGCGGAGTGAACGGAACCCCGCAGCCGAACGAGAAGGTCTTCCTCTCGCTTACCTCCACCGCATCGCACGGGGGCACGGCCACAGTCGGCGGAACAGCGCTGACGGGGACACCAAAGACGTTCACGTCTGATTCGAGCGGCAACATCCTGATCGTCTACAAGGCGCCGACGACACTCCCTTCGAGCGGCGTCGACACCATCGCGGCCGACGCGAGCGCAACCGGCACCAACACCTTCAACTCGACGCAGTATGCCTTCGCGGCCAGCATGCCCACAGTTTCGGCGGGTGATGTCGCGCAGGTCGAGGGCGATGGCCATGGTCCTACCGAGAAGGGGACGTATGCCGAGTTCAACGTGACGTTGAGCGCGCCGCAGACCTCCACCGTGACCGTGCAGTACCTCACTGTCTGCGGGGTCGGCGACAAGGGGTGCAAGGAAGACTACCTGCAGACCCTCGAGCCCTCGCCGCGAACGGTCACGTTCGCGGCCGGCACGGTGAGTCAGATGATCAAGGTCGTGTACTACTCGTACTCCGCGACCGAGGCCTACCCGGAAACGATGTTCATCCAGCTCCTGAATCCGTCGGGCGCGGTGCTCGGTCGCTCGTTCGGCGACGGCACGATCATCCAGGACGACGAGACAACCACCGCCGAGCTCCTCTATGAAGGGGATGCCGGTGTGGTCAGAGGCGATTCGGGCACGCAGTTCGCCGAGTTCACCGTGACGCTTGCGCTCCCGT
>JBAQGL010000395.1:0-2257 GCA_049287785.1 Candidatus Dormiibacterota bacterium | reverse complement strand
GTTCTGGTCAACCGAGGGGCTCGGGGTGAGCTGGCCCGGAGGCGACATGGCGATTCTCGGGTTGCTGGCCGTCTATCTGATCACTGCGGTCGTCAACATCGCCTTCGAGCGCCGCGGGACGCGGCGGCGCATCCAAACCGTGAAGCTCAGCGAGGCGGCGAGATGATGCGCGTCCTGTCGTGGCTGGTCGGTTTTGGCCGCTTCTGGTACCACTTCATCATCGGCGACGACTGGACGGTGGCGGCGGCGCTCGCAGTCGGGCTCGCGCTGACCGCGCTGCTCAGCCGGACTCAGTTCCCGGCGTGGGTGGTCATCCCCCTGATCGTGATCGTGATGGTGCGAGTCAGCATCCAGCGAACCAAGGGTGCGCGTGGCCCGAAGCGGGCCAAATAGAGGCTGCGGTCGACGTCGCCTCAGCTTCGGTGCGCGTCCGCGACGAGCCGGATGCCTCCCTTAGCGAAGCGTCGGAGGGGGCAGATGCGCTGCCCCCTCCGAGCCCAATGTCTCTCAGACCCCGGCGAGTGCGGGGATGAAGACCGCCCCATCGATGGTGCCGACGCCGCTCGCCATGTCATAACCCGGGCCGGCGTCGTAGCCGCGCACGGTGACCACGGCGCCCCCACGGTGGGCGTCAGGGAAGGTCATCCCATTGCTGCCCGAGGTGACGTCGACGATGCCGCTGCCGGGTGCCTGCGCAAGCGCGTACAGGCGAGGATTCAACTGGCCAAGATCGTGTCCAGCCATCTGGTCGGCCATGGCGACGATGCCGGAGAACATCGGGCTGGCCTCACTGGTGCCGGCGATCTGGAAGTACGCAGCGCCGAACGGCTGGAAGCTCCAGAACACGATCACCGCACCGCTGAGCGACGCGCTCATGGCGATGTCCGGAGTTGCACGGTCGTCGCCGACCACGCTCTTCACGGAGTTCTGATACGAGGGACGAGCGAACACTGCGGATGGGCCGCCACCGCCCGCGCAGCACGTCTGCCCGGCGGGGCCGCCGACGATGCTCGCCGGATCCTGCCAGACAACGTCATGCGACACGGACTGCGGGTTCCCATTGGCCTGCGGGACAAGCTCAGTGCCACCAACCGACGTGACCAAGGGGTCCGAGGACGGCCACGAGTTCACATGGTGCGCGAAGCAGCAGCCGCCGTCGAAGAAGTTGTCGGTCGCGCCGTTGTCGCCCGAGGCGGCGAGGACGGTGACGTGATTGGCAGCGGCGTTCACGAACGCGCTGCGCAGGCTCATGATCTTCGCCGGGCTCGAGAACGTCGGCTCGGTTGCGCCAAAGCTCTGCGAGATCACATCCCCAAGGTGGTGGTTGATGACGTAGTTCTCAGCGGCAACGATCTGCGGAAAGCCGACCGCGCCTTCGGTCTCGGCCACGGGGGTCTCAACGAGGAGGATCTTCGCCCCCGGTGCCATCGCATGCGACCACTCGACGTCCAGGGTGGTCTCCTCCGCCCAGCCGACCATCGTGGAGTTGTTCGGGTCGAATGGCGGGATTGCCCCGACCGGATGAATGACCGAGAGCGACGCCGCCGGGAGATGGAACGCGGCATCGAACGTCTTGATGTCGCTTTTGATCGTCGGCGATCCGTACGAGTCGACGATCACGATTGTCCTGCCGGCCCCCGTGATGCCGCTGTCGTGGAGCGAGTCGAGATGGTAGTGCTCTTCGATCTGAGCAGGGTTGTAGCAGGCAAGGCCATTCGCCGCCAGGCATTGCGCCGACGTCGGCGGTTGTGCAGCGCTGAAGCGGCCAAGGATGTGCCCGACGATATCCGGGGTAGCCGTGGGCGCGGCTTGAGCGGGTGCCCCGGACGCGAGCAGGCTCGCGGCGGTGATCGCCCCGAAGCCCACCGAGGCCGTGAGTCTGAAGATGCGTTTCCGAACGGCCATAGCAACCTCCTGAACAGCCCCGGCCCCTAACCGGGTAAGCCCCTGAACACTACTCATTTCGCACCACATGCGTCAATGGCTCGTTCTGACGCATTCAGTGCGATCGCAATTCTCTTCCCAATTTGATAGGCCTCAGCTGTTCGTGAACGCGATGGGCGACCGGTCTCGCAGTCCGGCTGGACCTACGACCAATAGACCCTAGGCATCCAGCGTCGGCCGGAGGAGGCTAGCGCAGACAGACGCACACCTCTCGGCGACAGGGGGTAATTCCGAGCGGCATGATCATTTGCCCGCGCTGTGCATCGAGGCGGGTCGTCCTGCTCACGTTTCCAGAGGAGGAATCGGCCCGACA
>JBAQGL010000394.1:0-2232 GCA_049287785.1 Candidatus Dormiibacterota bacterium | reverse complement strand
TTCTTGAAGAAGACGTTGGGAACCGACGTGATGATGTGCAGGTGCTTGCTGTACCCGAGATAGACGCGGAATCCGAACACGAGCGTCATGTGCGCCCAGAAGAAGATGCCGTGGAGAACGATCAGCGCCTCGCTGCCGGCGCCGAGCGGACGGAAGATGCTCGCGAGCGCAGACGCGATGGGCCGCCACTGACCCAATGCTTCGGGCGCACCTTCGGCGATACGCGTCGCGTAGTTCAGCTCCATGCAGATGAGGAGCACGCCGATCCAGGCGAGGATGAGGATGGCGTCGCCGCGGTGGCTGCCGCGAAAGCGTGTCGGGTTGATGACCAGGCGGTTGAACAGCGCCAGCGTGATCCCGCAGATGACGACGAAGAAGAAGAGGTCCTGCAGGAAGGCGATGGCGCCGCTTCCGGGGAGATGGTTGAACTGGAATCCCTGCCAGAGCGCTTCGACGATTCCCTGGGCGATCGCGGTGAGCAGCACCACGAAGCCCCAGAAGATGAAGGCGTGGAGCACGCCGGCGAGCGGCCACCTGAGCAAGCGTCCCTGAGCGACCACGTACACGAAGAAGGCTCGTACGCGCGCCAGCGGATGATCGAGGCGACTCTCGTGTCGCGTGGTGCGCTGCATCAGACCGAGCAGCTTTCGCCAGCGGAGTCCGCTTGCTATCACCGACACGGCGGCGAGAACCACCAGCGCGATCGGGCTGAGGATCGCGGTCACAGCCGCGGACACTAGCGCCCCTTCCACTCCGGCGGACGTTTCTGCAGAAATGCGCTGATGCCCTCAGCCGCGTCTTCGCTGCCGAACAGGTCGACGAACTCGCGCCGTTCCGCCTCCAGCGCTGCCTCGATGGGCAGGCTCGATCCCGCGTGCATGGCTCGCTTGGTTGCGGCGATGGCAAGGGGCGCCCGCGATGCCAGGAGCTCTCCCCAGCGTTGCGCGGCCGCCGGAAGGTCGTCAGCGTCGACGACCTCGGCGACCAGACCGAGAGCGAGGGCACGATCCGCATCGATTGGGTCGCCGGTGAGCAGCAATTCAGCGGCACGAGCGGCGCCGATCAGCCGTGGCAATCGCTGCGTCCCGCCCCAGCCGGGGATGATGCCGATCTTGATCTCAGGCTGACCGAATCGCGCGGTCCGGGACGCAATCCGCAGGTCGCAGGCGAGGGTCAACTCGCAGCCGCCGCCGAATGCAATGCCATTGACGGCGGCGATGACCGGCAGCCTCGAGGATTCGATCGCGAGGGTGAGGTGGGTCGCCTTCCCGACGGCCTCGGCGCCGCCACCAAACTCCTTGATGTCGGCCCCGGCCGAGAAGAACTTCGGTCCGTTGCCGGTGATGACCAGGGCACGGCACGTCTCGTCGGACTCCGCGCTTGCAAGCCCCTCGGCCAGACCGTTGACGACATCGCCGTTGACCGCATTCGCCGGGGGGTGGTCGATGGTGAGGGTGACGACCGCGCCCTCGCGCTCGACGCGGATGACGTCATGGAGAACCTGACCCACGAGCTGTGCCTCCCTCGATTCGATGACGGCTGCGTGCGTCATACAGCAAATGCACGCGGACGCGCCGTGATGCGCAGCCGGGCAGCGAGTAGAGTGCGTAGCGGTGGAGCTTCCCCCTCTTGGCGACCGGGTCGAACCCGACGCGCTTCGTGAGTTGAGCGACGGCGGCCTCGATGCCCTCGGTGCCGAGTTGCAGGCAAGCGAGCGCGCCACCATCGCCGCCATGGCTCCGTACGAGCAGCATCTCCGCGAGATCCGCATGCGTGGAACCGAGCTGGCCACCGAGCGCCGCCGCCGCGAGCGCGCTCAATCGGTCGCGCAGCGAGCGGGCGTCCGTGAGGCCGCGAAATCCGGTGGCATGCCGAGCCTGGCCGTGGCGCTCGCGAGTCCCGAGGAACTCTTCGACCCGGGAACCGTTCTCACTGATGTGCACGCGTTTCTCAACAGCGGTGGCGAGGTCGGATTCGGCTTCGCGACCCGGCCCGGAACCATGACCTTCACCGACGGCCGCCAGCAGCGCCAGGCCCGCACCTGGGGCGAGGCGCGAGAGCTGCACGCGCTCGGGTGGGATCCCGGCGCCCCCGGCATTCCCGGAGTGCGCGTGCACCTCGCCGGCAGCCGAGTCGAGCGGGTGGTTCCGGCCGATGACGTGGTGCTCCGCATCGGCGCGGAGTAGCGCCCTTTTCGTCAGTGCTGCGTAAGTGCTTTCACCGAGCTTCGAC
>JBAQGL010000393.1:0-8817 GCA_049287785.1 Candidatus Dormiibacterota bacterium | reverse complement strand
AGACCGAGTACGCGACCGGCACGCAGTACATCGCCAACACCGAGCTGTCCATGGGAGTGCAGTCGCTCAATCAGAACTGCCGCTTCAATGGCCAGACGTACGTGAACTGGCCGACCCCCACCCAGTGGGCTGCCACGCTCGGATCGCTCACCTGCGGCATCACACTGCTCGACCTCGCCGACGGTGCCGCCACGCTCGGCGATCTCGGCGTGCAGCACAACCCCATGCCGGTGACCAAGATCGTCGCCCAGATGACCGGACAGACGGTGTTCACCTATAACCCCGCGGCCGCGGGACACCAGGTGATCCCCGCCAACGTGGCCTACATCATGGATGAGATCACCAGCAACGACAACAACCGGATCCGCGAGTTCGGGCGCAACGGGTATCTGACCCTTGGAGCGCGCCGCGTGAGTGCCAAGACCGGAACCGCCGACTTCTTCATGGACAACCTCACGGTTGGATGGACCCCGAACCTCCTCACCGCTGTCTGGGTGGGAAACGCGCAGCGCAGCTGCCTGCAGCCGAAGGACTACGCGTACATGAGAAACCAGCTCGCGCGGGGCAACACCGTCGAGGGGACGAGGGACTGGACGTACCCCTTCAGTCCACGAGACCTGGCGCACTACGGTCTCAAGCCACTGCACCCCGGCGATCCAAACTGCGGCCACCTCGACGGCGTCGTCTCCGGATACAGCGGTGCGGCCCCCATCTGGCACGCGTACATGTCAGACGCGCTGAAGGGCGTCCCCGACACCTGGTACAAGCAGCCCGCCGATGTCGTCGTCGGACCCGGCGGCGGCCCGGGCGATGACGCCAACTTCTACCTCCCGGGCACCCAGCCGGGCGCCAGCACCAACTGCACGTACTACAACCCGACGCCGCAGCCCACCGAGACCTGCACCTACGCCGGACCGTCCGCGGCGCCGCCGCCGCCGCCCACCAACCCATCCCCAACGCCGTCGCCGACTCCCGGTCCAACGCCCACTCCCCACCCGACGCCACCGGCTCACTAGCCGCGCTAGGAGCCCACCCTGCGCTGACGGGCCAGCTCCCATACCGCGTCGATGTCCTCGAGGACGGGGAGCCCGGGGTCGCGGTCGATCGGGCCGTCCAGTTCGTCACCGCCTGTCAGGGGTGCGAACGATGCGTGCACGTGGCAGATGACAACGTTGTGCCGCGCCGGGCGGGCCTCCACATCGTCCAGCCCGAGCAGCGACCACCAGTAGTCGAGAGTTACGTCGGAGCCGGCTGAGAGCACTGCCGAGTGCGAGAGCAGGGGCAGCTCGAGGTTACCCGGCTCGCCGCCACCGAACGCACGGAGCAGCCGGCTGAAGCTGTCACCGTCGATCTCCGCGTCGATGACGATGCGGTCCGAGCCGTCCGGCGTCTCCGGGGCGATGACGGCGTCGTCCACCAGGACGCCGTCAAGCCGCTCGCCGAACGCCCCGAGGTTGAAGAGGTCCGGGGCCACGCGCAGTTCACCGAAACCGGCGCCGGCGATGGAATACCGGCTGGCGCCATCGGTTTGCGCCAGGCGGATCACGAGGCGTTCGGCACCGGTCGCGCCCGCGGTGAGCGTCGCCCGCATGACCTGCCCATCGGTCACGGCGAGGTCGGCGTCGAAGGTGCGTTGCTCGATGCGCGCCGGCTCGGCGCCTGGGACGGCGGCCTCAACGACGATTGACGTCCGCTCCTCGAAGTGGATGCCGACCCGCAGGCCGAGTGACGTGTCGAGCCGATCGAGCAGACATCGGTACAGGGCCCCGAGGGTTATTTTCGGATGAGTCGTCGCAGCGCTCCGCAGCGGTGGCACGGCGTGACCATAGCCCATCAGCGTTGCGGCCACCGGGGTGGCCCGGCGTGCGATCGGTAGACTGAACCGAGTGACGGACGCGGCTCCACCCACCTATGCCGCGCCGCCGCCGGGACCGCACCCGGTCGCGCTCGCGATCGCCATGGACCTCGTGACTCGGTACCGGCTCCGGCTCTCCGACCAGCGAGACGGACGCCTCGGCGAGTTGCTCGGCCATTACGTGCTCGCAGCTGCGATGTGGAATGGCCCGCGCGCGGCGCTGGTCGCCTTTTACGAGCCGCCGGCGGACCCAGCCCTGGCCGGCACCGATCTTGCGGCTCGATGCGACACCGCCCGGCGCTGGGGATTCGACCGCCTCCGTCAGCAGGGGGCGCAGGTGTGCGACATCCTGCTCATCGCGCTCGGTCCGCTGGCCGGCACTCTGTCGGCCGCGACCAGGCCGGGTGACCCGGTTCGCCTCGGGGTGGCATGGATCGACCCGGTCAACGCCACCGCCGGCGCGGTGCTGCCGATCCCACCGGGGCTGCCGTCAGTTGGTGAACTGCGCTCCCGGGTTCGCGCGGTGCACGACGGGGCGGCGGTGCCGACGCTCGCAGCCGTCGATCTCGCCGAGCGCCAGTCGGTGGCGGGCGGGTATGTGGCGCCGGTTCGCCGAGCGATGATCACGCAGCCGTACATGACCTACGGGCTGATCGCGGTGTTCGTGCTGATCTGGGTCCTCGAGTACGCCACGATGACGCTGCATCCCACGAACAGTGGACCCGACATCTGCACATGGGGGGCCCTGCCCAATGCAGACCTGTCGCTGATCGGTCTGAGTCCTGGATGCAACGTGACCTGGTGGCGCTTTGTGAGCAGCGCCTTCCTGCACGACCCCAGCAGCGTGTACCACGTGCTCTTCAACAGCATCGCGATGCTCTTCATCGGCAGGCTGGTCGAGCAGCTCTACGGGCGCCTCGTGCTGCTCGGTGTCTTCCTGATCACCGCCATCGCCGGGGGCCTGCTCTGGGTCGCGGCGAGCACGGTGGGATCGACCCTTCCGGGCATCCAGCCGAACACCATCTCGCTGGGTGCGTCAGGGGGTATCGCCGGTCTGATCGGACTGCTGCTCATGCTCGGCAGGGTCCAGGGCAGGAACGTGCCCGTCGGGATCACCCACACGGTGCGCAATTACGCGGTGACGGTGATCGTCCTCAATGTGGTGCTCACCTTCGTGTTCGGACCATCCCTCGACATCAACAACTACGCGCATATCGGCGGCCTCATCGCGGGGGCGGCGCTCGGGCTGGTCGTCCCGCCGCTGATGTCGATCGGCGGCCGCGATCACATGATGGTCGAGAAGGTCGTGCTCTGGCTGGCGATCGCGTTCAGCGCTGCGTCGTTGCTCTTTGCCCTGCTCAACCTGACGACGGCGATCATCCACCCGCCCCAACCCTTCACCGGGTAACCCTCGCGAGACCGCTCAGGTCAGACGGCGCGCTCGCCCGCCGGGTCGCCCCACAGCCCCTCGAGGTCGTAGAAGGTGCGCTCACCTGGGAGGAAGACATGGGCGATCACGGCGTCGAAGTCTGCGCACGCCCAGGATGCGTCCTTGAGGCCGGCGACCGCGAGCGCGCGCACCCCGTGCTGCTTGCAGGCATCGGTGATACTGTCAGTTATGGCACGAACCTGACGGTCGGTGTCGCCCTCACAGATAACGAAATAATCGGCGATGGTCGTCTTGCCGCGGATGTCGAGCACCACCACGTCACGCGCCTTCTTGTCGGCTGCTGCGGCGGCGATGATGCCGGCCAGGTCCGTGGAGGTCATCCGATTCGCATTATGCATCGTCTCGATTCTGCTGGTACATCCCTTTCCGTGCGATGAGGCCGGCCACGACCTCGGGGACCAGGCCCTCGATCGACTCCCCTCGCAGGCAGCGCGAACGGATCTCGGTCGCGCTGACATCGGGCGAATGGACGGTGAGCAGGGTGATGCGGGCGGAAGCGTAGCCGAGGCGTTCCGCCTCAGCGGCGTCCAGCGGCTCGGCACTGCTCCGATTGACGATCACGAAGTGCTCGGTGCGCAGCAGGTCGGCGGCTCGATACCAGGCGTTGATGGTTCTAGCGGTGTCAGCGCCGAGCAGGACCGCGAGGTCGGCATCGGGATGCTCGACCCGGAGCGCATCCATGACGTCAGCGGTATACGACATGCCGCCGCGACGGATCGCCAGGTCAAGCGCCCGGAGCCCTGGTTGACCGGCGGCGGCGCACGCCGCCTCGACGAGCTCGAACCGGTCCTCGGGGGTCGCGCATGGTGGCTCCCGTAGTGGCGCAAGTGCCGCGGGCACGAACCACACCTGCTCGGCATCGATTGCCTCGCGAGCCTGGCTCGCGATGGCGAGATGGCCGTTGTGCACCGGGTCGAACGTCCCCCCGAAGACGATCGCGGAGGTCACGCGAGCCCGTCGTCGGTGTACGTGAACTCGCCGTCGCCGATCAGGACGGTGTCGCCCTCGCGGCACCCCGCGGCGGCGAGCGCCGCGTCGACGCCGGCGGCACGCAGCTTGCGCTGCAGGCGGGCCACCGCCTCGTCGTTCTCGAGGTCGATTCGACCGACCATGCGCTCAACGAGCTCGCCGACCACCCGATACCCGTCGTCCTCGCGGACGATGTCGGTGGTGACCACGCGCCGCGGGCGGGGGCGGTACACGCGGTGCAACCCCGGCTGCGCCGGTCCCGGGGCATCGCGTATCACCCGACCGGCGAGCTCGGCGGCGGCGACCAGCAATTCCGCGCACCCGTCGCCGCGCTGCGCGGAGATCCGGAACGACCCCGGGAACTCGGCCGCAAGCTGATCAGCTGCGTCGGCGCCCTCGGGAATGTCGATCTTGTTGAACGCGATCACCGATGGACGTCCCGCGAGCTCGGGGCTGTACGCGTCGATCTCGGCGCCAACGGTCGCCAGCGCGGCTCGCGCGGCGTCGACGCCTGCGGAGGCGTCGACGACGTGGACCAGGGTGCGCGTGCGTTCGAGGTGACGGAGGAACTCGAGGCCGAGGCCGGCGCCGTGGCTGGCACCCTCGATGAGCCCGGGCACGTCGGCCAGGACGAGCGTGTGCCCGCCCTCGAGCTCGGCGACCCCCAGATTCGGGTGGAGCGTGGTGAACGGGTACGCGGCGATCTTGGGTCGCGCGCCGGTCAGCGCCGCCAGCAGTGTCGACTTGCCCCCATTCGGCAGACCGACCAGGCCAATGTCGGCGATGAGACGCAATTCGAGGTGGATGTGGCGCTTCTCCCCCGGGTCGCCGAGCTCGCCGGCGCGGGGCGCCTGCCGGGTGGCGGTGGCGAATCGCGTGTTGCCACGACCCCCGCGTCCGCCGCGGGCAGCGAGTGCGACGGCCCCGGGCCGGTCGAGGTCGGCGAGCACGACATCGCCTTCGCGAACGATCGTACCCACCGGGACGTGCAGGGTCAGATCCGTTCCCTGATGACCGGAGCGTTTGCCACCCCCTCCGGCGCGTCCGTCCTCGGCATGGAACGAACGCCGCTCGCGAAAGCCGGACAGTGTGGTGTCCGTGGAGTCCGCCACGACCAGCACGTCACCCCCGCGCCCTCCGTCGCCGCCGTCCGGTCCGCCGTCGGGGACGTACTTCTCGCGGCGAAAGCTGACCGCTCCCCGCCCGCCTGATCCCGCCGCCACATCGACGTCGACCTCGTCGATGAAGGGCGAGCCGCGAGTGGCCGTGGCTCAGCCGGTCGCTGTGACCGGCTCCTCGTCGGGCTCTTCGATCATCTCGCCGACCGAGAAGATCGGCATCGCGCGGACATTGGCGCGAGTCCTGTCGTGGCCGGTGTGATCGTAGGCAACGGTGCCGGTGCGCAAGGCGAAGAGCGTGTGATCGCGGCCGACGCCGACGTGCTCCCCCGCGAGGATCTTGGTGCCGCGCTGACGGACCAGGATGCTGCCCGCGAGGACGACCTCGCCGGTGTGGCGCTTCACGCCGAGGCGCTTCGCCTTGGAATCGCGTCCGTTGCGGGAGCTCCCGCCACCTTTCTTATGCGCCATCGGCTGGTTCCTTCTTGGGTTTGGGTGTCCTTGCTCGCTTCGGAGCCGCCGGTTTCTCGGCGGCGGCCGCTTCCACCTCGGCTTCCACGGCGTCCTCGACCGCTTCCTCGGCGGCTGCGATCTCCGCCTCGGCGACCTCGGCTTCGACGGCGATGGCTGCTGCCTCGGTCGCCACCGCCTCGGCCTGTGCTTCGATCGGATCGGCCTTGGCCGCGGCTTTAGGTGCGGCAGCGCGCTTCGGAGCCGACGCCTTCGGCTTGGCCGCCGGCTTGCCGCGCCCGACCTCTTCGATGAGCAACTCGGTCAGCTGGCTGCGATACCCCAGGGTGCGCCGGTGGCGCTTCTTCGGTTTGTAGCTGAAGACACGGATCTTGCGGCCGCGCCGGTGCGCGATCACGGTCGCCGTGACCGACGCCTCAACGGGCGAACCCTTGGCGACGTCGGTTTCAGCGCCGTCCCCGATGAGCAGGACTGACTCGAGGGTGACGGTCGAACCCACCTCGACGGGAATGCGGTCGACAAGGATCCGGTCGCCGGAGGCGACACGGTACTGGTGACCGCCGTGTTGAAGGATTGCGTACATATGCCTCTCTCGCCGGGAGCGGGTTCACTCCACTGAGGAACGCCGGCTGATACCGGGCGCGATACGCGAGGTTACCACGTGAGCGAGGTGAGAGGCCTTCGCCAAGGCGATGAAATCAGGAGCTGAAGACGCTGAGGGGGGCTGCGTTGACGATGGTCACGTGGTCACGCGACGCGTCGGTGACCGAGACCTGGATGGGGAACACGCCCTTGCCGGGGTTGGGGATGCACTGCGCGATGAACTCGATGGTGAGCGTGCCCGGCCCGAGCGATGTCTGCGGAGGTAACTCGAAGCCTCCGTAGAAGACGACATACGAGCCCAGGACCGGCGTGATCAGCGACTCCACCGACGAGTTCCCGCCGAAGGGCATGATCGTCGACTGGTACTGCAGCACCGGGGGAAGCGTGACCAGCACGTCGACCGTGGGCGCGATGCCGGTCCCCTTGTTCGTGACCGTGACCCGATACGTCACCTGACCCGCGGGGTGCACCGACGTCGGTCCGACCGATGCCGCGATTCCCAGGCGGGGCGCGGCGTTGACCGCTACCGCGATGGGGCGGCTCTGCACCGTGTCGGTGAGGCTGTCGTCGATCACCTCGGCGGCGAGCGAGTATGTATTGGGCTGGGCGACGATATTGACCGAGAAATCGATCGTCACCTTCGCGTAGTCGGTCGTGCCGTTCGGGGAGGTCGGCGACGAGAGCGACCAGACACCCCATTGCGGGTTTCCTTCGCCGACCTGCGCGTCCTCGGGCGTGGTGCGCGCGGCGCCGTTGCTGCTGATGAAGTTGGTGGCGGCGTACTGGAAACCGGCCGGCAGCACGGCATGGATGACGACGCCCGACGCGTTGCCCGGGCCCAGGTTGTGCACCGTGATCTCGAAATCCGCATCGGTGGTACCAGGGGTGAAGGACGCCCCAAAGTTGGAGCTGAGGGTCACCGAGAGCTGCGCCGCCTCGGTGCTGCACGACGTGAGGAACAGTGCGACGGGTGCCAGGACCGAGACGGCAAGGATGCCCGTCAGGTGCGACGCCAGTGTCCGCACCCGCCTGCTCCGCGAGCTCGGCGAAACGGTCAGACCCTGGAGGCGGTGCGAAGCGGCGCGAGCGGACGCCGCTGCCGCGAAGCGGTCAGCATGATGTCAGTCGTCCGCGGGAGCGGATCCGGATAGCCGATCTCGCCGAGCAGACGGAGCGCAAGGCCGACGTCGAGGCCGATGACGGTGTCGATGCGTCCGGCCACGGCCTCGACGAAGTCCGAGCCGCCGCCCTGGATCGCATAGGCGCCGGCGCGATCGAGCGGCTCCCCTGAGGCGACGTACATGTCGAGGGCGTCATCTGTGAAGTCGCAGAACTTGACCGCGGACCGGCTCACCCCGAGTGCCTCGTGGTCGCTCTCGGTGCACATCGCGCACACGCCGGTGAGCACCGTGTGACGCTTGCCTCGAAGATCGTTGAGCATTTCGCGCGCCATCTCGGGTGTGCGCGGCTTCCCGAGCGGGCCGCGAGGACCCACCACGATCGTGTCTGCGCTGAGCACGTAGGTCCCGGCCGGGACGAGCTTGCTCACCGCCACAGCCTTCTGCCTGGCGACCAGCTGGACGGCAAGCTCCGCGCTCACGCCGGCCGGAAGCGCGACGTCCTCAGGAGGCTCCATGATCCGGAAACGGATCCCCGCCCGGGTCAGCAGCTCGCGCCGGCGAGGCGACCGGGACGCGAGGACGATTCCAATCACGTGGCGTTCACGTAAACAACGGCCGCATCGAAATCTCGCGCCAACTCACGTTCCATGCTAGCACCGCGACGCGATGCCCAGTTGATGAAGTCGGCGTTCACGCACAACGCTTTATGGGCGCGCTGCGATGACCGACGTCACCGATGCCGCGATCGCGCAGGCAAAGGCGATGACCACAAGCGAAGGGTGCTCCCGCTGGGTGGCGGCTCGCGCGAGCCTGAGGAGCACGGCATAGAGACCCACCCCCACCACCAGGCCGACCACCCAGAGGGGCGCCACCGGCCACCGCTGTGCGGGAGGGATGACGATGGCGAGCACGAGCACGAGCGACGCTGCCACGACGATGGAGCGCGCTCCCACCCACCCTGCGGCGGCCTGGGGTTTGACCACGATCGGAAGCGCAATCAGCGCGCCGGCGACGGTGAGCACGCGAGCCACCGCGTTGGTGGCACCCGTCGCCCCGGAGATGTCGGTCGTCGAGAAGGAGGCTGCGACCAGCCCCAGCAGGACGATCGAGATCCCACCGACCGCCACCAGGACGCGGCGCCTGCGTGACCAGGGGTCGGGGGCGACCAGCGACCCGGCGACGACGACCAGGAGGACGGCCGCAACCAGATTGGGCGTCGCGCCTCCTGGG
>JBAQGL010000392.1:0-11572 GCA_049287785.1 Candidatus Dormiibacterota bacterium | reverse complement strand
GCCGCCGAGCTGGCGCTTGCGCACCGCAGGAGGACCCGGCAGGACGGCGTCTCCCAGCCTGCCGGTACCGCGGCTGAGCGCGCCCGGGAGCGCTTCGAGGAGATCGCCCAGGAGGCCGAGGCCGCGGTGGTGTCCGAGCAGACCTCCGAGGCGGGCGACCAGCCACCGGACGATTCCGGCAGCGGTGAGGAGGGTGAGAGCCCCGGCCAGGTGCAGGGCAGCGAGCAGGCCACCCAGGCGGTGACCCGGCGGAGCGCCGAGCAGCTCTTCGAGGGCGAGATCTTCCCGGTGCGCAAGATCGCGCTGCCCCGCGATCGCCGGAGCCGGTCGACGACCGGCAAGCGGAGTTCGTCGAAGAGCAGCGACAAGCGGGGCCGCTACGTTCGCGCGACGCAGACCGAGAAGACCACCGACATCGCCTTCGACGCCACCATGCGAGCCGCTGCCCCGCACCAGGTCCGGCGGCGTGCCGACCAGCCGAAGGACCGGGTCGGACCGGCGCTCCACCTGGAGCGACAGGACCTCCGCCAGAAGGTCCGACACCGGCGCACCGGCACGCTGATCGTCTTCGTCGTCGACGCGAGCGCATCGATGGATGCCGAGCAGCGGATGCAGGCGACCAAGGGCGCGGTGCTCTCCCTGCTCCGCGACGCATACCTCCGTCGCGACAAGGTGTCGCTGGTGGTCTTCTCGGGCCGGGCGGCGAGGGTGGTGCTCCAGCCGACCGCGTCCGTCGACCTTGCGGAGCAGCGCCTGCAACGGCTCACGGTCGGGGGGACGACACCGCTGACCCACGGCCTGGTCGCGGGACTGCGCATCGTGCGCACCGAGCGCCTGCGTGACCCGAGCGTGTACCCGCTGATGGTGCTGATCAGCGATGGGCGGGGCAACATCTCGCTGTTCGGTGAGGAACCGCTCATCGAGGCGCAGCGCGTTGCCGAACAGCTCGGCGCCGACGGTGTGCACATGCTGGTCATCGATTCGGCGCGCGACCACACGACCAAACCGATGCCCCGCGTCGGCGTCCGCAGCCGGCAGCCCCTCTTCGGAGGCTACGGATTCAATGCCTGCCGCGACCTTGCCGACCGCGCCGGAGGCGAATATCTCGGGCTCTACGATCTCTCCCAGGGGGCGATCGTCGAGGGCGTCGAGAAGACGCTTCGAGGTCGCATGGCACAATGAATACGATGCAGACCGGTAGAAACGTGTTTCCGTTCACCGCGATCGTGGGACAGGACCTCATGAAACAGGCCCTCATTCTCAACGCGATCAATCCCGCCATCGGCGGTGTGCTGATTCGCGGAGAGAAGGGGACCGCGAAGTCCACGGCCGTCCGCTCGCTGACAAAACTCCTGCCAGGGCTTGACGTCGTCGCCGACTGCCGTTACGGCTGCCCACCCGACGATGCCGATCTGCAGTGCTTCGAATGCACGGTGCGTGTGGAGGGCGGAGAAACGCTGCCGCGTGGGCGCCGCCGCATGCGGGTCGTGGAACTGCCCATCAATGCGTCCGAGGATCGCGTCGTCGGTGCGATCGACATCGAGGCGGCGATCAAACGCGGCGAGAAGGAGTTCGAGCCCGGCGTGCTCGCCGAGGCAAACCGCAACATCCTCTACGTCGACGAGGTGAACCTCCTCGACGATCACATCGTCGATGTGCTCCTCGACGCCGCAGCGATGGGGCAGAACACGGTCGAGCGTGAGGGGGTCTCGGTGTCGCATCCGTCACGTTTCATCCTCGTCGGCACCATGAATCCCGAGGAGGGTGAGCTCCGTCCCCAGCTGCTCGACCGCTTCGGGTTGTGCGTGGACGTCGAGGGCATTCGCGACGTTCGTCAGCGCGTCGAGATCGTCGAGCGACGTGAGGCGTTCGAGGAGGATCCCACCGAGTTCGCTGCGCGTTTCGAGCCCGCCGAGCAGGCGGAGGCGGATCGTATCGCCCGTGCCATGTCGACACTCTCCGACGTGGTGGTGGACCGCAACATCCTCGTGGCCATCGCCGCGCTCAGCATCGAGCTGGAGGTGGACGGTCATCGCGCCGACATCGTCACGCGCAAGGCGGCACAGGCGCTCGCCGCACATGAGGATCGCGCCGCGGTCGGCATCGACGACGTCGAGCACGTGGCACCGATGGTGCTCGCGCACCGGGTCAAGCCCGGACTCTCCGGGAGCCGGCGCGGGCTGAGCGACCTTGCGGAGATCCTGCGCACCGCCCACGACGGCGACGTCGCGCTCCAGGACTAGGCATCTCCGTGACGCATGCGTCTTGACCGGATCCGCAACTTCAGCATCATCGCGCACATCGATCATGGCAAGTCAACCCTTGCCGATCGGCTGCTCGAGGCAACCGGGACCGTGGCGATGCGGGACATGCAGGACCAGGTCCTCGACCAGCTCGACCTCGAGCGCGAGCGCGGGATCACCATCAAGGCGCAGGCGGTGCGGCTCGCGTACACCGCATCCGACGGCATCACCTACGAGCTGAACCTCATCGACACGCCGGGGCACGTCGACTTCGCGTACGAGGTGTCGCGGTCCCTGGCCGCGTGCGAGGGCGCGCTGCTCGTGGTCGACGCGACGCAGGGCGTTGAAGCGCAGACGCTCGCCAACGTGTACCAGGCGATCGACAATCACCTCGAGGTGATCCCGGTCATCAACAAGATCGACCTCGCCAGTGCCGACGTGGAGCTGGTGCGCCGTGAGATCGAGGAGGTGATCGGCATCCCGGCGGACGACGCCATCCTCACCAGCGCACGTCAGGGAATCGGCATCCACGAAGTGCTCGAGGCGGTCGTCAAGCGAGTGCCTCCACCCAAGGGCGATCCCGACGGCTCGTTGCGGGCGCTCATCTTCGACGCGAAGTACGACGCATACCGCGGCGTGGTCGTGTACGTGCGCATCGTCGACGGCCGCATCGCGAGCGGCATGCGCATCCGGATGATGAACAACCGGAGCGAGTTCGTCGTCGACGAGGTCGGCGTGTTCGCGCCGGCGATGGCTCCGGTCGATGAGCTGCTCTGTGGTGAGGTCGGGTACTTCATCGCGTCGATCAAGAACGTTCGCGACAGCAAGGTCGGCGACACCGTGACCGATGCCGCCCATCCCACGACCCATCCGCTGCCCGGGTACCGCGCGGTCACGCCCATGGTGTACGCGGGCATCTTCCCGGTCGACTCGGACGACGTCACCGACCTCAAGGAGGCGCTGCAGCGCCTCAACCTCAACGACGCGTCGCTGGTCTTCGAGCCGGAGTCGTCAGCCGCCCTCGGCTTCGGCTTTCGCTGCGGATTCCTCGGACTCCTGCACATGGAGATCGTGCAGGAGCGACTCGAGCGCGAGTTCAACCTGTCGCTGATCACCACCGCGCCGACCGTCGAGTACCGGGTTCGCCTGCGCTCCGGCGAGGTGATCGCCATCGACAACCCGGAGATGCTGCCCGACGCCTCGATGGTCGATGCCATCGAGGAACCGCGGACCAAGGCGACGATCATCGTGCCGAGCACCTACGTCGGCGCGATCATGGAGCTGTGCCAGGAGCGCCGGGGCGAGTTCCAGCACATGGACTACCAGCCGGGCGATCGGGTCGCGCTCACCTACGATCTGCCGCTCGGGGAGATCATCCACGACTTCTACGACCAGCTGAAGTCGCGCAGTCGCGGCTATGCGTCGCTCGATTACGAGATCACCGGGTTCCGCGCCGAGAACCTCGTGAAGCTCGACATCCTGGTCGGCGGGCAGCGTGTCGACGCGCTGAGCATGATCGTCCACCGCGACCGGGCCAACGCGCACGGCCGCAAGCTGGCCGAGCGTCTCCGCAAGCTCATCCCACGTCAACTCTTCGAAGTGCCCATACAGGCAGCGATCGGTGGCAAGATCGTCGCCCGTGAGACCGTGTCAGCGATGCGCAAGGACGTCCTTGCCAAGTGCTACGGCGGGGACATCACACGGAAGCGCAAGCTGCTCGAGAAGCAGCGCGAGGGCAAGAAGCGCATGAAACGGGTGGGCAACGTGGAGATTCCGCAGGAGGCATTCATGGCCGTGCTCAAGATGGACGAGCAGTAGGTGGACGCCTGATGCCTCGACCGAATCCGCCCCGCAAGCGCCCGCGCCGCCGTCCCGATTCCGTCGAGCGGGCCACGCGCGCCGAGGTCTCGCTGGCCCGGCAGACCGCGCAGGTCAAGGAGAAGAACGGCTCCTCGGACGGCAAGCAGCAGTCGAATGCCAAGCCCGCGGCCACCAAGGCACGTCCGGCGCTCAAGGGTGCGGCGGCACGCGCTCAGCGGATGAGCGAGCCCTATGTTCCGTGGGCGAAACGCTCCCTGGCGATCCTCATCGCGGTGATGGCGGTTGGCGAGTTCGTCATCGGGGGGATCTCGTACCTCACGACACCGGGCAGCAAGATCAGCTTCTGGATCCTCCTGCTGGCGGTCAACGCGAGCACCCTCGGGCCCCTGATCGCGGTCGCAGCCGCGCTCGTCGCCGCGCAGGTCGCGAAATACATCACCAAGGAGCAGCGCTCCATGCGCTTCATGGAATCGGCGATGGTGGGCGTCACCCAGTACTTCATCTGGTTCCTCCTCTTCATCGGGCTCCTGTACCTGTTCGGACTGGGCGGATCGGCATCCGCAACGAGCACCGCCTCGATCAACGAACCGCTCGAGGTCGTCGGTCTCGCCGCCATCGACATCGCCAGCTTCGTGGGCGCGTTCTACATCTATCCGCCGCTCTACAAGCGCATGCGTCTCAAGCCGCCGCCACCGCGCACCCCTCGGCCACCGAAGCCCGAGAAGGCTACGCAGGGCCCGAAGTCGATCGTCGACAAGATGGACGATGCGCAGGCGCGCAGCCAGCAGGCCAAAGACACCACCGCGTGACGCCCGCATTCGACGACGTTCGCTCGCTCTACCTGCACGTCCCGTTCTGCGAACGGAAATGCGAGTACTGCGACTTCACGAGCGTCGCCGGTGCCACGGGCTCGGTGGCCTACATGAACGCGCTGGTCGCCGAGGTCCGCCACCTCGGCACATGTCTCGGCCGTCTCTCCCTCGACACCGTGTTCATCGGCGGCGGGACGCCCTCGCTGGTCGAGCCTGAGCTGCTCGCCGGACTGGTGGCGACGGTGCGCGCGACGTTCTCGGTCGCCGCCGGCGCCGAGGTGACCATGGAGGCGAACCCGTCGAGCATCACCGCCGCGCGGGCGCGGGTCTGGAAGGCGGCGGGCGTGAACCGGATCAGCATCGGGGTGCAGAGCCTCGAGGCCGATGCCCTCCGCTTTCTCGGGCGGGTGCACGACGCCGATCGTGCCCTGGCCGCTGTCGCCGAGGTTCGTGAGGCGGGGTTCACCTCGATCAACTGCGACCTCATCTATGCGGTGCCCGGCCTCGGTGACACCCGCTGGCGGCGGACCCTCGAGCGGGTGGTGGCGGCCGGACCCACGCACGTCTCGTGCTACGAGCTGACCGTCGAGCCGGGGACACCGCTGCACACTCGCGTCCGGCGCGGCCTGGTGACACCGGTCGAGGGAGCGCGCGCCATGCGCCAGCACCGAATCGCAGTGGACGTCCTCGGCGGCGCGGGGTACGACCAGTATGAGGTCAGCAACTTCGCGGTCCCCGGCGAGGAGTGCCGCCACAACCTCGTGTACTGGCACAACGGGTACTACGCCGCAGCCGGCGTCGGCGCCCACGGCCATCTCCCGGCGGCCGCCGCCGCGGCGATCGGGCTCGATGTCGAGGCCGGCGCGATCTCGGTGCGCCACTGGCATGGCCGCGGGATCGCCGCCTACGGACGCGCGGTTCGGGCCGGGGAGTTCCCCATCACCGGGTCGGAGCCTGTCGGACCGGGGATGCGCGAGCAGGAGCGGGTGATGCTCGGGCTCCGCCTTCGCGAGGGCGTTCGCCTGGACCCGTCCCGCCTCGACGAGGCACGTTCGCTGCAGGGCCTCGGACTCCTCGCCGTCGAGGGCGATCGTGTGCGCGCGACCGCGCGGGGCGAGGCATTGCTCAATCAGGTCACGCTCCGGTTGGTAGGCGATCGGGCTGCCTAGCTGGTACGCTTAGCACTCAACCCTGACGAGTGCTAACGCGCCGGCGCCCCGCCGCGGCCGCACCGTCCATCTGGGCAGACGTGCAACATCCAGTCCCGCTCGATCAACGCAAGCAGCAGATCCTCAAGGCCGTCGTCGCGGACTACACCCGCACGGGGGTCCCGGTCGGATCGGCGTCGCTTGCCGTCCACCTGGCCACCTGGTCATCGGCGACCATTCGCAACGAGCTGGCGACGCTCAGCGAGGTCGGGTACCTGATCCAGCCGCACACCTCCGCGGGCCGGGTTCCCTCCGACCTCGGGTACCGGTACTACGTCGACTTCCTCATGGATGAGGAGGACGTCCCCCCGGCTGTTCGCCGCCAGGTGGACCCGTTCTTCGCGGTGATGCCCAGCAGCATCGAGGACATCCTCGAGATCGCCGCGACCGCGCTCGCGCATGCCGCCGACGCGGTGAGCCTCGTGACCGCGCCGCGTGCCCTCGGCGTCCGGGTGAAGCACCTCGACCTCGTCAAGCTCAGCGACGCCCAGGCACTCCTCGTGCTGGTGCTCGAGGGCAACCTCGTCCGCCAGCAGGCGCTCAACCTCACCTCGCCAACCGACCAGGCGGTGCTCAGCGCGATCGCGTCCGGTCTCAATGCAGCGGTCGTCGGCCTCAATGCCGCCGACATGTCGAGACTGCCCGAGTCGGTGGGCTTGCACGCCGGTCTCGAGCGCGACCTCCTGACCCAGATCGTCGCGTTCATGACCGTCTGCGACGCGCAGCAGGACACGCTCATCCTCCATGACGGGGTGCGCAACCTCCTGCACCAGCCTGAGTTCGGCGACGTGGAGCTGCTGCAGCAGGTGATCGAGGTGGTGGAGGAGGAGCGCATGCTCGCCGCCCTGATCAGCGCCGCCGACCTCGATCACGGCATCCAGATCATGATCGGGCGCGAGAGCGGGATGGCCGAGCTGTCCCGGTGCTCGCTGGTTCTCACCACGTATCGCGCCGGGGCGGAGCGTCGCGGCACCATCGGCGTGCTTGGCTCGACCCGCATGGCGTATGCCCAGGTCGGACCGCGGGTTCGCTATGTCGCCCAGCGGGTCGGTCGTGCCGTCGGGCGTGCTTTGAGCTGAGCCTGGGCATAGTGATCGGATGACCATGGACGAAAACGACATCACGGAACCGAGCCCCGCGGTGGAGCCCGAGCCGGACGGCGCCCCCAGCGAGGAGCCGGACGAGCGTGACGCTCGCTACCTTCGCCTCGCGGCGGACTTCGAGAACTTCAAGCGGCGCAAGGGTCAGGAGCTGACCGACGCTCGGAGATACGAGAGCGAGGACGCCGCGCGCGCGTTGCTCCCCGTCCTCGACAATCTTCGCCGTGCGGTCGAGCACGCCGGGGAAGCGGGCGCGGAGGAATTCTTTGTGAGCGGCCTGCAGCTTGTCGTCCGCGAGTTCGAGGCCGCCCTCCAGCGCATCGGCGTGGTTCCGGTGCCGGCGGTCGGCGAGCGCTTCGACCCGGCGATCCACGAAGCCATCGCCGCCGAGGAGTCGGACGATGTCACCGACGACACGGTGATCGACGAGCTGGTGCCCGGTTACCGGCTCCACGACCGCCTGCTCCGGCCGGCGCTCGTGCGCGTGGCCCGGCCGCGTCAGACGTCCTCGGCAAGCTGAGCGATGGCGACCGTCAAGCGCGATTACTACGAGGTGCTCGGCGTCCAGCGTGACTGCACGGGCGACGAGCTGAAGGTTGCGTACCGCAAGCTCGCCATGCAGTACCACCCGGACCGCAACAACGGCGACAAGGGCGCCGAGGAGCGGTTCAAGGAGGTCGGCGAGGCGTACTCGGTGCTGAGCGATCCTCAGAAGCGTCAGCGCTACGACGCCTTCGGTCACGTCGCCGACGGGGCACAGCCCGACTTCGGCAACTTCTCTTTCGACTCCGCCTTCGATCTCTTCGACATGTTCTTCGGTGGTGGCGGACGCCGTCGCGCCCATACGGGTCCGCAGCGCGGCGACGACCTGCGCATGAATATCGAGATCACGTTCGAGGAGGCCGTCTTCGGCGCCACGCGCACGGTCGAGGTGCCGCGGGCGACGCTCTGCACCGAGTGCAACGGATCGGGTGCCAAGCCCGGCACGAGCCCGGTCCAGTGCGCGACCTGCTCGGGCAGCGGTCAGGTGCGCAGGACGATGCAGTCGATCTTCGGACAGGTCGCGAGCGTCACCCCGTGCCCCACGTGTCATGGCGAGGGCCAGGTGATCCAGGAGCCGTGCACCGTCTGCCGCGGCCAGGGACGCATTCAGGGACGCCACACGGTCGAGGTCACCATCCCGGCCGGCGTCGACGACGACGTGAACCTCCGCCTCACCGGCGAGGGCGAGCCGGGGCCGCGCGGCGGACCGGCCGGCGACCTGTACCTGGGATTCCGCGTGAAGCCACACCCCAACCTGGTGCGGCGCGGCCAGGACCTGCTCTACGAGCTCCCGATCACCGTGACCCAGGCCGTGCTCGGCGACACCATCACGATCGACAACGTGGATGGCGAGCATCCCGTCGAGGTGCCGCCGGGGACGCAACCGGGTCGCCAGATCAAGATGCACGGGCTCGGTGTGCCGCACGTTCGCACCGGCCGGCGCGGCGACCTCATCTGCGTGGTGCGCGTCGTGGTGCCGGGCCACCTGTCCCATCAGGAACGCGCGCTCTACGAGCAGCTTGGCGGCCGCGAGGGCAAGCCCGCCGAGGTGAAAAAGGGCTTTTTCGATTCGCTTCGCGAGGCGTTCCGAGGCTGAGCCGGGGCGTTCCTAGCCGGGCGGCCAGGTCATCTGGCGCCCTCCGAGCAGATGCATGTGCAGGTGGTTGACCGTCTGACCGCCCATCTTCCCGGTGTTCACGACGAGCCGGAAGCCGGTCTCGTCGATCCCCTCATCCTCGGCGATCGCCTGGGCGACATGGAGCATGCGTCCCCACAGGCCGTCCTGAGACGGGGTCAGCTCGGCAACCGACTCGATGTGCTCGCGGGGGAGGACCAGGATGTGGACCGGCGCCTGCGGATTCACGTCACGGATGGCCAGCACCTGGTCGTCCTCGCGCACGAAGGTGGCCGGAATCTCGTGTGCCGCAATGGCGCAGAAGATGCAATCGTTCATGAGCGCAGCAGGGTAGCGCGCAGGCGGTCGCCCTCGACGGCATCGGCCCGAACGCGGTCGAGCGCTCCCTGACTGATACCGGCCTCGCCCTCCACGATGACCTCGTGATAGCCGGCGGTGAGGCCGTGGGCAGTGCCTCCCTCAACCGCGTCCCAGGCAACCTCGTGGACGAGCCCGCATGCACGAGCGAGCGATTGCGCACCGGTGCGCCGGGTTGCGCGTCGCACCTCCGCGCTGCGCCGCCGGGCCGACGCATCGTCCACGCGCGCTGCGATCGCGGTCGCCGGGGTTCCCGGTCGTGGTGACCAGCGAAAGACGTGGCCCTGGAGAAATCCCACTTCATCGACGAGGGACAGCGTCTCGGCATGGTCGTCCTCGGTCTCGCCGGGGAATCCCACCATGATGTCGGTGGTGAACTCCGTGTCGGGGTTCTCATCGCGCAGCGCACGCACCACACGCAGGTACTGCGCGCGCCGGTAGCCGCGATGCATGGCGCGCAGCACGTGATCGCTGCCGCTCTGGAGCGGCATGTGCCAGTGCGAGCAGAGCCGCGGATGTGCGTTGAGCGCGATCATCGCGGCGGTGACATCGTTCGCGTTGACGCTGCTGAGCCGGAGGCGCGCACTGTCTCCACAGACATCGAGCAGCGACGCGACGAGCGTTGCCAGGTCGGTCCCGATGTCGCGTCCGTACGACCCGAGGTCGACGCCGCACAGCACGATCTCCCCATGACCTGCATCGATGGCGGCGCGCACACGCTCGCGCACCACCGCCGCGAGAATGCTCGTCGATGCGCCCCGCGCCTGCCAGACGATGCAGTACGTGCACCGATGGTTGCACCCGTCCTGCACTTTGATGAACGCCCGCGAGCGCATCGACGGCGCCTCCCGTGGCCGGCCGATGCCGGGTGACATCGCGAGAACGTGGTCGGCGATGCCGGCCTTGTCGGGATTGGTGAAGATCGAGTCGACGTTCGTGTACGCGCCGGGGTTCGCGTCGACGCTGCAGCCGGTGAGCACGAGGTGTGCGCCGGGGTCGAGCCTGCGGAGGCGGCGGATGCGCTGCCGGGTGGTCGCGTCGGCCTGCGCCGTGACGGTGCAGGAGTTGAGCACGCGCACGTCGGCCGCATCGGTCTCGGGCACGACCTCGCACCCACCGGCGGCGAGCCGGCCCGCGAGGTCCGCCATCTCGGCGAAGTTGACCTTGCATCCGAGGACGGTGAGCGCGACGCGCAGCGGGCGATCCGGCGGCGCGGTCACGCCGGTAGCGGCCTCACCGCAGCATCGAGATCACCCGCGGCGGCGAGGAGCAGCGACGTCGCAACCGCGCCGGCAAGACGGCTCGGCAGCGTCCGCGCTCCGATGTGGACGTTGGTCGCCCCGGATTCGGCAAGCGCGATGAGGTCGGTGGTATCGAGACCGCCCTCGGGGCCGATGACCAGGCCCAGGTCGGCGGGCGGCGCGGGGACCGCGCTCATGATCGGCACGGCATCCTGGCCGATCACGCACACCAGGATGCGGGCGCCCGGCGGAAGCTCGCTCAGGGCATCACGCAGCGGGAGGATCGAGTGCACGTTTGGTGGCGCGGCTCGGCCCGCCAGTTGCGCCGACTCGCGGGCGATCGCCCGCCACCGTTCGAGCCGGTGGATGACCCGCGAGGGGTCGGGGCGCGACACCGAGCGGTGAGTCAGCACGGGGCGAATGGTCGCCGCCCCGGCCTCGGTCAGCGCTTCGACGGTCGCGTCCATCGCCTGCGCCGGGATCGCCTGGAGCACGTGCACGGCAAGCCGGGGCTCGCCGTCGACTGCGCGGCTCCACACGATCGCCCCGCTGACGCGCGACGGCGTCACCTCGTCGAGCTCGAGCCCGTGCTCGATCCGGCCGTCCTCGACGATCACGATGGTCTCGCCGCCGAGCGCTCGAAGCGCGCGTGAGAGATGGTTCGCGTCGGCGCCGGTGAGCGTGGCGCGGCCCCCGGAAACCTGGTCGGGTTCGACGAAGAATCGAGGCACGGCAGCGTGCATGGTGCGGCACCCGCCTCCCGGTATGGTGGTCGCGTGGCCACGGAACGGATCACCGCGCGAACCGCGGACGGCGTCGGGCTGTCGGTGGTGGTGGACGGCGCGGGTGAGCCTCTGCTGCTCATCCCGGGGCTCGGTGCGGGTCGTTCGGCGTTCACGCCGATCCTCCCCGACCTGGCAAGGACGCACCGCGTGATCACCTTCGACCCACGCGGCATCGGCGAGTCGGAAGGCGTGGGCAACACGACGTTGACGGCGATGGCGGCCGACGTGGTGGCGGTGCTCGACGCCGTTGAGGTTGCAGCCGCGGCCGTGTTCGGTGCTTCGATGGGCGGTCTGGTCGCGCAGCATCTGATCGTCGACCACCCGGCG
>JBAQGL010000391.1:0-2755 GCA_049287785.1 Candidatus Dormiibacterota bacterium | reverse complement strand
GGCCAGGGGATTCGACCAGGCGGGAGCCGCCGCCTTCCTTGACGTCAGCGGCGGGTACCACGACCCGTTCAGTCTCCCGGCGATGGAGGCTGCGGTCGCCGCCGTCCAGTCAACGGTTGCCGAGGGTGGGGCGATCGCAATCTATGGCGACTACGACGCCGACGGCGTCACAGCCTGCGCCATGCTCACGCGTTGCCTACGGGCGGCGGGAGCGACGGTCATCCCATACATCCCGAACCGGATGACCGAGGGCTATGGGCTGCACGCCGCGGCACTCGCTGAACTGGCTGCGCAGGGCGTGCGCTGCGTCATCACGGTTGATTGCGGCACCAGCAGCGTCGATGTCGCGCTCGGCCGCCCCGCAAAGATGCGCCTGGTGATCACCGATCACCACCTCGCGCTTGCGCCCGGCGGCTCACCGCCCCAACTCGCGCCGGCCGACGCGCTCGTCAACCCCAAGCTCCCGGGTTCGACCTATGCGTTCGACGGGCTCGCCGGTGCCGGGGTCGCGTTCAAACTCATCGAGGCACTCGAATCGCGCGCCGTCGTACCGACCGGAAGCCGCGAGGCTTCGCTTGGACTCGCGGCGCTCGGAACGATCGCCGACATGATGCCGCTGCGCGGCGAGAATCGTGTGATCGTCCGCGATGGCCTGCCGCGACTGGCCGACCTGCCGGGCTTGCGGGCACTCTGCGACGTCGCCGGGATCACCCTGCCGCCGCGCGGCACCGACATCGCCTTCGCCGTCGGACCCCGAATCAACGCCGCCGGGCGCATGGAGGACGCGCGCCTCGCGCTCGAGCTGTGCCTCTGCGACGACCCCGACGAAGCGATGCGCCTGGCAATCGACCTCGACGTCCAGAACCGGCTGCGTCAGCAGGCGGTCGCCGTCGCGCTCGCCGAGGCCGAGGAGCTGGTCGCCGGCATCGACGACGGAGCCGCGGCGATCGTCCTCGGTGATCCCGGATGGCCGATGGGAATCGTCGGGCTGGTCGCCGGACGCCTCGCCGAACGGTACGCGCGGCCGACGTTCATCGCGTGCCTGGACCCGGCGGAGGCAAAGGGTTCGGCGCGATCTGCCGGTGGTGTCCACATCGTCAAGGCGCTCGACGGTGCCGCGACCTCGCTCCTCCGCTATGGCGGACATGCGGCTGCCGCGGGCTTCAGCCTCGAGGCCTCGCGCTTCGATGAGTTCCGCGAGCTGATCACCGCCTCAGTCGCCGAGCAGAACGCCGCGGTCGAGCGGATGCGCGATTTCACGATCGACTGCGAGATTTCCGGAATCGACGTCACCCCGGAACTCTGCCAGGTGCTGGATCAACTCGAGCCCAGCGGGCAGGGCAACCCGGCGCCACTCCTTGCGGTCTGCGGCGCGAGGGTGCTCGGCACGTCGACCTTCGGATCGGAGAGCCAGCACATCAGGGTGACGCTCGCCACCGGGTCCGGCATCGTTGAGGCGATCGCCTTCAACAAGCCGAACCTCGCCGATCACCTTCCGCGAGGCCGCATCGTTGACGCGTGTTTCGGCCTCGAGGTCGACAGCTTCCAGGGCTTCCAGCGGGTGCGGGCTCGGTTGCGCGACCTGCGTCCGGCGCGCGCGATCTCATTGAGCGGCCAGCCGGTCGGTGCCGCTGTGAGTTCGTCGGCGGGTTAAATCCTGCGGCTCGAGGTTGCGACCTCCCGGATCGGATAGATCCGGCTGCCCGAGATTGCGAGCTCCGGGAAGGCTGGATCCGCCCGCTCAAGAGTGCGAACTCCGTGAGGCTAATTCCGCCCGCTCAAGAGTGCGAACTCCGGGATCGGCTAGATCCGGGTGCCCGAATTTGCGACCTCCAGGACCGGCTACATCCGCCCGCTCAACGCCGCCAATCCGTCGCCGGTCAGGTCGGCCAGGCCGGCCTTCCGACCCGTGATGCCCAGGATGATCGAGGCGAGCGGGCCCGTCACTTCCGGGCCGGAGCCACGCGTCCAGTCGACGTCGGTCGCAGTGAGCGTGAGGCCGGTCGCACGACGCTTCCCACCGAGGAGCAGGTTGCCGCGTATGGCGAAGTCGCCGACGAGGGTGAGCGCCTCGGGCTGGTAGGCGTGCGCGATCCCTAAGGGTCGCCGAATGTCCTCGCCGTGAATCACCACCTCGGCGACCATCGCGTCGATTGGCCCTGGCGGCGAGGTGGTGCGATCGAGCACCGACTTGAAGGCCGCGAGCGTGTCACCGGGGGTCGCTCCCAACTCCTCCTTGACGCCTCTCGCATTCATCGCGTTGAACTGGAAACCAGTCCCAGCGAACCTTCCGAAGAAGCGGCCTGGGGTCATCTTCGCCGTCGTGGTCATGTGCGCCAGGACGTCGCGCACCGTCCACGCGGCGCAGAGCGATTGTGTCGACCACTGCGGATCGCTCACGTTCTCGAGATCAGCGATGAGTGCTACGCGCTCTGCCCGTATCAATGGCCATTGGTTCCCAGCCACCTCGTTCCTCCACAAATCCCGCCAACGCCCCTACCGGGGGATGGCGGCACGACTGTACCGCGCGCCGCTGAGCAAATACCGATGGCCGTTACACGGCCAAGCGCCTGCAGAAAATTGTCGGCGCGAACGCGATTCTTGTGCAGATGACTCGCGTCGTCTGGGCGACACCATCACGCATAGGTGGCTCCCTCGATTGAGGAGTGATGCGTGGAGGCCACCCAGGCGCCGCGAGTGGGCGACGAATTACTCGACGGCAGCATTCCACCGGCGACGTGAGTGTGCAAGGACA
>JBAQGL010000390.1:0-4682 GCA_049287785.1 Candidatus Dormiibacterota bacterium | reverse complement strand
CCTTCAGGGAGTCCTTTTGGGGTCATTCCAGGGCACTCAGGGGCACCAATTCGTATTCAGACAGCCCATTCTGAGAGTGCCGAGGAAGGGAATCGAACCCTTACGCCCTTACGAGCACAGCGCCCTGAACGCTGCGTGTCTACCAGTTCCACCACCTCGGCGAGATGCCCGCAGATGGTATCAGCGGCCGCGCGCCCTGCCCACCGAAATGGGCTACGGCGGCTGCCACGCAGCAATGTCGTCGTACCGGGCGGACTCCGGCCCGATGGAAGGCATCGGCGCGACCGGCGTGGGCGCCCTGAACACGATCGACGCCCGCGGCGAGTACAGGAAGACAGCCGGGGCATCGTTGGCGACCAGCGACGCGACCTGACCGGCTGCCTCGATCCTCGTGGCGCGGGCGGGGGACTCCGCGAGCATGTCCAGGGCAGCATCAAGGAACGCATCGGGCGCGCCGCCGGACATGTTGTACCCGTGGGGCGGGACAGCGTTCGACCGCCAGAAGGCGCTCACGTCGGGGTCCGGCACCGGATTCCAGGCATCGATGGCGAGCTGGAAGTGGCCGCTGTCCAGCGTGCCGGTGAGGAACGTTTGTGGTGGCACCGTGCTGACGGCAACCTGAACGCCGACCGCAGCGAGTTGCACCGCGACCTCATGCGCGACCAGCGGGAGCGGGCTGATGTCCGGAACGGAGAGCGTGAACGCGAGTTGCATCGAACCGCTCTGGCGGACACCGTAGGCACCGGCGACCCACCCGTTGGACTGGAGCAGCGACGCCGCCGCCGATGGCGAGATCGCCTCGGTCGCCGGCGGACCGACCCAGGGAATCCCGGCCGAGAACGGGCCGCTCTGGATCACGCCGCCCCGGCTGTTGAGCGCGCCGGCGACGAGGGTGGCTCGATTGATGGCGATGCCGATTGCATGGCGGACGACCGAGCTCGCAAGCGGCGGCACGCGCTCGTTGAACATGAGGTCAACGAACCCGGGGGTCGTCATCGTCTCTGCCAGCGCGCCCTTCACGCGCATGAGAGTCGACAGCTCGTCGGGTGTCGTCGCTAGGAGGGCACCAACTGTGCCCCGCGAAAAGGCATAGGCCGCATCGGCAAACCTGACGAAGAGGCGGAGTTCGTAGGTTTTGATGGCCGGGTGCACGGCGGCGTGCGGATTGGTCTGGAGCACGACCGCCAGGGGTCCGGCCGCCTGCACGTCGTACGGGCCGGAGGTCGGCAGCGGCACCGTCGGGTTACGCGCCGCGGTGAGCAGCGCCGTCGGATTCATCTCGCCGAGCGGAAGAATCGGCAGTTCGGTGAGAGTCGCCGCAAACGATGCGCGCGCGGCCAGCAGCGTGAACGCGATCGTGGATTGCCCGGCTGTCACCCTGACGCCTCGCAGCGCCGTCGCGAGGGTGGCGTCACTCGCCTGAGACGAGAGCGCGAACCGGTCGGTCGCCACGACATCGTCCGGGGTGATCGGCCTGCCGTCGGACCACTCGAGGTTGGGACGCAGCGCAACCGTATACACCAGGCCGCTGCCGCTGACCGACCAGGACGCCGCGAGGTCGTCTGTCGGGTATCCGGTGCTGTCGAGCTTGAGCAACGACCGGTAGAGCAGATGGCCGACGTCCACAACGGCCGGATCGGAAGCCTCAACGAGGGGGTTCAGCGACATCGGCCGCTCGGCGACGACCAGCCCCTCGGTGAACTGCGGTCCGCCGATCAGCCCGAAATGCACCGAGAGCGCAAACCCGAGCGCTCCGGCGGCGACGAGCACGAGTGCCGCCCCTGCGATGACCTCAACCGGCCGGTGCCGGGGAAGCCAGCCTACTTGGTGACGTAGGTGGCGAGGATCGAGACGACGACGAACAGCGCGATCATCGCTGCCGAGAACCGCAGCAGGCTGGCCTCCAGGCCCCGCCGGCGCCGGTACCCGCCGCCCGAGTCTCCTCCACCACCGATCGTTCCGCCGAGGCCGGTTGACTTCGGGGTCTGCAGGAGGATGCCAAGGACCGCGAGCACGCCGATCACGACCTGGGCCACGGCGAGGGCGGTCTTCACGCAACAACGCCTCCTTGACAACGCATCTGGCCGAGTATAGGTGCATCGGTGCGATCCGTTCCCGATCGCAGCGTGACGCAACTGCCGCGCAGCCTACGCTGATTTGTGGTAGTGTGTCCGCGAAATGTACCGCCTGCATATGTCCCTCGGCTCGCTGTGGCGGTGCGGCGTCGCCGCACTCGCAGCCGCCGCGGTCGTGGTCGGATGTGCCCAGGTCCAGGCATCGGCCGTGCACACGCCGCCACCGGCGCCGCTGCTGGGGCCGGCCCCGGCTGTCGTGGTCGGACCTGACCAGGTGACGCTGCTGCGGAGCGGGCACGCGACGTTCGCGCGCCTGCAGGCGCTCATCGACGCCGCACGTATGAGCATCCGCGTTGAGATCTACGAGTTCGGTCAGCGCGGCCTCGCCACCGCCTTGATCGCCGCGCGCCACCGAGGTGTGGCCGTGACGGTCATCGACGACCCTTCAGAGCTCGCGAGCGTCGCCACCGCTGCCCTGCTCCGCACCGCAGGCGTCGATGTCGTCGACTATCCGGTACGCAAGCAGATGATCGACCACGTCAAGCTGCTCGTTGTCGATGCCCAGGTTGCGGTCGTTGGTGGCATCAACTGGGGCGTGAACTCGCCGGCGAACCATGACTACGACGCCGAGGTTCGCGGCCCGGTGGTCGGCAACCTCGATCGCGTGTTCGAACGAGACCTGGTCACCTGCGGCCGGGCCGGGTCGGTACCCGACCGCGTCAGCGATCCGGCGATCGACGTCGCCGCCACGTTGCCCGGCGCGGAGATCCGTCCACTCGCGCTCGGGCTCATCGACTCGGCGCAGCACACGCTCGACCTCGAGCTCTTCGTCCTCACCGACACCGGGATCGTTCACGCGCTGGAGGCCGCGGCGCTGCGCGGCGTCGCCGTTCGCGTGCTGCTCGACCCTTCGCAGCCGTCAAGCGATCCCTCTTACGCGGCGCTGCTCGCCGACGGCATCGCGGTCCGCTGGTATCGGAGCCGGGGCGAGCTGCTCCACGCCAAGGCGATCGTGGCGGACGCGACGTCGGTGCTCTTTGGCAGCGCCAACTGGTCGGGCGGTGGGTTCGCACGCAACCACGAGCTCGACATCGAGCTCATAGCGGCACCGCCCGTCGCGGCGGAGATGCTCGCGCAGATGAATCTCAACTGGGCGGCGAGCGCCTGAGGCTGACTTGACAAGCGACCGGTCTCGATATATCGTTGGTACATCGTATCAAAACGCTATGGAGCGAATCGACATGACCAGAGATCATTCCCAGCACAGCCCCCAGGGCGAGTTGGAGGCGTCTCATCACGACGTGGCGTCCCGCTTCCACCACCACGTCCGTGAGCACCTCGAAGGTGGCGCCCGTGGCCGCCATCGGCGCGGATGGCCGCCGTTTGACGCCCCGGACTTCGCCGCCGGCTTCGGCGGTCCAGGCGGATTCGGCCCGCCCTTCGGTCCACCGTTCGGGCCCGGCCGGCGCGCTGCACGGGGCGACGTCCGTGCGGCGATCCTCGTGCTTCTCGCCGAGAAGCCATCGCACGGCTACCAGATCATCCAGGAGCTCGAACGGCGCAGCAACGGGGCCTGGCGGGCGAGCCCCGGGTCGGTGTACCCAACGCTTCAACAACTCGAGGACGAGGGCCTCGTTCGCGCGGTCGAGGCGGACGGCGGTCGCCGGGTCTTCGAGCTGACCGAGACCGGGCGCGACGAGGCCGGCAAGCTTGCAGCCGGCCCCGCACCCTGGGCCGAGGCGGCCGGCTCCGTCGGTGGCGACCATCGCGATCTCCGCGACCAGGCGTTCCAGCTGCTCGCAGCCGTCTGGCAGGTGAGCCGCACCGGTGACGCGGCGCACATCGCGGAGGCGAAGACGATCCTTCACGAGGCGCGCCGCAAGCTGTACCTGCTGCTCGCCGGAAGCGAGTCCCCCTCCGAGAAGACCGAGGACTGACGACAGGCACCTGTCGCCGGGCGCCCCGACGATAGGGCCATGACCGAGAACTCCGTAATCATCGACGCCGCGACCCGCTTCCTCCGCTCCAACCCTGAGTTGCTCGCGGTCGCTGGTCGGGGCGCCGGTGAGTCCGGCCGGGTGCTCGAGGATCTGCTGTCCGACGCCGTCGACAGGATCCGGCGCTCAGCCTTCGAAGCGATAGCGGAGAAACAGGTGGTCGCCGGACCGCCGCACCGACTCGATCGCCGCTCTCGGAAGGGCAGCAGGAGCAGCCGCCCACCCGTCGACGACGCCCGCCCGCGGCTGGTCGTGATCACGACCGGCGATCCGCGGGGAGATCGTGAGGAACAGCTCGTTCACCACCCGATCCGCGAGCAGGCGGCCGAACAGTGACGGACCGCCCTCGCAGAGGAACAAGCCCGGTCCGAGCGCTCGCGTCACCGCCGCCACGACCGCGGTTCCGCTGAGCTCGCTCCCGTCGCCCGCTTCGATGACGCTCGCGAGCGGATGCGCGCGCCGAACCCTTGACGCCCCCTCTCCGGAGGTCACGATCATGACGCTGGTCGCCGGCTGATCGAGCGCGACGTGCGCGGGGAGGTCGCCGCTCAACGACACCACCACAAGCGGTGGCGGTTCGGCGGCCCCGGTGCGCTCCGCGCGATACGCC
>JBAQGL010000389.1:0-2078 GCA_049287785.1 Candidatus Dormiibacterota bacterium | reverse complement strand
CGGCTGTCCGCTGTGCACGTCGACCACGGTCTGCGTCCCGAATCGGCGGCCGAGGCCGACCTCGTCGCGGGCCTGGCGGCGGATCGCGGGATCGAGTTCCGGGCGATCACAGTTCAGGTTGCCCCCGGGGGATCGCTGCAGGATCACGCTCGCACCGCACGCCACGCGGCGCTGCGCGCCGAAGCGGCGAAGGTAGGCGCCGGTGCCATCGCGCTCGGCCACACGGCCGACGACCAGGCGGAGACCGTTCTCATGCGCGCCCTTGCCGGCGCATCGCCGCGGGGACTCCCAGCGATGGCCGAGCGCGAGCGCGGGTTGGTGCGCCCTCTGCTCCGCGTCTGGCGAGAGGCGACCGTCGCCTACTGTGCGGCGCTGGGCATCGAGCCGCTGGAGGATCCGAGCAACGCGGATCCGCGGTTTCTTCGCAGCCGGGTGCGCCACGACGTGATCCCCGCGCTCGAGGCGGTCTTTCCCGGAGCGCGGCGGCGGCTGGTCGTGCTCGCCGAGCGGCAGCGGCGGCTCCTGAGTTCCAGGGTTGAGATCGTGGACCCCTGGTAGACTGAGTTCGTGCCCACGTCTCGCCGCAGCGTCACCTATATCGTCATCGCGCTCGCTGTGATCGTGCTGGCCGCGGTCCTCTACAAGACCTTCCCGAGCAGCAACGCCAATACGGCTACGGCCGGCCAGCTCGACCAGGCGATTCACAACCTGAGCGTGTCCGGCGCCGACCCGAGCAAGACGCTCAGCACGACACAGCCGGCGGAAATCCAGAGCGACGGGCAGACTGTGACCTGGTATTCCGAGAGCGGAACGCAGTACACAACCGTAGCCTCGTCGGCTGACGCCGTTGCGAAGGAGTTTCAGAGTGCCAACTACTTCAACTACAAGGTCGATACGGCCGGCGGGGGGAATTTCTTGCTGAGCGTGATCCTTCCGAACCTCATCCTCTTCGGGCTGATGGCCTTGATCCTGCTGTGGATCTTCCGGCAGACCCAGAGCGGCAACAACCAGGCGCTGTCCTTTGGACGGAGTCGCGCGCGCCTGCTCGCGGGCGACAAGCCGGCGATCACGTTCGTCGATGTCGCGGGCGTCGACGAGGCCAAGCAGGAGCTCAACGAGATCGTCGAGTTCCTCAAGTACCCGGACAAGTTCGTCGCGGTGGGCGCGCGCATCCCCAAGGGTGTGCTGCTCGTCGGCCCTCCCGGTACCGGGAAGACGTTGCTGAGCAAGGCCGTGGCCGGTGAGGCGGGCGTGCCCTTCTTCAGCATCAGCGGCTCGGAGTTCGTCGAGATGTTCGTCGGTGTCGGCGCGAGCCGCGTCCGCGACCTCTTCGACCAGGCCAAGAAGAATTCGCCCTGCATCGTGTTCGTCGACGAGATCGATGCCGTCGGCCGACAGCGTGGCGCGGGCCTCGGCGGTGGACACGACGAGCGCGAGCAGACCCTCAACCAGCTCCTCGTCGAGATGGACGGCTTCGAGACCAACCAGCACGTCATCGTGATAGCGGCCACCAACCGGCCCGACGTCCTCGACCCTGCGCTGCTCCGCCCCGGCCGGTTCGACCGGCACGTGATGCTCGACCGCCCGGACATCCGCGGCCGTCGCGCGATCCTCGAGGTGCACGCGCGCAACAAGCCCCTCGATCCGGGTGTCGACCTCGAGGTGCTGGCGAAGCAGACCCCGGGATTCAGCGGCGCCGACCTGTCCAACCTCATCAACGAGGCGGCGATCCTCGCGGCGCGCGGGAATCGCAAGGTCATCGTCATGAACGATCTCGAGGAATCGATCGCCCGCGTCATCGCAGGCCCCGAGCGCAAGAGCCGGATGATCAGCGACAAGGAGAAGCTGACCATCGCCTTCCACGAGATGGGCCACGCGCTGGTCGGCACGACCCTGGAGCACACCGATCCGGTGCACAAGGTGACGATCGTCAGTCGCGGACAGGCGCTCGGCTGGACGATGAGCCTGCCCATCGAGGACCGCTACCTGGTGAGCAAGGCCGAGCTTGTCGACCAGCTCGCGCAGATCCTGGGTGGTCGCTGCGCCGAGGATCTGATCCTCGGTGAGGACAACATCAC
>JBAQGL010000388.1:0-2236 GCA_049287785.1 Candidatus Dormiibacterota bacterium | reverse complement strand
CGGTCACTACGCGCGGACCGGACGGCGAGGGGCGCTGGTGACGCTGCACCGGGCCCGCGACGCACGCCGCGACCAGGCGTACGTGCTCCACCGTCTGGACCAGCAGCAGCTGCGGCGAGCGGTGTTCGCCATCGGTGGCGACGACTCGAAGGCCGACGTCCGAGCAGAGGCGGCCGCGCTCGGGCTCGGAACGGCGGCCAAGCCGGAGTCGCAGGATCTGTGCTTCGTCGATGCGGACCTGAAGTCGGATTTGCGAGCCCGGCTCGCAGGGCGGTTCAGGCCCGGTGCGATCACCGACATCGACGGCACGGTGATCGGCGAGCACCAGGGCATCCCCTTCTTCACGGTGGGACAGCGCGCGGGCCTGGGCATCGCGCCATCGCGGCCCGACGCAGCGCCCCGGTACGTCATCGAGATCCGCCCCGCCCTGAACACCATCGTGGTGGGTCCCCGCGAGGCCCTTCGCCGAGCCACCGTCGAGGCGTCTTCGTTCCGGTGGGTCAGCGGGTCGGCCGCGGCAATGGGAGCCGAATGCGAGGCACAGCTTCGCGCTCACGGCGAGCCCCACCCGGCCCGGGTCGATGCGAGCGATGGCGATACCGTGCGAATCCGATTCGAACGCCCGGTCGACCAGGCGGCACCGGGACAGTCGGTGGTGCTGTACCGGGGTGACGAGGTTCTCGGAGGCGGCTTGATCCGCCGGGCCGCCTGAGGCGCCGCGGCGGTGCCCCCGACCCCCGAGCAGGTCGTCGTCGGCATCCTCGCAGTCCTCTTCGGCTGCCTGGCCGTGACTGCGTCCACGTACGCGGGGCGTCAGACCGGGAACTGGCTGTACTACATCTGCACGGTCGGGAGCCTGGCCTTCGTGGCGGGTGTCATCGGCCAGCGGGTGTTTCCCAGCCCCGCGGCGATAGCACGGCTCGGAGCATCCGCAGCCTCGAGCTCGGCGCCCGGACCGTGGGACGCGGGCGTGTCGCTGCCCCTGATCGGCATCAGGGTGACCCCGGTTGCGATCGTCGGGCTCCTGCTCGCGGCGGTGGGTCTGAGCCTGGTGCTGCTCTTCGAGCGAGTCCCCGGCACCGTCCGATCGGTGACACGAACGCGTGCGTCGCGGCTTGAAGACGACGATTCCGTCTGAGCCCGCGCTTACTACAATGCCGCCCGCGCCCCTATGACCCCTAACGCAGTCGCGTTCTACGCCATCGCCGTGCTCATCGTGCTTGCCGCTGGGGCCGCAGTTGGGCTTCCTTCGCTTCGCCTTTCGGCCTATGCCGGAGCTGCCGTGATGGTGCTGATGGCCATCCTCGAGCTCATCTCGGGCGCGTATGCGCTGGCGGTGGTCCAGCTGGTGGTGCCGGGAATCGCGGCGGGTGTCGTCGTGCTTGTCCTCCGGCGCGACGTGTACCGCGGGCTCGTCACCGGGCCGATCCTCCCGGAACGCTTTTGGATCGCAGCGCCGATTGCCGTCGGGACCGCGGCGGTGCTGGTGATCACCCTGGCGATGGTCGGCAACGGGTGGTATCCGGGGAACCTGCTCATCAACCTCCCGGCATACGTCGGCGCCGCCCTCGTCACCGTCTTGCACTATCGCGCGCCCTACGCCCTGGCAATCGCCGTCGTGGTGGTCGCCGTCACCATCGGCGCCGCGCTCGTCATCGGCCGGCGGAGCGCTGACGAGCAGACCTACGATCAGATGCTCGAACAGCGCAGGCAGCGCGAGGAGCTGTCGCGAAGGCGGCGCCTCGACCGCGAGCAGGGACGACGGCGCCCCGCGAGGGACGACTCGTGACCGTCGGCCCGGGTCAGTTCGCAGTGCTCAGTGCGGCCGTGTTCGCGGTCGGGATCTACGGCGTCCTCGCGCGCCGCCATCCACTCGGCGTGGCGATGTCGATCGGACTCCTCTTCGCAGCACCGGTGATCGCGCTCGTCGGTTTCACGCACGCGATGAACGGTCCGCCCGCTACCGGCGATGCCCTTGGGGCATTCGCCATCGTGGTGGCGAGCTGCATCTGCAGCCTCGGCTTCGCCTTGGTCCTGCTCCTGTGGCGGCGCACCGGACGGGCGGACATCGACGCCCTCGGCGATATCGAGGGATAGGGGATGGGCATCTACAACGCCGCCTGGGCGATTCCCTTCCTGCCGCTGCTCGGCGGGCTGTTTTCGCTCGGGGTGGAGACGCAGCGCCGGGCCGCCCAGCTCTGTGTCTTCTTCACCGGTCTGTCGTTCGTGGCGGCGG